>NZ_JBHSUL010000027.1:0-327255 GCF_042660675.1 Marinilactibacillus sp. GCM10026970
TGCTCCTTTTGCTTACATAAACAAATAAGATCCACTGGAAAATCTCAAGTAGATTTCCCGGTGGATCTTATTATTTAACTGGGACTTTTGTCCCAGCCTCTTTTATTTTTATTTTAAGATTAATATCTACCGTAACCGATCAATTTAGGTCCCCAGTAACTAGAATTTACACTTGTGTAAGCAACACCAGTACTTGTTTGAGCACCGACAAATTGTCCGCCACCCGCGTAAATACCAACGTGCGTTACTCTACCGTTTGTACCAAAGAAGACTAAGTCTCCAGCTTGAGGATTTTTCACTTTTTGAGATCCAGCATATTGAGCTGCAGAAGTTGCTGGAAGCGATTTTCCAGCTTGACGGAACACCCAGCTTGTAAATCCAGAACAGTCAAATGTACTCGGTCCTCTAGAACCCCATACATATTTTGATCCTAGTTTGCTATCAGCGATAGACTTAATTGAACTCCATGATGTACCACTTGGTTTAGGTTCAGGAGCTGTTTCTTTTTTAGGTGTTTCTTGTTTTTTAGTTTCTTCTTTTTTAGCGGGAGCAGGAGTTGCTGCCGCTTGGTTATTCGCATTGCTACTAGATTCAGTACTTGAACCAGAAGTATTACTTGAGCTATTGTTGTTTGAACTAGAAGTATTGCTTGAGCTGTTGTTGTTACTTGAAGTTGAAACAGCTGGTTCGTTTGAGCTTACGCTTGGTGCTGGCGTATTATTCTGCGCCGGTGCACTAGGAGCTGGTGAAGATGCTGGTTCATTTGAAGCTACTTCTGTACTTTCAGTAGATCCATTTGAAGATGAAGTCGACACTTCTTGAGCCGCCGCTGCTTCTTCTTGGGCTTGTTGAGCTGCCGCTGCTTCAGCTACTGCAAGTGCTGCAGCTTCTTCTTCTTCGCGTTGACGTTGTTCTTCTGCTTCTTGAGCTGCTTTTGCTGCTTCATCTCTTGCAGTAACTAATTGAACAACTTGCTCTTCTGCAGCTGCTTTTTGAGCTAAGAATTCTGTGCGATCAGATTCTGCTGTTGCTTTTTCTGATGCTAATTGAGCAACTAGAACTTCTTGCTCTAATTGTTGTTGCTCTAAATCTGCAGAAACTTGTTCAAGTTCTTCAGCTAAAGCGTTTTGTTGAACAATTGTTTGCTCTGTTTTATTTTGCTTTGTTACAACCGCTTCTTTGTCTCTAACTTGTGCTTCTACAAGTCTTTTATTGGATTGTACAAGATTTGATACAACATCAATACGTCCAATTACGTCAGAGATAGATTCAGAGTCTAAAACAAATTCTATGTAATTTGCTGTTTGACCATCTACTTGAATTTTACGTGCTTGTTCTTCTAACTGACCATTTCTCTTTTCGATCAATGTTTCAAGTGTTGCGATTTCTTCTTGTAAAGTATCATATTCAACTTGTGCTTGCTCAAGACGTGTTACAGCTTCTTTGATAAACGTCTGATTAGTAGAGATATCGTTGTTAATCTTTGTCAATTCAGCTTGAGTCTTTTCAGATTGTTTTTTCAAAACATCGATTGTCTGATTTAAAGAATCAACTTGTTGACCTTTTTCTTCTGCTTGCGTTTGAGCTTCATCAATCTGACTATCAAATTCACTTGCTGATACAATTGGAGCTGAGATCATAGAGCTTAATAATAAAGTCGTTGTTGCTGAGAATAATACTAATTTGCTTTTCACTATTGCTTCCCTCCAAGAAAGTACTGTCTAGAATTATTTGAGTTTGGTTTGAGTTTTAATTTTAGTTTATTTCGAGATTCAATTCATCAAATCCTCTTTTTTGAGGACTAAAGAGATTATAGCACTCTTTTTGTATGATTAGATTTCAAACATATTACACTTAAATTTCTTTTTGACTATCTCCAGATACTCCATCGACTGTTTCTTGCAATTTGATTCCTCATCATGTATAATTTTAATGTTTAAGAATGTTAGTCAGTCTGGCTACAAATGTTCATCAAGGAGGAACAAATGTGAGTAATTACCGTGTATTACTTTATTACAAATATGTAGATATAGAGAATCCAGAACAATTTAGAGATCAACATCTCGAATTATGTAAAAGTCTAAACCTGAAAGGTCGTATTCTGGTTTCAGAAGAAGGTATCAACGGAACAGTTTCTGGAACTATTGAAGAAACAGAACAGTATATGGAAGCTATGCGTTCAGACAGTCGCTTCGAGGATACGATGTTCAAAATTGATGAAGCAGATGGGCACACTTTCAAAAAGATGCATGTCCGCTACCGACCTGAAATTGTTTCCCTTGATCTTGGGGAAGACGATTTGAACCCTAACGAACTTACTGGAGCATACTTAGAGCCTCAAGAGTTTCGTGCTGCACTAGAAGACGAAGACACGATTGTATTAGATGCTCGTAATGACTATGAATTCGATCTTGGTCATTTTAGAGGTGCTATTCGTCCCGATATCAAGAGCTTTAGAGAATTACCTGAATGGATCAAGGAAAATAAAGAAAAATTCATGGATAAAAAAGTTGTTACCTACTGTACTGGTGGTGTTCGCTGCGAGAAATTCAGTGGCTGGTTACTTAAAGAAGGTTTTAAGGATGTAGCACAACTTCATGGTGGTATTCATAACTATGGTACAAACCCTGACACTCAAGGTGAGCTTTGGGATGGTAAGATGTATGTATTTGATGAAAGAATCAGTGTAGAAATTAACCGTAAAGAAAAAACGGTTATTGCTAGAGACTGGTTTGACAATACCCCTTGTGAACGTTACGTAAACTGCGGCAATCCCTTCTGTAACCGTCAAATCATTTCTTCTGAAGAAAATGAAGACAAGTACCTTAGAGGATGCACACATGAATGTCGTATTTCCCCTGAGAACCGTTATGTAAAAGAACATCATTTAAGCCGAGAAGAAGTTGCAGATAAACTTGCTGCAATTGGAGAAAAACTACCCGAAACTGTCTAAAAGTTATTTAAACAATCCTTTAACAACAGACTGCCTGATCACTTTCAGCATGCCTATTGTTAAAGGATTGTTTTTATAAATGATATTGAACATACATTCTTTTTTCAGAAGTTTTATTATTTGCGTTTATATCTTGATATATCGTACTAGTTTCACTTTCCCCCCCTATTTGCTATAATGTAGCAAGCCATACATTGTTTATTATTATATACAAAGGAGTCTGAAATGAAGCGATCTGAACATAAAAATAAAGAAAAAACAGAAGAGACTTCTTCAAAGCGAGGATTTTTTTATTACTTCGATATCTCTTATCGAGTTATCAAAACCCTTGTCGTACTATTTTTTGTCACTCTATTGATCGGTGGTTCTCTGGGAACAGGTGCAGCTATTGGATATTTCGCTTCACTTGTAGATGACAGCGAAATTCCTGAATATAGTGAAATGGAGTCTCAAATCGATGACTTTGTTTTAAAATCCACCATGTACTATGCGGGTGGTGAGGTGATCAGTGATGTTCGAAGCGATTTAATTCGTACTTCAATTGATTTGGATCAAATGTCTTCTTATGTAAAAGATGCCATCATTGCAACTGAAGATGAATACTTCTATGAGCATAATGGAATTGTCCCTAAAGCCGTTGCTAGAGCACTGGTACAGGATTTAACAAATAGTGCTTCAAGTTCGGGTGGTTCTACTCTTACTCAGCAGCTGATTAAGCAACAGCTTGTAGGGAGCGAAGTTTCTCATTCCAGAAAAGCCAATGAGATTTTGCTTGCCATGAGACTTGAGAATGCTTTATCAAAAGATGACATCTTACAGTCGTACTTGAACATTTCTCCATTTGGTCGTAACAACAAAGGACAAAACATTGCTGGGGTTCAAGAAGCAGCTCGAGGTATTTTTGGTATTCCAGCCTCTGATCTGACACTTCCCCAGGCTGCATTTATTGCAGGCTTGCCACAAAGTCCAATCAGCTATAGTCCATATACTCAGACAGGAGACCTAAAAGAAGATCAAACGTATGGTTTGAGAAGATTAAATGAAGTTCTCTTCCGTATGTTCCGCGAGGGCTATATCACTGAAGATGAGTATACTGAAGCAATCAATTATGATGTTACACAAGACTTCATCCAAAAAGAAGCTAGCGATGGTGATGACATCTCTTACGTTTACGACCTTGCCATTAAGGAATCTACCAAAATTCTTGCTCAAGAGTTTATCAAGCAAGATGAAGTCAGCGCTGAAACATTAGCAGCTGATGAAAATTTAAGAGATGAGTATAAGGACCGTGCTGAATCTGCCTTAAGAAATGGTGGTTATAAAGTTTATACAACGATTGATCGTGATGTTCATCAAGCAGTCGAACAAGTTGTAGCTGAACAAGTCGACACTTTAGGCGCTGAAAGAACTTATACCTATGTGGATGCTGATGATGTTACTCAGACTGCTACTATGCCGATACAAGTTAGTGGATCATTGATCGACAATGCTACCGGAAAAGTTCTTTCTTTTATAGGTGGGCGAGATTATGATTCATCAGTGTTTAATCGAGCATTTGAAGCAGACCGAAGCCCTGGTTCCATTATTAAACCGCTCGCTACTTTTGGACCTGCTTTAGACGTTGGATTGATAACGCCAGCTACAATTATTCCAGATACTCCTGTTATCTTCCCTATTCCAGGAAGCGAGGATTACGAACCGACCAATGCTGGTCCTATAACTAATCGCTGGATGACTGCTAGAGAAGCCTTAACGATTTCTCAAAATATTCCTACACTTAAAATTTATAATGAGTTAATACAACGTATTAATCCAGTCGAATATATGAATAGAATGGGAATTGATGAGGTTCCAGCAGATGCCTATAGTCAAAATCTCTCTACCGCCATTGGTGGTGTAGGTAATGGACCAGCACCAGTAGATTTAATCAGCGCTTTTTCAAGTATTGCCAATAACGGAAAGCATGTTGATCCTTATGTTATTGAAAAGATTGAAGACAGTTCTGGTGAAGCCATCTTCCAGCACCAAACTGAAGAAACACAAGTATGGAGTCCTCAGACCAATTATCTTTTACTGGATATTTTAAGAGATGTTCATACTGATGGAACAGCTAGAGGAACAATTAGTCAATTGAATTTTGATTCCGACTGGATTTCTAAAACAGGTACATCGGGTACATCTGACAAAGTCGATGATATCTGGTATATCGGTAGTACACCCAGAATCACATTTGGAACATGGATTGGATATGATAATAAAGTCGTTGGTTTGATTGATGAGTTTGGACAATCCGCAAGTTTAAGAAATCGAAACTTCTGGGCTAAAGTTGTTAATCGCGTTTACGAGACAAGACCTGAGCTCTTAGGAGCTGGAGAACTGTATGCCCAACCAGAAAACATTGTTCAACAATCCGTTCTTAGCCAAACGGGTATGTTACCCGGTACGGTTGAACTTCCTGGTGGTGGTTCGCGCTCTATATCTGGTGAAACATTCAATGAGTATTTTAACACTGCTCACTTGCCTCAAACTACCACTTATGATTTTGCAATCGGTGCTACTGATGAAGAATTAAGTGAATTTTGGGGATCTGCAGGATCCGATAACACGGAAGATGACACAAATAACTCGGATGAAGATGAGGACCCTTCCCCTGCTCCGAATACAAATGAATCTGTCTCTCCAGAAGAGGCCGTACCAGATCCTCAAGAACCACCAGAAACAACTGAACCTGAACAAGAGGTAGAACCTGATCCAGAACCTGAAGAAAACACAGAAGTCGAAGAGCCTAATGAAGATAACGAAGAAACAACGATTCCTGAAGAGTCGGAAGAAGAACCGGATAATTCGGATGAATCAAATGGTGGGACCGCTCCTCCTGAAGATTCAGATGAAGACGAGGAAGAAACTCCAGAAGATCCTCCCTCAGACGAAGATTCGTCTGATGAAGATAATCCAACTGATGAACCCGAAACGGAGTAAGAAAAAAGAGGCTGGGACAAAACTAGCCAAATAGAAGAAAGCCGTCAAATCTAGGATACCTATCCCTTGATTTGACGGCTTTTCTACTTGTCTGATTTTGCAGAACAATATTAATCAGAGACTTTTGTCCCAGCCTCTTTTTGTATATTTTAGTCTTCTTTAGTTGTTCCTTTATCCGCGATGTGGAAAGGAAGTGTAATTGTCTTTTCATCCACTTCTTCTTTGTTCATCAATTTAGTTAATAGACGCATTGATACTGCTCCAATGTCGTATAACGGTTGAACAATGGTACTTAATTTAGGACGTGTCATATCTGTTAATTTAGAATTGTTTGAAGTAATCAATTCAAAATCTTCTGGAACACTTACGTTTCTATCTAGAGCTGCATTCAAAATCCCAACTGCTAACTCATCATCAGCTACTACAGCAGCTGTAGCACCCGCTTTTGAAATTTGCTCGTAAACTGCATCTCCAACTTTATAGGTGTATTCTGATTGTACAACCAACTCTTCGTCATATTCAATGCCTGCTTCTTTCAAAGCTTCTTTATATCCTTCAAGTCGATATTGCCCATTAATCGGTTCATCGTGACTTTCAGATATGAAGGCTACTTTTTTATGGCCCTTTCCGATCAAAGTCGAAACGCTCTCTTTGGTCGCTGATTTGTAATCTATATTTACACTACCCACTTGGCCGTCTGGATCAACCGTTCCGGCTAAAACAACTGGTGTTCGAGAACGAGAAAATTCCGCACGTAATTCTTCAGTAATTTTATTTCCCATAAAGATTACACCATCAACTTGCTTAGCAAGTAATGTGTTCAACACTTGAACTTCTTTTTGTTCGTTCTCATCTGAGTTCGCTAAGATAATATTGTATTTATACATGGTCGCGATATCATCAATCCCTCTAGCAAGAGAAGAAAAGTAAAGATTTGTAACATCTGGAATAATAACGCCTACTGTTGTTGTTTTCTTACTAGCTAGTCCTCTAGCTACTGCATTTGGTCTATAGTCTAGGCGGTCAATAACATCCAATACTTTTTTTCTAGTTGTTGGTTTTACATTAGGATTACCATTAACTACTCGAGATACTGTTGCCATAGATACTCCAGCTTCTCTAGCTACGTCATAAATTGTAATTGTTTGTTTATCCATCGTTTTCTCCTTTTAGTTTCTTAGTTTTTATAATTTTTTAAGTCATTTACACATCAAGCGCAAAGTACACTATTCTATCCATTTATAACTTTAGCAAAGCATGAAAGAGATTTCAAGAACAAATATGCTATTTTCATGAAATTTTCTTTACTTTTTTCAGAAAAGGCTTACTTTATTCATTATGCTCTCTCATTATAATCATGTTACAATGGAAATATCAACTAATATGTAGGAGACGATGTATTTATGAATCAACCAATGCAAAAATTAAAAACCAAAATGACCGAACTTGAGCTCGACTTAATCTATATAGATGAACCTAATCTTGTAGGATATTTTACTGGATTTGAAAGTGATCCTCATGAACGCGTGCTTGCACTATTTTTAGTGAACGACAATGACTTTCTTTTTACACCTAATCTAGAAGCTAAAGATGCTGAAAATCAGTCTTCTATCGAAACCATTGTTAGCTACAAAGACGAAGAAAACCCTTGGGCAATTATTAAATCTCATTTATCTTCGTATGATCAGTCAATTAAAAAAATGGGGATTATTGAAAACAATTTAACGGTAGAACGTTACAATTACTTAATGCATAGTACAAACGCTCAAGAAACGATGGATATTTCTTCTGCGATTCAAGATATACAACTGATCAAATCTATAGATGAAATCGATAAAATGAAATATGCTGGAGAAATGGCAGACAAAGCATTAGAAATTGGTATAAACGCTTTAAAAGTTGGAATTAGCGAGCAAGAAGTCGTAGCGGAAATTGAATATGAAATGAAAAAACGTGGCATCTCTGAGATGAGTTTTCAAACGATGGTTTTATTCGGTGATCACGCAGGTAGTCCTCATGGAAATCCTGGTGAAAGAACCTTAAAAGAGCATGAACTCGTGTTGTTTGATTTGGGTGTTGTTGCTGAAGGATATACAAGTGACGTAACACGTACTGTGGCATTCAAGTCCGTTTCTCAAGAACAAAAAGATATTTATGAAGTCGTTTTATCTGCTCAAACAGCCGCTCAAGCCGCTGTTAAACCTGGAATTACTACTGGAGAATTAGATGAAATAGCACGTTCTATTATTGAAGAAGCTGGTTATGGTGATTTCTTCACGCATCGTCTAGGACATGGTTTAGGTAAAACGGTTCATGAATATCCTAGTTTATCTAAAGGCTCTACAATGGTCGTAGAAGAAGGCATGTGTTTCTCCCTAGAACCCGGTATTTACATTGAAAATCAGATTGGTGTTCGTATTGAAGACTGTGTCTATGTAACAGCTGATGGTTGCGTCCCTTTTACTCGTACTAATAAAAACTTGATCACATTATAGTCAAACAAACTAACTCGAGACTTAGGTCTGCAATAAAAAGCACGCTCTTACTTTGTCAGGTAACATACTTGATAAAGTGGAGCGTGCTTTTTTACATTATTTCACATTCGATAGTGTATCTTTGACCGTATCTTTTGAATTTTTTTTAAGAACTGAAATTTTTCCATCCGTTTCTAGTATAACTGCAGATACGGACTCCATTGAATCTACTCCTTGTGAGCGCACGGCTTGTAATACTTCTGCTTTAGAAATTCTTTCTTTTTTCATTTGTCTGGTATCATATTGATCATCATAATAAATTAATGTTGGTTTTGATTTCAATAAATTACTAACTGTTTCGGAGCGAACGGATAGCCAAGTTGAGATAAATTGCAGACCAACTAGTATAAAGAACGTAGTGACTCCTTGCCAAAGATTTGTTTGGTTGTTGATCAAAAGACTTGAAACAGTAGACCCTAATGCAACGGTAACAACAAAGTCAAAAGCATTCATTTTCGACAGTGTACGCTTACCCGATATACGCAAAACGATTATCATTAAAACATAGAAACAAACTCCAACTAGCAATAATCTAATAAATTCTTCAAGCGTCATACTTTTCACTCTTTCTTATTTTATTCTACCGTTTCATATACAGAAAAAAGAGATGCACAAAGTATTGCGTGCATCTCTTTTGATACTAAGTTTTATTGATTAGATCCCTACGTTAGTATTTGTTGTTTCTTTATCATCATTACCATTTTCTTTTGTTTGTTCGGTACTTGTATTTGCAGATTTTTGTCCTTTGCTTTCGCTGTCAGACATTTTCTTTTCATCATAATCAAATGACATTGTGCGTGACTCTGCACCTTCAACATCTGAATTATATTTATCAGATTTTTTGGCTTTTTCTTTGCCGTCTTTGACGGTTTCTTTAACATCTTCAGCAGCATTTTCCATGATTTCTTTATCACGATTCACACCGTCTTTAACGATATCTTTAGCATTTTCTGCCATAGATGAAGCTTCTTCTTTGATATCATTTAAAGTGTTTTTGTTTTGGTCTTTATCTTTACCATATGAATCAGCTACCTGTTCATATGTTTTTTTAGCATTCTCAACATATTCAGTACCTGTTTTTTGAGCAGTATCTTTTAAATCCATGCCTTTTTCTTTTGCAATATCTGCATAATCTTTTACTTGGCTTTTAGCACGGTCAGTTTGTTGAGACAAGTCTTCGCGAAGCTCTTTACCAGATTTTGGTGCAAATAGTAATGCACTTACTCCTGCAATTGCTGCTCCAACGATTGTTCCTAGTAAAAACCCTTCTGATCTATCTTGTTTTCCCATGATTATTCGCTCTCCTTCTAAATTCTATTCTATAACAAAATTTGTGTTTCGAGATCCCTAACCATTCTATAGATTATTAGATCACATTTATTTTGCTATAGTATTAGTAACTTTTTTCGCTACACCCATTTTTGCCCCACGCTTAGATGCGCCAGCTAGATGAGTTGTTAAGTTTCTTGTAGAATCATTCAAGCTAGAAACTGAAATCCCTAAATCTCCTACTGCTTTGAAGACTGGATCTGTAAGACTTAGCTTACCATTTACATCGTTAAGTGTTGTATTTGTTTTATTTAACAATCCCTCAACTTCAATCAGTAAATGATCGGCATCCTTAGTGATCGTTCCAATACTTTTATTGGCTTCTTCAATTGTCGTATTTAATTCTGATACAACGCTTGCTACTTTGAATAATACGTAACAAAGTCCTAATACCAGAACAGCAAATGCTACAGCGGCAATTAAAGCAGCGATTTCTCCACCTGTCATAACTATCCCTCTTTCCTTTTTTGATTACAAAATAAGAATACCACTCTCCAAATCTAAAAAGCAAATAGTAAGATTGTTGATTTCCATACAGGTACAAAATATCTAGTATTAAATAAACTTCTTCGTTCAAAAGAATCAATACAAAAGAGCATAACTAGTTTATAATGATCTATATTAAACAAACATAAAAGGAGTGTCATATATGCAAAAAAGCGATTCAACTTCAAAAAAAGGAAAGCATATTAATAAGAAAGCATTTTATAGTATTACCGGTACTTTAACATTACTACTAATCATTGCAGCTACACTTTACATAAATCACATGAACTATTGGCCTTTTAATAACGATAAAATTAAAGGATTACCCGACGAACACATTCGAGCGGTTCTCGATAAGCATTCTAGCGTTGAAACCTTATTGTTTAGCCAAGTGGGCGCTTACGAAATGAATTATTCAGGATCAGAAATTAGATTTTATGCAGAACACTATCACTATGATGAACGTTCAGAGACGATTGATTTTGGCTCTATCTCCCGTTTTGAAGGCGATGACTCAATAGGTCAATTGATATGGGGACTCACTGATCTCAGAACTACAGATTTTGATGAGGATCCATCATTTGGTAGTTTATACGCTCAACTTGAATTATCTGGATCGTCGTTGTCTTTTAATGACTCGCTCTCTACCCTTCCAGAATTTACGGAAGGCCTTGCTACAAGTAACTTTTTAGGTTCAGAACCCACAAAAATAAAGAAAAACACTCCAATCCCACTGCTAGGATGGTCTTCAAGTCTCAGTTCTTACTCCGATTATGAGTATAGTATCTCTCCAGAGGCTATGGCGGATAGAGAAGATTATATTGTTTTGTATCTTGAATTTAAATAGATTAATACTTCTATTACCAAACTGACTTAAGGAGATATCATATGAAAAGTAAGCCAACTATAAAGCAAAATAATAAGATTAAACTATCTAAAGGAATAACATTATGGAGCTTATTTCTGTTAGTTATAGCCATTTTAGTTGGCTTTTATGCGTTTCAGTACAATATTGGGCCTTTCAAAGGAGATAAAGTTGGTGGGCTTCAAGACAATCACCTTCGTACAATCTCTAGCACAAGCAACCCTCATACTCTGTCATTCGATTTTTACGGTGAACATGAATTGAACTATGAAGGAAAAGGTGTTGAACTATACTTAGACTATTACGAAGGTGTTTCTAAAACAGATAGTCAACTACTAACCTCCATAAGTACAGAAGGACAATATAATTTCAGCGGTCTACTCTTTTGGGTTAACCCCAGCGAGAGAGGAAGATTCGTCTGAATTTGAAGATGTTTTTGCAAAAATGAGTCTTTCATTCGGCCAATCTAGTACAAGAACTGCCTTGGATTTCTTTCCTCAAACTAATGAGGGCGCATATGCTTATATTACTCCTAGTGATGGAAGCAAATTATTAACTAAAAACAAACCTTTAATGCTTTTAAGTTATACTTCTGATGGTTCTGCTTATTCTACTTACGAAGATTTTTTCAATGGTGATACGCCTAAAAATAAGGATATATTCTTTTTAATTTACCTTTTGCCGATTTAATTGATTCTTATAGTCTGTTCCTAGAAATGTACCTTTATATTTGGTACAATCGTTTTATTGTTTACAAACGAAGGAAAGAGTATATAAAAGGAGTTTTTAAATGTTTTTAGCAACCGAAGAAAATCCAGATGCAGGTGCAGAATTAAGTAGTGAGATCACCGAAAAAGTCGGTATTTTAGCAGAATTATGGAATAAAATTAATTGGCAACAAGTAATGATTAGTGGTATTGTCTTATTTCTTCAGATATTATTGAGTGTAATTATCTTTTTTATATTAAAAAAGATAGGTCATGTCTTAATTGAAACAATCTTCAGAAAATATATCAAAGAAAATCACACACTACCGAACCGATATAATACACTATATAAGTTAAGTAAAAACTTGTATAACTCTATACTCTATTTCATTTTAGTGTATGCGATTCTTGGCTTAATCGGTATCGATTTGGGACCGTTAATTGCCGGTGCTGGAGTTATTGGTTTGGCACTATCACTTGGGGCTCAAGGATTCGTGTCTGATATCGTCAATGGATTTATGATACTTCTAGAGAAACAGCTAGACGTTGGAGATGTTGTTAAAATCAACGATATTATGGGCGTTGTAGAAGATGTGAATCTTAAGACAACGAAATTGAAAGATTTCGATGGAACGATTCACTTTATTCCTAATCGTGCCATCACAGTCATTAGTAACCGTTCAAGAGCTGACATGAGAGTTATGCTTGAGATCAGGCTGTTTCCGAATACTGATCTTGATCACGTCAGAACCATCATTGAAGGTGTAAATGCCAGATTTATTCCTCAATATGAAGAGATTACTGTTAAACCGACAAATATTTCTTTCGTACCTGTAGGCTCTGGCCAAACTGCTGTCCAGATCATTATGTATACAAAAGCGGGTACAGAATTTGCGATTCGAAATACATTTTATGAAAAATATGTGGATGCTCTTTCAAAAGAAGGCATCGAACTTCCAAAAATCAATATGGATTTAGCTTCTCAATAAAATAGAAAACGGACGAATCGAAAGCCGATTCGTCCGTTTTTTTATTTCTGTATTTCCGTTTTACTTTTTTCTGTTACGTCATACATACGCTCAAATTCATGGGCAATACGATTTGTACCTTTTAAGATTTCACTCCTAGTAATAATTCCTTTAAAGGTTTTTTCTTCGTCAATAACTGTAATAAACGCATGATTTACTAACATATGCAGGACATTTTCCAATTCAAAATCTTCGTAAACAAACGGAAAATCTTCTTCCATGATTTCCTCTACCATAATTTCTCCAAGCTTTTCGAAATGAACATCTTCTATCTCCATGATAGCCTGCATGATAGATGGCATTGAAACGAGCCCTTTCATTCTAGACTTTTCATCTAACACTGGTACGACCGCATATTTATCTGTTGTTAGAATAAGTAAAGCGTGGTTTAATCGATTCTTTGTTCCTACGACAGCAACTTGTTCTGCTGGCTTAACTAACTGGTTATCCTGATCAATTAGTAAGGATTTGATTTTCTCACCAATCATAGTTTCACTCCTTGTAAACGTTGTTATCCGTATCTTATTTTACTACCTTCTTCATAGATACACTAACTTTATCTAGAAATAAAAGAAGATTCTTAGATTCTTTTTTAACAAACTTAACTTATCTTATCTGAAAGTATTAATTTACTGAAAAAACAGTATTTAGATCTGTTTCATTTCATAAATTTCTGCATAGAAAAAGAGAGTAGACGGATCTACCCTCTTTAGATTCATTGCATATACTCAAAAAACTATAGAGTGATTTTTTCGGATAACTGGTCTAGCTTATTATGATCAATATCGTAATAAGTGACTTCTCCAGTTTCCCCTTTCATGTCTACTATTGCATAACTACCTTTATGGATAGGCCCTCTTGGTTGAGTCAAACTTCCTGGGTTAATGAAGTAGATGTCCTCTTCCTTATCTACTCTAGGTATATGCGTATGGCCATAGAATACTAGTTTTACATCATCTTTTTGCGCTTCCTGTTTCAATGCACTAAAAGATGACTTCACATTGTGTAGGTGACCATGTGCGATCATTAGTTTCTGTTCGTGAAAGCTTTCAACTCTTGTTTCAGGGAAGGCATCTGTTCTATCCATATTCCCTTTAACAGTATGATAATTTTGCCACAACGGATTTTTTTCATCAAATTCTGAATCACCACAATGAACCCATATATCTACTTGTTCTGAATAAATCGATAAAATTTCTTCCATAAAATAACGATCTCCGTGATTGTCACTTACTGCTAATATTTTCATTGAGTCTACTCCTCAAGTTAATTTGATATCCAATCTGTTAGAACGTTTTCTAATTTTCTAACTGCAAGTGCTCTGTGACTGATTTCATTTTTTTCGGCTTCAGACAACTCACCGAGCGTTTTATCTTTTTCTGGTACATAGAATAAAGAATCATATCCAAATCCATTGTTTCCTCTAGGAATACCGAGTATTCTACCTTCTAATTCTGCTTCTATTGTCAAGCTTTCTTTATCTGGTGCTGCTAATGCTAGTGTACAATGAAATTGAGCTGTTCTTTCGCTTTCAGGTATTTCAGCTAACTCACCTAATAATTTGGCATTATTTCGAGCATCATTTTTATCTTCTCCCGCAAACCTAGCAGAATAGATTCCCGGCTGTCCATGTAGTATATCCACTTTAAGGCCTGAGTCATCCGCAAGGACCATCGTTCCAAGTGCTTTGGAAATACTTTCTGCTTTTAATAACGCATTTTCCGCAAAAGTTTCTCCAGTTTCTTCAACACTTTCAAGTTCTGGATAATCATGTAGCGTCCGAATTTCGAGTCCTCTTTTTTCAAATATAGATTTGAATTCTGCTGCTTTACCTTTGTTTTCTGTTGCAATTACGATATAGTTTTGTTTATCTTGAGTCATGTTTTAATTTAGTTCCTTTCAATCTATTAATAGAGACATGTTCAACTGAACATTCGTTTAGTTCTAACCATTCTAATGCAATATCTTTAAACATATTGACAGAACCAGTAGTATAAAATTTGCGTTCATTAGGATAGTCTGATTTTTCTTCAGCCATATCGTAATAATCTAGTAGCACGCTGACTTCATTAACCGTTTCAGCACCTGAATCAATCAACGTAACTGAATCTCCCATAACATTTTGAATTAGTGGTCTCAACAAAGGGTAATGCGTACAGCCTAACACAAGTGTGTCCACTTTCTTCCTTCTTAGATCTTGAAGACTTTCATTAACGACCTTTTTAGCAATTGAACTACTGAACTGGTTACTTTCTATTAACGGTACGAATTTTGGACAGGCTTCACTGAAGACTTCTGTGTTTGCTTGTTTTTTTGTGATGGCCTTCTTGTATTCACCAGACCGTATCGTTCCTTCAGTACCAATGACACCAATCCGGTTAAGTTTTGTTGTTTTGATTGCAGCTCGACTACCCGGTAAAATCACACCAATAACTGGGATATCCAATTCTTTTTTCAATTCTGTTAGTGCAGCTGCGGTAGCTGTATTACAAGCTATAATAAGCATTTTGATATTTTTTTCTAGTAAGAACTTTGTAAGGTCCCAAGTAAATTCTTTAACTTGTTCTTCTGGTCTTGGACCATAGGGACATCTTGCAGTATCCCCTATATAATAAAATGATTCATTCGGTAGTTGTTTCATCGCTTCTTTCATGACAGTGAGTCCACCAACACCTGAATCAAGTAATCCTATCGCTTGTTTTATCATCTTCTGACAACCTTTTTAAACCATACTTTGATAAGTCAGTTTACCTAGTATCGTTATGTTCTTGACCTACACTTATCGTTCAGTCAATTTTATAATACACTATATTTTCCCTCTTTTACACAAAAATCGCAAGTAGTACGTCGTATAGAAATTATACTCATTATAAAATTTTAATGAAATAACCTTCACTGATTAAGGTGATTAGCTTTTAATTTTGTTAGAAAAGATAACACATCTGCGTTATAATAGTTTAGATAAGAATAGTAAATGTTTGAGGTGGGTTAATTTTGACAGAACAAAACAATGAAAAGCAGTTCCAGGCAATTACTCTATTAAGAGATCAATTGCTTCCAAATCTTTTAGGTACTGACATAAATGATATCTTATATTGGGCAGGAAAAGAACTAGCCCGCAAAAATCCGTCCGAAGATGAAGCGTCTCTATTTTCAAAATTTGAGCAGAATGGCTTTGGAGAATTAACCTTTGTGAGTGAAAGAAAACAAACGCGCGAATATGTATTATCGGGAGAAATTATCGAAGCTAGATTGAGCAAAGATGCGTCTGTTTCATTCTCGCTTGAAGCAGGATTTTTAGCACAACAACTTCAAGATATTCATCAACTATTCACTGAGGCGATTTTTGAAGTTAAACCTAAAAAGAAACAGGCCTATCTATATATCCAAACGGATCCTAAAGAACCCATTTTATAATCACAGAAAAGATAAGTCAATTCTTGCTGAGGCATAACATTACTCAGTTTCGGATTGTCTTATTTTTATACAAAAAAAAGCGTTCAAAAATTAAGCTAAGTGATTAGCTGAATTTTCAAAAACTCTTGATTAGTTTGCTATTCAATTTTTAATCAAGCTCTATAAATTTACATTTAAACTTACGCTGTTCAAAGTGATTTCAGTACCGTCTTCAGCGAATTGAATAAATCGAACTTCTCGGGCATTCCAAGACATCAAGTCTTGTAAAGAGAAGTCGTTTTTTCTCAACACGACATCTAAGGGACAATCAATCTCATCGTCAGCGTTACGGAAAACATCTCTTGCTTCTACTGTAAGATGTACGGTTCTGTCTTTGCACTCAACGACATACCCATATTCTAAAGCATCTTCCAGTTCGGTCTTAAGGGTTCTATTTTGGGTCATTATTGCTCACTCCGTTTCTTCCTTAAGTGGACATATAATAGGCATTTTCTACTTTCAAAGAGTTCTTCAATCCATTTTAAAACGGATTATATTAACATTGTTACAATCCAGATAGATGTAAAAAAATCTTCTTAATTATATATCGTTAAAATTAGTTTAGCTCAAATCCTTTAAAATTGATACCCATTGAGCGAAATAGATTATATTAGTAATTTTGCTGTTGAAAAGCTGACACATTTTAAACCCAGAAGATAGTGATACATTAGCACTAAAAAAACAGCCCTTTATTTAGTATTGCTGTAAAGAGTACTAGTACAACTAGCAACCCTTTATATCAGCAGATTAAATAAGGACTGTTTCTCAGTATCTATCTTAAGTTTTACTTGTGTTTAGCAAGCGCAGACTCAATTTGTTCTTTACTGTGATAACCAATCAATTTCTCCACAACTTCTCCGTCTTTTTTAACTAATAGCGTTGGGATACTCATAATTCCAAATTTACCTGGAGTTTCAGGGTTTGCATCAACGTCCATTTTATAATACGAGACGTCTCCTGCTGATTCTTCATCTAATTGATCAATAACTGGTGATTGCATACGACAAGGTCCGCACCAAGTAGCCCAGAAATCAACTAATGTTAATCCTGCGTCTGTTTGTTCTTCAAAAGTATTATCTGTTAATTCTTTAACCATAATGATATCCTCCTATTCTTACTAATAAAAAGTAAGTTTTTATTGCAACAAAAACAGTATACCAAAGATTAGACAAAAAATCTAATCTTTGAGCTATATTTGCTGATTTGTCATAAATTTATTTAAACGTCACGTTTGTAGCTCCGCTACCACCTTGGTTTGCTGGAGCATCTCCATAAGTTTTTACTTGAGCATGTTTTTTCAAATAATCTTGAACAGCTTTTCTTACTGCTCCAGTTCCCATCCCATGAATAATAGTGACTTTAGGGTAATTAGACAAAATAGCTTGATCAAGATATTGATCTAATCGGTTTAGAGCTGATTCCACTCTTTCTCCTCTTAAGTCTATTTCTGTAGATACAGAGCCCATAGAGTAAGATTTCAATGAAGCACGAGCTTGTTTTGGTTCTTTTTCAGCTTGAGTCTGCGTAAGATCACTTTCGTTCAACTTCATCTTCAGCATTCCCATTTGCACGACCCATTGTTTGTTACCGGATTTTTCAATCAAAATACCCTTTTGACCTAAAGATTCTACTTGAACAGAATCTCCAGGTTTCAATTCTTTTTTGCGTTTTTGTTTCTGAAGCACTTTATTCTTTTTTAAAGCCGCTTCTTCTGTCTTTAAGTTGGCTAGTTTCGTCTGAGCATCTATGAATTCGTGCTCTTTGATATTTGCGCCTGCTTGTCCTTCGAGCTGTCTTTGTCTAAGATTTTCTATGATATCATTAGCGTCTTTTTGGGCCCGCTCAATAATTCTATTAGCTTCTGATTCTGCTTTCTTCTTAAGATTATCTTTTTCAATCTCATAATCTTTGAATGCCGTCTTCAATTCCTCGTGAATCTTCTGAGCATTTTTCAGTTCTTCTTTAGTAGATACTGTTGCTTGATCTGCTTGTTTTCTTTTTGTTTCCAGATCTTGAATCATTTCATCAACACTCTGACTTTCACCACTCATCAATTGTCTAGCTGACTCGATGATAGCCTCTTCAAGCCCTAATCGCTTAGCAATTTCAAATGCGTTACTTCGTCCTGGTATTCCTATTAATAATCGATACGTAGGACTCAAAGTTTGAACATCAAACTCCATACTCGCATTGATCGTCTGAGGGCGATTATATCCATAAGCCTTTAACTCAGGATAATGTGAAGTGATCAGCACATAGCTTCCTTTAGCAGCTATTGCATCAAGCATTGCGATTGCTAGAGCAGCACCTTCTTGAGGATCCGTACCAGCACCTAGTTCATCTAGTAAAATCAAACTGTTTTCATCAATTTTACTTAGTATATTAACGATGTTCGTCATGTGAGATGAAAATGTTGATAAACTCTGTTCAATCGACTGTTCATCACCAATATCCGCAAATACACTTGAAAAAATACCCATAACACTTTCTTCTTCTACAGGAATCTGCAATCCAGATTGTCCCATTAATTGAAGTAAGCCAAGTGTTTTCAAAGCAACTGTTTTTCCCCCTGTATTTGGTCCAGTAATGATCATCGTTTGATACTGTTCACCTAGAATCAAATCATTTGCTACGACGTCATTTTCTTCTAGTAAAGGATGTCTTGCCTGAATAAAGGAGACATGATTTTCTTTACTAATCAGTGGTCTAATTCCTTTGATTTCTCTTGCATACTTCGCTTTAGCATTCACAAAATCCAGTAAAATCAAAACCGTCATGTTTTGTTCGATTTCAGCTGTGTGCGGCATAATCTCATTGGTTAATTCAGCAAGAATTCTTTCCACTTCACTACGCTCTTCACTTTGGTATTGTTTTAGACGATTATTCAAATCCACAACACTTTGCGGTTCGATGAAGAGCGTTTGGCCAGTTGAACTCTGGTCATGTACAACACCACCAAAGGTCGATCTGTTCTCGTGCTTTACTGGAATCACGTAACGGTCATTTCGCATAGTAATGATCGCATCTGTCAGAAACCTTGCCTGACTCCCTCTAACGATACTCTCAAGCTTCTGACGTACTCTATTTTCAGTTTGTTTGATAGCCGTTCGGATACCTCTTAACTTCGTACTTGCGTCATCTAAAACGTATCCACCTTCATCTACAACCGAGTAAATAGTTCTTTCAAGCGGTCTTAATAAGACAAACTGATTACTGATTTTATAAAGCTGGTTTAATTCTATTTCGTCTTCTTTTAATTGGGTAAAGAATTGGCTGATTTCTCTTACACTCTGGATTACTTTACCGATTTGAGCTATCTCTTGGCCATTCAATGCAGCACCGATATTCGCACGTTTCAAGTGCGGTCTGATATCTAAGAAGGGTGATAATGGAATGCCCCCACGCATTTTTAGTATTCTGACGCCATCGTCAGTCTCTTCTTGTCTTGTTTTCACTTCTTCATAATCTGATGAAGGAGAAAGTGCTAGGATTTTTTCTTTTCCTAAACTTGAAACTGCATGAGTCGATAGTTGATTCATTACTTTAGGAAAATCCAGTGTTTTGAATGATTTTTCGATTTTCATCTTCATTCTATCAAGCCTCTCTAATTCGTATTAACAAGTACCGACAAAAAAAGTGTTGCTGGATACGTGCTTTAAGCCTACGTATACCAGATCAACACCATCATATTTGTCGTCTGATGCTCGTTCGTTTTAAACTTATTCAGTTATGCCATCTTCTCTTAAGCCTTCTTGGATCCACCATTCGTAAATATTATAAGATAATTCTGGAGTATCCGACACGATTTTTTTTGCGATTGTACTAGACTCAAACTGATTTTGAATCCAACCTACTGGTACAGTAGATAATAGAAATAAAACTAGAAAAATTCCAACGTACTGGACGAGCAATCCAATGATTGCGCCTCCTATGGCATTCAGCTGTTTTAATATTGGAATCTCTGAAATGAAATTCAGTAGCCCTCCAACAAAGCGTGTTGCGATCCAACCGATTATCAAGACTCCTATAAAGCCAACGCCATTATAAAACCCTTGATCTAAATTGAAAATAATCTCTCTTCCATATAAAACGAAAGGATTATCTGTAGCTGAAACTGGGCTCGGATAAGGCACAAGCATTCTTACAAATTCGCTTACTTCTTGGTAATACTGTAATGCGAAATAAAAGGATATTGAGTATCCAATTGTTAAGACCAATTGTAAAATCAGTCCTCTTCTTGCTCCACTATAGAGCGATATGAGTAATAAAAATAATATAATTAGAGTGAATACCATGGTACTTTTGCTCTCCTTAATGGCTAAACGATCAAGTTAGGTCATGAGCGTTCATTTTCCAATTCATTTATTCTTTCTTCGAGCTTCACTATTTTTTTCTTCATCTCGAGTTGATCTGAAACAGCGTTAATCGCCATCAATATAGCTCTCTTCTCTGGATCTAGACCTTTAGTCATTTCTTTCAGTTGGTTCATCTGTTCGTCCACTGTCTGAGCAACGGTCTTCATATGTTGCTCTGAGCGTGGCCCTACGATTGTATACGTTTCGCCAGCAATTTTAGCTTTGAACCTTCTCTTTTCTTCAGGCATAGACCTGCCTCCTAGATATACAAATTCCTTATTATAATAACATGAAAAAAAAGAACTTGCACCAATTGCTTATTATTTGCTTCTTTAAACGCTTCAATGTTTCTAGTATTTCTAAACTCCATTCCTCTTATTCACAATTTTTTATTTCTGATTCAAAGCCAAAAAGCGATCAGGTTGTCCAGACTGTCCGGATTACCTAATCGCTTTGATAGGATTCGTTCTCTTTTCCAAACGCAAAAATTCACGTTGTTCAGAACTTAGTTGAATATACTTATCTTATTTTAACGTATCTCAGCATCTAATTCTTGAACAAGGGCTGCTTTAACTTTTTCAAAGTCTTGGTTTACTTCATCTTCTTTTAAAGTTGCTTCAGGATTCAAGTAAGATAGCGAATACCCAAGGGATTTTTGACCTTCTTGGATATGTTCTCCTTGGTAAAGATCAAATAACTGGATGTTTCTCAGCCATTTTCCGCCGTTTGCTTCGATTGTCGAAATGACTTGATTGTGTGTAACCGTATCTTGAACAAGTAAGGCAATATCACGAGAAGTTCCAGGATATTTAGGAATCGTTTGGTAACGAACCGGATCTTTTTCAGATTCTACAAGCGCTTCAACGCTCATTTCAAATACAAAAGTATCTTCTAAATCAAATTTTTGTGCAATGAGTGGATGGATTTGTCCAATGACACCTATTACATCATTTCCGATACAAATTTCAGCTGTTCTTCCAGGGTGGAAGTCTTCTAGTGTTTTAATAGCTGTGAACGAGATCTTTTCACTGAATCCAATGGACCCAAGTAATTCTTCTATAATCCCTTTTAAAGTAAAGAAATCTACAGACTGCGCTTTTGACTGCCACGTATGTTCAGATAAAGATCCTGTAATCAGACCAGCCACGTGTTCTTCCTCAATAGGCAAAGCAGACGCTTGGTTTTCATAGAATACATGTCCTACTTCATACAAAGCACTGTTTTTTGTCTGACGTGCCGAGTTGTACGCAGCATTATCGATTAGACCACTAATTAAGCTCAGTCTTAGTGACTTATGTTCTTCACTCATTGGCCAATCCAATTCTGTTGTCTTAGAAGGTTTCATACTAAATCTTGCTGCCTTTTCAGGAGTCGTTAGTGCATAACTGATTGTTTGAGCTAGCCCACTCCCTTCAAGAAATCTACGTATGTTACGCGTTAGACGCTGTTTGTCCGTTAATTCCCCTGGGGTAGATTCCATCACAGGTAGTGTTGAAGGAATGTTGTTATAGCCATAAATACGTGCCACTTCTTCAAGTAAATCTGCTTCAATCGAAATATCCCATCTTCTTAAAGGTACTGTTACAATAAACTGATCTTCAATCAATCTATAGTCAAATTGCAACCTTGTGAAAATGGAAGCCACTTCTTCAAGAGAAAGAGCAGTTCCTAATGCATGATTGATTTTTGTTACAGTAATCGAAACTTCTTTTTCAATTGCCTGTTGATCATTTGCTTCGGCCACTCCAGAAATGATTGTACCGTTACTTATTTCTGACATTAAAACAGCTGCATGATCCAAAGCATCTTGAATGGTTCCTAGATTCAATCCACGTTCAAATCTTGAACTCGATTCACTTCGAAGATTCAATGATTGGGCAGTTTTACGGATCAAAGAAGATTCAAAAACTGCTGATTCTATTAGAACGGTACGAGTTGTTTCCGTTACGTGTGTATTTTGACCGCCCATAACCCCTGCTAGTGCAACAGGTTTACTACCATTTGTTACGACTAAATTCTCGGTTGTCAAAGTTCTTTCTTGTCCATCAAGCGTTGTCATCATCTCGTCACTTTGCGCTCTTCTTACATGAACTTCTTTGGAATCCAATAAGTCGTAATCAAAAGCATGCAACGGTTGTCCATATTCCAGCATGATATAGTTTGTAACATCGACGACCGAATCAATCGGACGAATCCCAGCGCTCATCAGTCTACGTTGCAACCATAATGGACTTTGGGTAACAGTAAGATTCGTTACAATACGCGATTTATAGTACGGTGTATCTTCTGGGTTTTCAACTGATACACTGATCCATTCCTCTATCGAACTCGATGGATCTTCTGGTACTTGGATATCTTCAAAAGTCGGCACTTGAGACAAGATTGCACCGGCTTCAAACGCTACGCCACGCATACTCATTGCATCAGCTCTGTTCGGTGTAATATCTAAATCGATCAATACATCATCTAGTCCAACATATGGTAATGCACTTTCACCAACGACTGCTGTTTCCGGTAAAAGATACAAACCATCTTCTGCATGCTTTGGAATCACTGAATCTGAAAATCCAAGTTCATCAAGCGCACATAACATACCGTTTGAAACATGTCCTCTCAACTTACTTTTCTTGATTTTGAAATTTCCTGGAAGTCTTGCGCCAGGGAGAGCCACGATAACTTTCTGATCTTTATCTACGTTAGGAGCTCCACAGACGATTTGGTACAGCTCTGATTCACCAACGTCCACTTGTGTAATGTTTAAGTGATCGGAATCTTCCATTTTTTCAATAGATTTTACTTCTCCGACTACAATGTTTTTTAAGCCTTTGCCCATTTCGATGAGACTATCCACTTCAATACCAGTCAACGTAATCTGGTCAGCAAGCTTTTCAGGCGTTGTGTTTTCTAAATTCAAATAATTTGATAGCCAGTTGTATGATACTTTCATTTTATCTTATCCCTTCACCTTGAATTGTTCTAAAAATCTCTGGTCGTTCAAGTAGAAATTACGGATATCATCGACTCCGTACTTCAGCATTGCAATGCGGTCTGGTCCCATGCCAAATGCGAATCCACCATAAATCTCTGGGTCTACACCGGACATTCTCAGCACTTCTGGATGTGTCATGCCGGCTCCAAGAATTTCAATCCAACCAGTTTGTTTACAGACGTTACATCCTTTGCCACCGCATTTAAAGCAGCTGACATCGACTTCTACAGAAGGTTCCGTAAACGGGAAATAGCTCGGGCGTAATCTAATTTCACGATTTTCTCCAAACATTTTCTTAGCGAGTGCTTCTAGTGTTCCTTTAAGATCTGCCATTGTAATATGCTTATCAATGACCAAACCTTCAATCTGATGGAACTGATGAGAGTGCGTTGCATCATCTGTATCACGACGGTAAACTTTTCCAGGGCTGATCATCTTAAGGGGTCCTTTTGAAAAATCATGCTTTTCAAGCGTTCTCGCTTGCACTGGAGACGTATGCGTCCGCAGTAAAATCTCGTTAGTGATATAAAATGTATCTTGCATATCTCGAGCTGGGTGGTTTTGTGGAAGATTGACACGTTCAAAGTTGTAATAGTCTTCTTCCACTTCATTTCCTTCAACAATCTGATAACCCATTCCTAAGAAAAGATCTTCAATTTCTTCTATACTTTGCGTGATGACATGCGCTTGACCTTTTTTCGGTTTGATACCTGGAAGAGTAACGTCCAGTGTTTCTTCTGAAAGGCGCTTGTTCAAAACTTCTTTTTCAATAGACGTTTTCGTTTCAGTTAGTTGAGTCGTGATTTCGTCTCTAACTTTGTTTCCCAGCTGCCCGATCACTGGACGCTCTTCAGCAGATAGATCTTTCATTCCTTTAAGCACTTGGGTTAACGCACCTTTTTTCCCTAAATAAGCGACTCTCAATGTTTCTAATTCTTCCATAGTTGTTACTGCATTGATTTCAATTTTTGCCTTTGCTGAAATGTCTGATAATCTATCTTTTAATTCCATAATCTCTCTCCTTTGTTTATGTAGTTTTTTGAACAAAAAAAGACCCCATCCCAATATAGGGACGAGGTCAACACGCGGTACCACCCTTGTTTAAAACTGAATCAAGCCAGTCTTACACTTTTGCATAACGGCGCATACCGAGATTTCTTCTGTCATACGAAATCCGCTTTAACCAAAGCAAATGATCCGCAGACCTTGAGCTCTAGAACGTTGAAAGTGAACTTCATTCAGCTTTTTATACGAATGCTCTCAGCCAATGGCATTCGCTCTCTTGATAGTCCACTGAATTACTCTTTTTCAACAATAGCTTTTCATTTATATTATTGGTTTTGAAACCGATTATAGGTGTTTATGGCATTCCTCAGCACTAATCCATTCGTCAGCCCAGCCTTGTACTTCTCTCATAACTGTTTCAAGAGCTGCGCCCTTTGACGTTAGACAATATCCAGATTTGATTTCGCAATCTTCATCAAGATTCTTAGTCACGATATCAGCCTGTTCAAGTTCTTTCAGTCTTTCTACTAGAACACGATCACTTACATCAGGTATCGACTCTGAAAGATCTTTGAAACGACGAGGTCCATCCAATAAAACATCAATAATGAGTCCAGTCCATTTTTTTCCAAGTATAGAAAAAGTTTGCTCAAACTTTGGACAAATGATTTTATTCTCTGTTGCTTCAATCATGTATGTTCACCTCTACTTTCAAACAACAACAGTATATCATCAATAAGAACTTTTTGTAAGTAAATCAAAGAAAAAGTTGAATTTCTGACATAACATTGTTCTTAACTCCTTTAATCCTTCTTATAAGTGCTCAAGGAAAAGTGTTGCAATAGAAAAGTAAATAAATAATCCCAATGAATCATTGATTGTTGTAATAAACGGACCTGAAGCTACTGCTGGATCTATTTTAAACTTATTGATAATAACAGGAATAACGGTCCCCATAACTGTAGATACACTTACCGTTAACAACATAGAAACACTAATGATCAGAGCTAGCACGCCATTTCCATGAAGAACGAACACAATACCACTCACAACTACTGCTGCTAAGATACCGATTAAGACCCCTGCTCCAAGTTCATTTTTAATTGTCTGGAAGAGACTTTCTTTGTCTTGATCATCTTCAATCGTTAAGTTACGAACCGCTACTGCTAAGGCTTGTGTACCTACATTCCCTGCTGTATCCATAATCATAGGAATAAAGGCTGCGAGTAAGACAACCGATTGTAAGGTTTCTTCAAAGAAACTGATCAAACTTCCTGTAATCATTCCTAAGAATAAAAGGATGACAATCCATGGTGCTCGTGCTTTTGCCGTTTTAAATGGCGTCATTTTTCTGTCGTCTGTGCCTTTTTTGATTGCTGCAAAGTCATTGAAATCCTCTGTTACCTCGTCTTCTAAAACGTCCATAATATCATCGACCGTTACGATACCCAACATAGAACCATTGTGCGCAAGCACTGGTAAAGCGAGTAAATCGTAATCTTGAATGACTCTCGCAACGTTTTCCTGATCCTCATCCACTTTGACCGAAACAACTTGACTAAACATAATATTTTCTACTCTTTCTGTTTCAGGAGACAGTAATAAGTCTCTTAGTGACAGAACCCCTAACAATCGTTCTTTTTCATCGACCACATACAAGTAATAAATTGTTTCTGCTTTTTTGCCAATGTTTCTCAATTTTTCAATTACTTGATCTAGTGTTAACTTGTAATTGATTTTTATAAACTCCTTGGTCATGATTGACCCAGCAGTTTCTGGTGCATAAGACAGTAATTCCTGTACACGTTCACTTTCGCGGTCATCCATCATAGAAAGCAAGACTTGATTATCTGTATCGTCACTTTCGTTTAAAAAGTGCGCTACGTCATCGGCCGCCATATGATTGAATACTTTGGCCATATATTCATCTGGAAGATACTGAACGGCTGCTTCTTGATCTTCTGTCTCCATCCATTCAAATATTTCAGCAAATTCTTCAGGATCAAGAAAATGAGAAATTTTCCGCTTTTTTTCTGGATACAATAAGTGGAAGATTTCGTGCTGATCTCTGTCATGCAATTTAAGGAACAGTTCTCTGAACTGTTCGCGATCATCTTTTTTAGCTGCTGAAAAAATTTGTTCGTAGTGTTTTTGTTTGTTATCTTTGATAAATTTCATTTTCTATCATCCTTCACTGAGTATACCTTTGGAGGCACTTTTTTGATTTGATTTACTTATTGATAAAAAACTGGGACTGGCATCCATTTGCCTCACCTCCAAATTCACTAGTTAGGATATGCTCAAAAAAACATGCGGTTAGCATGTACTTTGAGTCGAAACTTCCTTTTAACCATCTCTTTCCAATCGACAATTCATCATATCTGATTATTTAGTCTATTTCAAGGCGGTATTTGTAAGTTAACGATACAGTATCCATTTTTATTTTTCAACAGAGACAACCTATTTCGTGCCTGAATCCCTATCTTTTGAGGAATCATTAGATATTTTGTATACTTAAACCATCATTCTAACAGAGGAGCATTTATATGAAAAAGATGATTGGTTTACTATTAAGCATAAGCTTACTAGGCGCTTGCAATGCAGGAGATACAGATGAAGCAAATGAAGAGACAACACTTACTCAAGAAGAAGAAGCTGCTGTAGATGATGAAACTCAGGTAACAGAGGCCGCTGCAACTGAAGAGGAAATGGCACCAGTAGAGGATGAAGATCTAGAGGATGCTGAGATGATTTCTGATTTAAGCGATTACGAAGAATTTGCTGATCAAGATACTTTCGATCCTTCTCAACTAGATGCTTACCTCATTACAGATAACCCAGGAACAAGGGTCATTCTATTTACTGACGGTGACGAGCAGATGTTTAAATCCATTTATATTAAAGAAGATAATCGTTTCAAAGTGGTTGATTTAGTTGAAAATGAACTGCTGATCAACGCCCCATTATAATATCGCGTTCATCACTTATCTGAATCCCCCTTATTCCGCACATGGTACCTTAAAACTAGACAATCAAAAAAGCAGGAGTTGGATTGCACACATGTGTACAATCCAACTCCTGCTTTTTTTACTTGTAAAGTAGTGGAAGAGATCCTCTTAAAGAATCACTTTTAATCCATTTATGCGTGTACTAGGCGTATTCGAGAAATTAAATTCGCCATTTTCGCTTTTGTCTTTTCTCTTAATGGTTGGGACACTTCACTGATTGCACAATATTTATCTACGCAAGTTACTATCATACTCTCTTTGTATCGTGGTAATCCAACTTTTGAGCACAAAAACATATGCTTTAAAATGATATCTTTTTCAAGTTCACTTAGTGGCGTAATTTTTGCTGCATTTTCCACAGCAATTTTCGGATGCACACAATTGTGTGAGCCCATTTCCATAGCAGCAATTTCTTCTCGTCCTTCATGAAAGAAATCGTGCAAGAGACCTGCTCTAGCAACTGCCCTTACATTCAAATTCATTTTTTTAGCTATACGGTAACTGACATATGAAACAAAAAGCGAATGTGTCAAACGCGTTGTATAGTGGTGATGCGTAATGGTTTCTAATTTAAGCAAATCTTCATTTTCAAGTAGATCATTAATTAAAGCTACATATTCTAGATCCTGTTCCCAGATAGACTGAACAAATTCCATGAAACGTCTCCTTTATGCTACGGTTGATATCTATAGTCATTTTATTTAATAGAATGTTTTATGCAAATCGTTAATTGCTTATGTTCCATATCTTAATCCTAACGGAATTATATTTAAAGCATTTAGTTGGATAAAAAACGCTTACATTATTAATAGACGGAAATTGTCAAATTTCCGTTATAATTACTTATTTTGTCCCAATCTAGTTAGCTCTCTTATTGATATATAGAAAACATCAAGATGCTAGCAGCAATTGCAACGTTCAAAGATTCCGCTTGCCCTTTAATTGGTATATATAAATTTTTATCTGTGACCTCTAGTAACTCAGAACGTACACCCGCTCCTTCGTTCCCAACAATCAGACCAAAAGGTTGTGTTTGTTTTTCATTAGAGTAGTCAACAGCTCGTTCATCCAATGCTGTTCCGTAAACTGCATATCCTTTAGCTTGAAAAGATCCCACCCATCGCTCTAGTTCTCCACTGATTACGTTTAAATGAAAGTGACTTCCTTGGGTTGATCTTAAAGTTTTAGGATTATATAAATCTGCTGATCCTTCACCTAGCACTACACCGCCAAATCCAGCCGCGTCTGCAGAACGAATAAGTGTACCCACATTTCCAGGATCTTGAACGGCATCTATAAAAAGGTACGGTTTCTCAACGGTTTCAGTTTTTCTTTCTTCTATGTTTAGCACAGCAAAAACCCCTTGTGTGGTTCCTGTATCTGCGAGTTCTGAAGCCACTTCAGAAGATACCTCATAAGTTTCTACCGATTCTATACTCTCTACCCACTCGCTATTCATGACATCTTCTCTAATAATCAAACATTGAATGATTATATTTGCACGAATAGCTTCTTCTATTAAATGAAAACCTTCAATTAAGTATTGTCCCGCTTTATTTCGACCTTTTCTGGTCAAAAGCTTTTTCCAATTTTTGACTTTTTGGTTTTTTGTGGATTCAATCTTCTCCATCATAACGTCCTCTCTTTTACAAAGAATAGTTTAACATAATTCAATCCAAATTGAGCAGCGAATAATCGTTTAATTAAACAAAAAAAGAGAGCATACATCTACGTTAGTAGTGCAGCTCTCCGATTCTAGTCATCTAGTTATCCTCCGATATAAGAAAGAGGGTTAACAAGATTTCCATTTACTGTAATTTCAAAGTGCAAGTGAACGCCTGTTGAACTACCTGTCGAGCCCATGACACCAATTTGTTGTCCTTGAGAAACAGTTTGTCCAGGTGCCACTTTAAGACCCGCTAACATGTGTGCATAAAGTGAAGTAGTTCCATCACCATGATCGATTTTGACGTGGTAACCATAGCTACCACCAAAGGAAGCTGTAACAACCTTACCAGATTTTGCAGCGACAATAGGTCCACCACCGGCAATATCGATTCCTCTGTGAAGTTTCCGTTCTCCACTGATTGGGTGCGTACGGTAACCAAACGGAGAAGATATACGTCCACTAGCCGGTCTTGTCCAACCCCCACTATTGTTTGGTTTTGATGGAGCAGGAGTACTCGGTGTTGATGGTGCTGGCGTTGATTCAGGTTGTGACGGTTTTGAAGTAGAAGTCGCTACCTCTGATTTTTGTTTTTCTGCTGTAGCTCTAGCTGCGGCTCTTTCACTTGTTGCTTTTTCTTCTGCTGCTTTTTCTTCCGCTACTCTTTTTTCTTCTGCTAATCTATAAGCTTCTTCTTCTTCTCTTTGACGTTTCTCTTCGGCAAGACGAGCTTCTTCTTGGATTCTTCTTTGTTCTTCCATAATACGTTCTTGCTCTTCTTGCATTTCTGCACTTAGTGTACTTGTTCGTTGTGCTACAAGTGTTTGTTCTGAAACGAATGAAGATTTTTCTTCTTCAGTCATGTTGAAACGTTCTGCAACTTGGATAATCTTATCGTCTAATTCCACTCTTTGTGCAATTAAATTGTTTTGATCCACTTCTAGTTGAGCTTTTACTGTTTGTACTTCTTCTTTTTCTTTTTTGATTGATTGCTCTGCAGCTTCTAAAGCTTCTTGATCATCCATTTGAGCTTGCATGATTGTTTGATTCGCAGATACGATTTGAGAAACCATACCGATACGTCCAATTAAATCAGAAAAATCTTCGGCAGATATGACCATGTTGATAATATCAGAGGCATTTCCTTCTGTCTGTACTGATCTTGCTTGATTTTCTAACTGTTCATTTCTTTGTTCAATTTGTTTTTCTAATCTATCGATATCTGCTTGTAATGCTTCAATTTCTTTTTCAATACGTTCGATATCTTTTTCTTGTTCTTCAATCTTCAAAACCAATTCATCGATATTCTTTTGAAGACCACTCACTTCTTCTTCCAGTCGAGTACGTTCTTCTTGCAAACTTTCCATTTGTTGTTCTTTTGACTGAATCTGTTCATCTAAAGATTTGTTTTTCTCATTCAGTTCACGCTGCTCTCTTTGTAACTCTTCCATACGATCAGATTGAGCAGATGCTTGAATGGGTGCAAATACTGGAAAACTAAGGCATGATGCTGCTACTACGGCAAATACTTTCTTTTTAATCAATTTAACGACTCCTACATTCTTTTTTATAATTTCTTTACTTGTGACTTGGTCACTTGTTTCTCTCTGGTTGACTAAGTTAATCCTATCACGTTTTTTGAATATTTAAGATTTTATTCTTATGACAAATCATCCTGTAATTTGTTACAAAACTGTATTGTTTGACGAAAATTCGAACAAAAAATTTGGGTGAAATGCCTATTTCTCAGCACTTTAAAAATATAACATCCTTCTTTTAATTTTAATTTGCTTCTTTTACAGTGAACAATTTTTGACAAAATTTGACAACTTATGGCACAAAAAAGATGCAGAGCTTCATTTGCTCTGCATCTTTCGAATATCCTTTTATTAAGATTTTGTCGCGCCTTCTGTAACACCTTCAACAATATATTTTTGAAGAAAGATGTATAAGATAATGATTGGAATGATCGCTAACACTAGACCTGCTAGCGCTAACTCCCATTGAACAGTGTATTCACCAAAGAAATAATACATTCTAAGCGGTATCGTCCGCATGCCTTCTTTATTAATAACAAGAGAAGGTAGTAAGAAGTCATTCCATAATCTAATGGCATTCAAGATAATCACTGTTACAGTTGTCGGCTTCAATATGGGAAAGATCACCTGCCAGAATATCTGCAAAGGATTCCCTCCATCGAGATAGGCTGCTTCATCTAGTGAAACTGAGATTGATCTCATAGCCCCATAGTATAAGAAGATTGACATGCTCGTTGCGAATCCCCAGTTCATGATAACAAGTCCAAATCGGTTAAGAAGATCGACTTGTCCAAACATACTAACCAATGGAATCATAACAGACTGAAAAGGAATCAGCATAGTTAACGCACACATAAAGTAGATAGCATTACTCATTTTGTTTTTCTTTCTAGCTAGTGCATAAGCAGCCATAGAAGAAAATATTACAATAATGATAATACTGACTGTGGTAATCAACAACGAGTTGAAAAAACTGCTTGCAAACTCCAAACTTTCATAGGCTCTTGGGTAATTATCCGTTACAACATCTTCTGGTACCCAAAGTGTGTTTGTAAAAATCTCAGATCTATTTTTAAATGAACCAAAAAATATGATAACAAACGGATATATCCAAGTTAAAGATAAAATCGTACCCATTAAGAAAACTAGCGATTTATGTCTTTTCACGCTACTCATTATAAATCAACCTCTTTTCTCCGTGTAATAAGAATTTGTGTTAAAGAGATTGCCGCTATAAGAAGTAGAAATATAATCGCTTTAGATTGTGCATATCCTTGTTGGTACTGATAAAATGCAGTATTGTAAATATTCATTGCGACCATTTCAGTTGAACCATATGGCGCACCATTTGTCAGCGCCAAGTTGACATCGTATATTTTGAACGCATTCGCTAAAGTCAAAAATAAACTAATCGTGAATGCCGGTGCCAGCATCGGAAACTTAATATTCCAAAAGGCTTTCCAGTTAGTTGCACCATCCATAAATCCTGCTTCAATCAGTTCTTTAGGAATATTCGCCAAAAACGAAATATAAATGATCATGATATACCCACTCATTTGCCATAAGAAAACAATGATCATACCCCAAAATCCTGTAGAGGAATCTGACAACCAGGCACTAAAAAATGATATCCCAGTTGCTGTAGCAATTCCCTCAAACGCTCTGACAAAAATAAATTGCCAGATAAATCCAAGAATGATCCCACCAATTAGGTTCGGCATAAAAAATATCGTTCTAAAAAGCGTACCGACTTTCCCTAATTTCTGAGTTACAAGTAGCGCTAATCCTAAACCAATTGCATTGACAAGGATAACGGCTACAAACGAGAATCTTAATGTAAACCACAAACTGTTCAAAAATTGAGTATCTTTCATCAAATTCAGATAATTTTGAAGACCGATAAAAGAAGAAGTATATCCATCTGAATCTGTTAAAGATGTACCGATTCCAAGAATCAGTGGAATCAGTATAATGACTGATACTGCTAAAATTGAAGGCAAAACAAATGCCCAATAATATGCTGTATTATGTTTACCTTGCATCAAACTCACCGCATTTCTTTAAAAGCTTCCGCTGTATTATTTTCAAAATCTTCCCACGACTGATCGCCAGTCAGATATTTCTGATATTCTGGATAAAGGACTTGTTGGAACCATCCGTCCGGATATTGCTTATGTGTCATCGCGCCAGTTTCTCCATCAAGTAATGCTTGGTATAATTCGCTTGAAACAGGGTCGGCAATGTCGCTCGGTTCGTATCCTTCTTGTGCAGGTACAAAGGCCAAGTCCCCAACAATCATTTCTCTACCTTCATCAGACAAATACATCCAGTCCAAGAAGTTTTTCGATTCTTCAACTACTGCCTCATCCAGATTTTTATTTACACCAATATAAAACGGCGCTCCTGCTATAATTTTACCTTCTGTATCATTTTCACCGTAAACCGGTAGTAAACCTAATTTTTCCTGAGCGAATTCTGGATCAATGTCATTTAGTGTAGGAACAATCCAAATTCCCTGATGAACCATCGCAACTCGATTATTTACAAACAATTCTTCAACAGAACGACTATAATCGACTGTTAAGATTGGCTGAACATTATGTTCATTAAAGAGATCTGTGTATTTCTTCATTTGATCTCCGTACTCCCAGTTCAGTTCAGTAGCTTCATACGATTCTATAATACTTTCATTAAATTCAGGGCTTGTGAAGTTTGCAGAAAATTGATTCGCAATATAATTTTCTCCACCACTAAAACCAAAAACCGCATCAATTCCTAACGCTTCTTTCTGGCTATCAAGTGTTTCTACTGCTGCTGCAAAATCATCATAATTTTGAATAGATTCAGGATCTACGCCTGCTTCTTCAAAAATTTCACGATTATACATCCAGCCGAAGCCTTCTAAGTTAAGTGGAATACCAAGTGGTACGCCATCAATCATTCCGCCTTCTAACGTGCCATCGATTAACGTATTAGAAACTTCTAGATCTGTTACATCTAGCAATGAATCACTATAACGCTCAACTTCAGGTAATCCACCTAGCATCATCATTGCGGGCTCATCTCCAGAAGAAAAGCGTGCTTGTAGTCCAGCAGAACCTTCTCCACTTCCGACTGTTGTAATCGTCACCTGTGTTTGACCCTCACTTTGTTCTTCATACATCTGCGCGAGTTCCTCTAATTGAGCAGTAATCTCCGGTTTTTGATTAAAGAAGTCGAGTTTTACAACTCCACCTTCAACGCTACTTTCAGTCCCCTCGTCACTTGTACCCGATTCTGTTCCACCAGTTCCGCATGCGGCCAGCAATAATGGTACTGAAAGTAATGAGAACAATGATTTGTATATCTTCATTTCCATGATATTCACTCCCTTATAAAATTGTAAAAATATTATCATGAATGTTAATTAATGTATATTTATTCTGATAATCCTTTTTTCTTTTTTAATTTTAACATAATATATGTAAAAACTAGTAGCAGATAGACTCACAGAAATGAAAATATTTAGCAAAATGCTTTTGAAGCAACTTTTGTCATCGAAGCAAAATAAATTATAAGTGTTTTTAACCTAACCTAATCTATCTATACAAATATGGTTTACTCTATTTTTCATACGTTTTATGCATCTTTAAATTCATGATAAATAACAAAATTTACTTTATTAGAAAACACTCATATTATAAATGTTATATTTTTGATTATTTACACAAAATAAATCATGATTATACAATCTACTTCGATTCTCTTTATGATTCAGACAAATTGAAGTATAATTGGATAGGCTTAACCAACTTGTAGCCTATCCATTTTCAAGTAAATAATATACTTTCCGATAATAGGTAGTCTTTTAAAAGATAAGAAAGGATGACAAGGTTTGATTACTTTTGATCATGTTTATCGCTACAGCAACTTGATTGACGAAAACGAATTTTTTCAGCAATATTTTAACGAATATCTTCCATATAGATACGATTCAAATTTTTTCATTCTAAAGTATCAACCGACGCTTGCTGAATTTGAGCTAATCGAAAACATACAGCTTGCTTTTCACGAAGAAGAAGGACTAGAACATCTTAAATTTTATTGGCCACAAGACAAAGGATTCACCCCTGGAATTGTTGCTTACTTTGAAGAATCAGGCTATCAGATTGAAATGCTTGAGTTATTACAGATTGACCCTAATCATTTCTCTATTAAAGTTCCTTCAAATATACATGTTTCACCCGTTTCTGAAGAAAAATTAGCGGATTTCAAGCAATTGAATTATCCTCAAGACTTAACTTACGGTTCTTTATTTGCGGATATGAAGCAAGATCTTTATACATCTATTATAGAATCCGATTTTATCTGTCCACTCATCGCTTATATCAATGGTACTCCAGTTGGATCTCTTATCGCACTTATTGGGCAAGAAAGCATTGAAATAGATGATCTTTATGTATCTGAGGACTTCAGAAATAAAGGTGTTGCGGCTGCATTACAGACTGCTGTCATGACAATGGCTAAAGAAAAGAAAAAACAAGTTATACTCGTAGCGGATGCGGATGATACCCCACGGGAAATGTATCTGAAACAAGGGTATGCATTCACTGGGTATCAATTAGCTGCCCAAAAGATCTTAGGAGGCCAGGAGGAATAGTTGTTGAATAAAGAAATCAGACAATTAAACAAATTTGATTATGACCAATACAAATCTATGCAAACTGGATTAGAAGATGATTATATGCTTACAGCATACCCTAGCCTTACAGACGGAGATAATAGATTGTTCGGCTTATTTATAGACGAACAGTTAGTCAGCACTGCGGGGTATACTATCTTTGCAAATCATTTCATTATGCTCGGCCGATTAAGAAGCGATGTTCGTTTTCGTGGGAAAAATTACGCTACTGAAATTCTTCAGTATGTTAAGGAATTGTCACTTCAATTACCTGAAGTGGTATTCGTAGGCGCGAACACAGAAAAGCATAATCTACCCGCTCAAAAAGTATTAAGTAAAATCGGTCTACCTCATGTAATTACTTTGTACGCTGCACAGACCACAGACCTTTCTTTATTGGTATCCGACGAAGATTCTACTGTTTGGACTAAGTTTACAGATCTTGGCCGCAAGCAGAATTGGTTGGCTCAAACTTATTTAAGTGATTCTTTTTCTAAAAAGATCTTTCCTTTTGAAGCTTATTATCCCTTCCCTGCCTCAGAAAAACTCTTCAATGAAGAACTTCTAGGGAAGTGGAATTTCTATGAAAACGAAGATCAATCCCGTTACGTTATTTTGTGCGAAGAAGATAAAGGTGGTCATTACCTGCATGTAATTTATCCTTGGGATGATTTCACTCAACAAAAAGCTTTATGGAATACGGTTCAATCCAATTATTCCAAAACACTTCTAGAAAATTCAGAAACCATTGTCTGGATAGATTTAACAGAAACTGAAGCCGAGTTGCTTCCAAATAACCATCCTTTTGAACTTCCTTCTCCTTGGATGCTTCATGGCGTCAGCGGTGAGGCTCGTAAAAACTCTGAGTATCCAAAATCCGTCGATGCTTCTTTATCAGAAGCTTATCGATCGATTGAATTCTTGGAAAACGAGCTCAAAGAATTGGAAAATGAACTAGATGAAAAAATTAAGAAAGCAAATGAAATCGAACATAGTTTAAAAGAAATGGATTCTAACAATTAAAAGAAACTAAAAGAACGATTCCCTAACTTAAAAGGGAATCGTTCTTTTCTTATAAAGCTTTATCGTCTACTTGATCTAATTCTACTTCAATCGCTTTGATCACATCACTTAACGACCCTTCTTCAAACGGTGAGCGAAGCTTAGCTGTTTCAATGATTTCTAAGAAACTTTGCGTTCCACCAACACGGCAAATTTCCATGTAATCGTTCCAGGCATCTTTATCTTGATCTATCAACGAACGCTTCCAGAATTGGAGTGCACAAACTTGCGCTAGCGTATAATCAATATAATAAAATGGTGATTCAAAGATATGTCCTTGACGATACCAAAAAGTTCCTTTGTCAAGGAAGGCACTATCAGAAAAATCTCTTTCAGGTAGATAGTCTTTTTCTAACTTTCTCCAAGTTGCTTTTCTTTCTTCTATACTCATTTCAGGATGTTCATAAACTTCATGTTGGAAGTGATCGACTAATACACCATACGGTAAAAAGCGCAGTGCTCCACTTAAATGGTCAAACTTATACTTCTCTGTCTGATCCTTAAAGAAGAGTTCCATCCAAGGATAAGTGAAAAATTCCATACTCATTGAATGGATCTCACAACTTTCATAAGTTGGAAAGACGATTTCTGGTTGCTTGATCCAACGAGATTCAAATACTTGGAATGCATGCCCTGCTTCATGAGTCAGAACATCGATATCTCCAGAAGTACCATTGAAGTTCGCAAAGATAAACGGTGAGTCATAATCAGGTATATACGTACAATACCCACCACTGGCTTTTCCTTCTTTTGAAAGTAAATCAACGAGTTCTTTGTCAAACATAAAGTCGATAAATGTACCCGTTTCTTCCGATAACTCATGATACATCTTTTTCCCTTGTTCAATAATATAATTTGGATCCCCTTGAGGAATTGGATTCCCATCCAAGAATTGAAGGGGTGTATCATAATGTTTCATGTCTGAAATTCCAATACGCTCTGCTTGCCTTTGAGCCAGTTTCGTTGTGACCGGTACAACATAATCAAGTACTTGTTTTCGGTAAACTTCCACCATATCGCGGTTATAGTCATATCTCTTCATTCTCACATAAGCCAACTCAACAAAATCTTTAAAGCCTAAAGTTTTTGCAATTTGGTCTCTGACTTTCACCAATTGATCATAAAGTTCATCAAGTTTGGCTTCATTTTCTTCAAAAAAGCTCCACTGTGCATCAGTTGCCGACTTTCTAACATCTCTATCTGTATCCTGTAAATATGGTCCAAATTGAGAAAGGTTCAGTTTTTTGCCATCATATTCAACATTTGCAGAAGCAATCAGTTTTTGATAATCACTACTTAACTGGTTTTCTTTTTGAAGTAGTGTGATAGCAGACGCATCGAAAGCATCTAATTCGTATTGCATATTTTGAATAAAGGTTTTTGGAAAATGTGTTTTTAGCTGTTCGTAAAAACCAGATTCTGTCACGGCTTTATAGAAACGTGTATCTACTTCTTGGAACAAAGGTAGATGTTCGTTCCAAAAATGATCCTCTTCTTCATAATAAGCATCTTTCGTATCGATCGAGTAACGAATAGATGCAATGTTTATCATCGTTTCGAGCGTCGACATTTGTTCAGACATTTTCTGGATCGATTCTATAACACTTTCTAGTGCTTCTGCTTGTTCTAAGGTTTCAATGATTGTGTTTGCTTTTTCTTTATAAGCTTCAAAATCTGGTCGTTCATAAGTATAATCTGTAAATTTCAAGTTTTTTCTCCCCCAACAAAAAAATTATGTTTACAAAAATAGTATAGCACAGTCAGAATTTGAAAGATGCCTAATAATCTTATCTTTATTCATCATTCAGCTTAATTTTACATTGATTTGTTATGAAATAAAATTTCATATAAATAATATATAAAGTGAAAAGGATTTTTATTGATTTTCTCGAGTAATCTGATACGATAAGGTCATAGAAACCGTTACATAAAATTTACACAAGGAGGCGTTAATCGTGGTAAAACATGATGAGAAAAAACTTGCTCAAGAAATTTACGAGCAAATTGGCGGAACAAGTAATGTGCATTCATTGATCAACTGTATGACTCGAGTAAGGGTCGATATAAAAGATCCAAGTAAAGTGAACGATGATAAGGTAAAGCAGATTAATGGTGTACTTGGAACTGTAGAAGAAGATACGTATCAGATCATTTTAGGCCCTGGACTAGCTGCTAAAGTAGCCAATGAAATGGGGGACATTGCAAACTTAGCTGTTGGAGAAGAAGATACCCCTTCTGAGGACCAGGCATTGTTTTCCAAAGATACAGACAACCTGGACCAATTGGCTGCCGAAAACAAAGCCGCTCACAAAAATAAACATAATCCTCAGACCCCTCTCAAAAAGGTTTTACGTTCCATAGCAAGTATATTTATTCCTTTAATTCCCGCATTTGTTGGAGCAGGAATTATTGGCGGTATCGCCTCTGTCTTTTCTAATTTATTAAGAGCTGAAGTGATATCGGGAGAAAACTGGCAGTATTTTGTATTGGTTGCAGGTATTATTCAGCAAGGGTTATTTGGATATTTAAATATATATGTAGGAATCAATGCAGCTAAAGTATTTAAAGCTACTGAAGGATTAGGCGGTATTATCGGTGGGGTCGTTTACCTGACCGGTATGATACCTGAAATGCCCTTACCCAATATCTTTACGGGAGAACCCTTAACACCTAATCAAGGCGGTATCATCGGCGTTATTCTAGCTGTATGGATTCTTTCATTATTAGAAAGACAATTACGTAAAGTTGTTCCTAATTCAATTGATATTATTGTGACACCTACGATTTCTTTACTTGTCGTCGGTTTGGCTACGATATTTCTGATTATGCCATTAGCTGGTTTCGTGTCGGCAAATCTTGTTGGTATGATAAATTGGATCCTCGGTGTCGGCGGTGCATTTGCTGGTTTTGTATTAGGATCACTCTTCTTGCCAATGGTTATGTTCGGCTTACATCAAGTATTAACACCGATTCATGTGACCATGATCGAACAGACCGGTTCTACGCAACTCTTACCTATACTGGCAATGGCTGGTGCGGGCCAGGTAGGTGCAGCATTTGCCATACTTGTACGTGCACGTAAAAACAAACAACTGACTACAATGATCAAAGGTGCGTTACCGGTTGGTATTCTTGGAATCGGAGAACCACTAATTTACGCAGTAACCCTTCCGCTCGGTAAACCATTTATCACCGCTTGTATTGGCGGTGGTATTGGCGGTGCCGTCATTGGGCTATTCGGTGGTGTTGGTGCAAGTGCCATCGGTCCAAGTGGTGTGGCACTCATCCCATTAATTGTGAACAATCTTTGGTGGGCTTATGTGTTAGGATTACTAGCAGCTTATGCTGGTGGATTTGTTGCAACTTATTTCTTTGGCATTCCAAAAGACGCCATGGAACCTTCTGTCGTTTCTTTATAAAAATCCACAAAACGGCAGTATTCTCAACTTGAATACTGCCGTTTTTATGTGCTTAAATCTAAGCGCTTCTGTAAAGTAAGCCTTTATTTGTGTTAAACTATAAGGACCGACAAGCAAAATACTCATCATTCACATAGGAAAAAAGGAGTGAACGAATTGGACTTGAATCAGAACCTCAACTTATCTCAACGACAACAACTCAGTCCTATCCTACTACAGAAAATTCAGATACTCAACTTTAACCAAGATGAATTAATCGCATATTTGAATTCAAAAGCACTTGAAAATCCGTTTATAGAAGTTAAGCTTCCTCGTACTCTCTCTGAAGTGACTCCAGTTGATCAAGATATGGGCTGGATACCTGATAACCGTAAAAGTTTAAGAGATCACTTAATAGAACAAGTTTTACTCACTTATAGAGATACATTGATTCGAGAAATGATTTTCTGGTGGATCAATCAGTTAGACCAAAAAGGATACTCTACAAAATCGATTGAAGAAGCTGTTGAAGAAACGAAAACCGATAAAACTTTATTGTTGGATGCACTGGTTTTACTTCAACAACTTGAACCAGCCGGAATCGCTGCTCGTTCTCTACAGGAATCTTTGATGCTCCAAACTGAACGTGATCATACTGCTCCAGAAACAGCGTATATCATTCTAGAAGAATCTTTTCAGGATTTAGCGGACCGCAAATGGAAATGGATTGCAGATAGATATAGGATTTCTCTCCAAGAAGTCCAATCTGTTTTCGATTATATTAAACGATTAGATCCTTCTCCCGGTGAGCAGTTTCAAAGTGATTTGGATACCACCATCAGGCCGGACTTGATTGTTCAAATTAAAAATCAACATTTGATCATCAAAGAAGCAAAACTAAACACACCTGTCTTATCTTTTGATCAAGACTATGTATCCGGACTAAACGACCATAGTGATAAAGAAGTCCACTCTTATATCAAAGATAAGAAACAAGAATATCAGAATTTGCAAGAGAGTTTGAAACAGCGAAATGAAACCATTTTGCGTGTGGGTACTGCTATCGTAAACAGACAAAAAGCTTTCTTTTTTGATAAAACGAGTCCGCTTCAGTCTCTTCAGCTTAGTGAATTGGCTAAAGAATTGGATTTACATGAATCTACAATCAGCAGAACAATCAATGGTAAGTATATCCAGACTGACTTTGGAACATACGAATTTAAGTTCTTTCTATCCAGAAAGCTTCAAAACGAAGGAGCCGATTCCCTATCGACGCATTCTGTTCAACAGAAACTACAAAACCTGATTGCAAATGAAAATAAAGAAAAACCATTATCCGATCAAAAACTCGTCGATCTACTTGCTGAAGATGACATTACGATTTCCAGAAGAGCTGTTACAAAATATCGTAAACAGCTTAATATTCCCGCTTCTTCTAAACGAAAACGATTTGATTCATAAAAAATGCGGTCCATTCTCAAATTGAGAATGGACCGCATTTTATTTTTAGAAATTATTGTCCAAAGATACCAACAACAAATCCAAGAATACCAATTGCAAATAATCCAAAGATAATTGTGATTGGACTAACTTTCTTGCGAAGCAACCACACACAGCCTAGAGTTAATAGTAATGGTGCGATACCTGGTAATAACTGATCTAATGTGTTTTGAAGAGTCGTTACTTCTACAGGAGAAGTACTTAAACCACTACGAACATTTTCAGCGAAGTCTCTTAATACGTCTCCAGAAACTTCACCATTATTGAAGCGATCTGCTAATTCCCCGAAGTTGATGACGTTAGCTGGATCTAATTCAACTTCACTTAATACCAACGGGAAGTTCATTGTAGTCCATCTTGGAACAAGAATACCCATGATAAACATACCGAGAACCGAAGCGCCTTGAGTCAATTTCTGCATCAAGCCACCGCTTAAGTTTTGAGTGATGTTACCACCTTGTACATACCCTAATTCTTGTGTGTACCAGATGAATCCCATACGTAGTATATTCCAAACTAAGAAGAAAATGATTGGTCCTAACCAGTTACCACCTAAAGCTAATGAAGCTGCAAATGCTCCTAATACCGGACGAATGGTTGCCCAGAAAATTGGATCTCCAACACCTGCTAGAGGACCCATCATACCAATCTTAACCCCTTGAATCGCTGCATTATCGATATCTCTACCTGCAGCTTTTTCTTCTTCAAGTGTTAACGTTACACCTAAAATTGGTGAAGACAAGTAAGGGTGAGTATTAAAGAATTCCAAGTGACGTTTTAAAGCTTGTGCTCTATCTTCTTTTGAAGTGTATAATTTTTTCAAAGCTGGAATCATTGCGTATGCCCAACCGATGTTTTGCATACGTTCAAAGTTCCATGAAGCTTGAAGGAATTGGCTTCTCCAGGCTACGTGCATACGCTCTTTTTTATTTAATTTGTATTTACTGTTTTCAATATTATCTGCCATGTTTTTCATCGCTCCTTTTCTAGTAGTCGTTCAAGATATCATCTAGAGGATCTCCACCACCGGAATTTCCTCCGCCACCGCCACCTCGATTAAATTCAGGAGCGAATTGGACATATAGTAAAGCTAATACAGTTCCGATAATACCCATTGCGATTAAATTCAATTCAGAAATTGCAGAAAGTGCAAAACCGAGTGCAAAGAAAATCCATACTTTAGGAGTCGCCATCATATTGATAACCATTGCATAACCTACTGCAACAATAAATCCACCACCGACAGCCATACCACCTGTTAACCATTCTGGTATTGCTTGAAGAGTCCCTGTAACAAGTGCAGCTGGAACTGCAATAATTAGTGCAGCCGGGATTGCGATACGCAAACCTTGAAGAACAAGTGCACCTAAATGTAATAGTTCAACGCTTCTAAATGATCCTTCTCTTGCTTTGTTATCTGCAGCATGCGCGATTGCAACTGTCGCTGTACGAACAAAGATTGTTAAAACTTGTCCAGCAATTGCCAACGGAATTGCTAATGCGATACCTTCAGAAACACTTGCGCCACGCATAGTAACTAAAATAGCTGAAGCAATAGATGCTAATGCAGCATCTGGAGCAACTGCTGCTCCAATATTCATCCATGCTAGAGCGATAAACTGAAGCGAACCACCTAACAGAAGACCTTGAGCCGGTTGCCCAGTTGCTAATCCAATTAATGTACAAGCAATAATCGGTTGATGAAATTGGAACTCATCTAAGATTCCTTCGACTCCGGCAATAAATGCGATTAATAATACTAATACTATAGATACAATACCCATGATTATTCTTTACCTCCTTAGTTTTAAACCGTTCTCGTCATTTTAGATTTTTTCAATAATTCCCACATGTTCTTGCGTTGATCAGCCGGTACTTTACGTACATCGAACTTAATACCATGTTCTTTTAATTTCTCAAAAGCGTCCACGTCTTTTTGATCGACTGAAAGTACATTGTTGATCATGACCTTACCTTCAGAGTGTGCCATAGATCCTACGTTCACTTCTTCAAGCTCTACGCCGCCTTCAACAGCTCTTACAACATCTGTCGGGTTTTCAAACAATAGTAGTGCTTTTGTTTTACCAAAACGAGGGTCTTTGAAGACTTCAATCATTTTATCAACTGGAACCACATTTGCTTTTACTCCTGGTGGTGCTGCTTGTGTGATCAGCGATTTTCTAAGATCATCTTGAGCCACATCATCAGAAACAACAATAATACGAGTTGGATTAACATCTTTTGACCAAGCTGTCGCAACTTGTCCATGTAACAGACGTGAATCAATACGTGCAAGTCCAATCTTGATTTTACCGTCTCCTACAACAGTACCTTCGGGAAGTGCTTGATTTGGCTCACTGTTTCCATTTGCACTTGCACCTGATGTTGCTGGCTGCAATTCTTCCGGTCTAACTTTTACGCTATCTTGTGCAACACCGATAATTGCTGAAGCAATTTCGTGCGCTGACTCCATTGAGAATCTAGACGTATACGCTTCGATAACCATTGGTAAATTCATGCCGGCAACGATTGCCCATTTTTCTTTGTTCTCTTCGAATAAAGTATTCGCCTGGTTAAATGGTGTTCCTCCCCATAAATCGACGATAAACAAAATTTCGTCTGTATCAAATGAAGCAATTGCTTTTTCCATTTTTCTACGAATATCGTCTGGTCCTTCACTCGGCATAAGTGTAACTGCTGCTACATTTTCTTGTTCTCCGATGATCATTGACCCAGATTGCAATATTCCTTCTGCAAACTCTCCGTGGCTTGCTAGGATGATTCCTACCATTGAGTTCCCTCCTACCTATAGCGATTGGTAGTTCCGCTATATATTTTTTAGTTTCATTGAGCAATCGATTAAATCGATCAATACAAATCCACTTTTTATATTTTGAACACGGTTTATACACTATAATACTGTCTTCTCAAGTGTTATGAGAATTCGGATTGTGAAACAAGATCAATCTACTTTCTTCAGAACTTCAATTAAATTCTGTTTACGATCACTGGGAACTTTTCTGATTTCCAGCTCAATTCCTTGAAGATTCAAAAACTTGAACGCTTCGATATCCTGATCGTCAACTGAGATAAAGTTGGTAATCATCTTCTTGCCTTGTGAAAACTTCATTCCACCAATATTGACTGTATCAAGATAAATACCCGCCTTGACTAGTTTTGCCACATCTGCCGGATTTGTAAATAAGAGCATCACTTTTACGTTTTCTAATAAGATATGATCCGATACTTCGATGAGCTTTTCAACTGTCATAACATTCGTTTTCACTTCAGGTGGTGCGGCTTGCTTGAGTAAAAACTTTCTCAACTCACTACTAGCCACTTCGTCGCTGACAACAAGAATTCTGCTGATACCCGTTATTCTGGTCCAGGTAGTTACAACTTGTCCATGAACCAACCGATCATCGATTCGGGCTAATCTGACATCCATCATCCAATTTCACCCTCCATTTTCGATCTGATGGCATCCTCCTTTCAGTTTGTCACTTGTGAATGGATATTCTCAAACGCCCCTCTAGAATTAGAGTGGTGAATTTAAATAATCCACTGACTGATTATCTGTGCTCACTTAACTATAAGCAAGAAGCGTGCCAACTTTTTAAAACAGAAAATAGCGGTTTAACAAGCTTTGCTTCGATACACTAAAAAAACACACTAACAATACAACTTGTCAGTGTGTTTTAAGTGTTTTATTTAATCTTCAAATATCTCATCGATCTGATTGTCTTTTTCAGTATTTAAATGACTTTCAATGTAATGATATAGATAATAGTATTCATTAAGACTGATCTTTACGTTCAATTGTTGTTCCAGCTTCCCAACAATATTTTTTACAGACGTATAGAGCTCATGCTGCTGTATTTCATCTGCATCTACGTCAATCGTCAGTGCTTCATTTAAAACTGATCGCTCCAAGACACCTGCTAAATGCATGATCAAGTTGATATTGAAAGCATATTGATCTTTTGTTCCATTAGAAAGTGTGTAGAATTCTTGAGCAAATGACCAAAGTGGATCAATGACTTTTGACGGATTGATGAAAGTGAAACTCTCTTCAATAAAATTTTGACACAATCTTCTAGCGCTGTCTTCGTCTAATTCTGGTTTAAGATAAGCATGATTGTTTTTAGAAACAAGATCATTTAAAACAACGGCTACATCACGCTCAATAAATTGTTCTAGTGGGATAAATGGCGCATCAAGCTTGGGGTTCATGATTCCGGTAGTCGCAATAATAGCGTAATTTTTCTTCAATTCTTCTTTTCGTTCTTTCAGTTCCGCTACAGAGCACGCTACAACAGATAAGTCGATTTCAAAGTTATGGTCAATCGCACCTTCTACGAGTTCTTTGATTTTCTGAGCCGTTCCTTCTCCGCTTGCGCAAACTGCAAGAATGACTTGAGGTTTCATTTTCGCTAAATCAAACTCAATCGGCTTCGTTTTGACTGTATCTACATATCCTCTAAATATTTTCAAAGAATCGTACAATGTATTCAAATCTGTGTCGACTAGCGAGGCTTTCCTAACAGCTTCTAAAACAACCGCTGTTGAGACCATGTCTATCGTTTTAACGGCGACGCCTGTTTCTTCTGTTAATTTATCTCCAAAAGTAAACAAGGAACCCATATCCACTAGTAATAATACACCATTTCCTTCATCTACTTCTGTAACCGCCTGTTTTACTCGTTCATAAGCTGTTTGAGGAGGCATATCCAATGGCATATCAATCGCGAGTAATTTTTCGATATCTAGTAACTCTTCAACAACGCTTGCCATACTACTCGCAGTAGACTGACCGTGTGTTGCTACAACAATCCCGACTTTTCCTTTAGCTTGTTCGTCTTTCAAAGAAACCAATAAGACGGTTAAATAGTAAATTTCATTATCTGGAATAGAAACAGAGAGTTCTTTTGAAATGATTTCTCGGATTTCTTTAGCTACCTCATATTCTTCTGGAAAATCAATGGCCATCTCTTTAATATTGTGATTAATACTGCGCTCTTCTCCTAAATAAATTTTTTTCAGAAAAGAACTAATATGCAAGCTCATGGCATAGATAAAATTCTGCTGAAACTCAGGACCCAATCTTTTTTTAACCAAATCATAAAGTATTCGAGTCAGTTGAATCACTTCCACGTTTACAAATTCAGCTAACTTAGATTCCGTATTAAATGAAAATCCGTGATTTCGATAATACGACTTCAAGTGAACATTAATGTCTGTTGAAATGTAATGGTTAATGGATTCCTGATCTAATCCTTCCGCTTTCAAAAGCGCCGCTTTGTCACCGATAATGTCATAAAGATTATACGGCAATTCATAAGCATCGGCCTTCATCTTAACAAAGGATTCATTTGGAGAAACCGTGATAACTGGTTCTAAAAACTTCGATAATTCCGTTTGACCTTTACGATCTGAAGATAACTGCACTAGACCAGATTTAATCCCATCAGGCAAGTCGATTACCGTTAAGTTCACTTCATCCTTGTGCATTTGATGCATGAAACCTCTAGCACACACTAATTGAATATTAGATTTCAATTGCCCAACGTTCCCGTAGCCAACGCTTGCAATCAGTGCTTTTATCACATCTTCTGTTAGACTAATCCTTCTTTGAATACGGTTTGCTTCAATTCCTGCCATGAGTTTCACTAAGTCGATTTGTTCATTAGCTGGTCGATGTTTGAATGATGGAAGATGGATATTTATAGGTATCCTTCTCATAAATGTGTCCAGTAAAGTTGATCCAGGATCTTCTGTTGTCGCGCTGACTATTCTGACCTCAGCTCCCCTAGCCTTACCGGTTTCACCCATTCGGCTATACGTACCATGGTCCATGAAATAGAAAATCATTTCCTGACCTTCAGGTGGAAGTCTATGGATTTCATCTAAGAAAAGCATACTTCCGTCAGCTTGTTGAATCAAACCTTCCTTATCTGCAACAGCACCTGTAAAGGCACCTTTGGAATAACCAAATAAATGACTCATTAATAATTCTGGATTGTGTGCATAATCTGCACAGTTAAAAACAATGAGCTCTTTTGAAGCGTCCACCATTCCATTTGATTGAGCAAATCGGAACATAGCATGCGCGAAAAAAGTTTTACCTGAGCCAGTGGGACCAGTTATCAGTGTATTTAACCCTTTGGGTGGGTAGAGTACAGCCGCTTTGGCTTGCTCTACCGCATTCTTCATACTCCCGTTTGCACCAATTGTTGTTTCAAATATATCTTCTTCTGATGAGAAAGAAAAATTATGGATGCCTGTTTCTGATCTCGTTACAGGTTGTCTGGTTTCCTTATAACTAGAGACATATTTTGTAAGTGGTTTGTGCCTCATGAGTTTAATATCAATATATTTTACAGGACGTCCTTCTATTTTATATAACTGGCCTTCTCGAACCAGTGCATTTAAATCTTTTGAAACATTGCTCCGCAAGATATCCAATGAGTCTGAAAGTTGCTGAGTGGTTACACCTTGTTTTAACTCGAGTTCTTTCTTAGTGTATCCTTTAGTTTGTTCTAAAACATATTCAAGTATACGCTCTTTTCTTTTCATGATAGGCTCCTTTTCAAGTTTTTTCTCTACTTGAAACTTCAAAAACAGTATACACTAGAAAACACACAAACAAAACACACTATAGAAGAAAAAACATAAGTCTTTATGCTCTTTCTCTTATAGTGTGTTCGTTTTATTCAAAATGTTACTTACTGCTCATTCTTCTATTCCACTACTGATTGGAAAAATGATTTCAATAAAAAGAGTGTAGAGAGAAAAAAGGGCCACACCTTTTCTCTCTCTATCACCCGGTAAGGGATACCCGTAAATGATATACTTGTCGTTGAGGATCAGACGACAGAGGTATAGTCTTATATTAGAACGGGACTGGATCAGATAAATGATTCTTTCAATCCCTAACACTTTGAAACAATGAATGAAAAGAGAAGAGGAGAGAATGCAAATAAGAAAGTTCCTCTCTTTCCATTACAATTAGAACTATAAAGCAAGTATGTGAAATAGTCAACAATATATTTAAAAAATTAATTAAAAAAACTACATTCTAATCTCAAAATCTTTATACAAAAGGGGAATATATAGAACATTGTTAATTATTCATCTGCTTAACTTTCACATTCACAGCATTCTAAGCGCTCATTTGTATATATTACTTGGGCATTTTTCTATTATTTGATGTCTTTACTTTCTTCATAAATCGAAATCGCTCGTTTACGAGCAGTTGAATGATTTACAATAGGTGCCGGATAATCTTCTCCAATGATTACACCACAAGCTTCTTGTTCTTCTTTACTCATTTTCTCTGGAGCATGAATATATTTATCTTTCACGGATTTGAGTTCAGGTACAAACTCTCTTATAAAATCGCCAGATTTGTCATATTTTTCAGATTGAGTCGCTGGATTGAATATTCTAAAATAAGGAACAGCATCTGTTCCAGTCGAAGCTGCCCATTGCCATCCACCGATGTTATTGCATGGATCGTAATCAGTCAACATCTTCTGGAAATACTTTTCTCCCCGGCGCCAGTCAATCAATAAGTCCTTTGTTAAAAAAGAAGCCGTAATCATTCTTAAACGGTTGTGCATCCACCCTAACGAACTTAGTTGTCTCATCGCTGCATCCACTATCGGATAACCGGTTTTTCCTTGAACCCACTTTTCAAATTGTTCTTCATCATTATCCCACTGAATATGAGAAAACTGTTCTTTGATAGGCTGTTCTTTTTGGTTAGGATTTCCTACATAAATCATATGGTAAAAATCTCGCCAGCAAAGTTCTTTTAAAAAAGTTTGCTGACTTTTGTTACTCGCTTCTGCTTGTACAGCGGCCCAAAGGGTACGAATACTGAGTTCACCTAATCGCATATGTTGAGATAATCGGCTCGTTTTATCCTCATCAGGATAGTCTCTTCCGTCTTTATAGTCATCTAATCTTTCTTCTATGAATATCTTCAACTGCTCTTTTGCTGCCTGGGTCCCTGGTTTATAATTGATATCTAGCTCTGCCTCTTCAACCATCTTTTCCAGTTTTTCCTCATTATCAGCGTACAAAACTTCCTTCATGACCTTATTTTGGTCTATCTTTACTTTCATTGGAGTGGGTTTGTCTAGTTCAATCCATTTATTGTAATAAGGGGTAAATACTTTATACAAATCACCTGAATTGTTATGGACTTCATCTGCACCATGCAAGTAATGATCCATATAAGAATGAACAGAGATATCGTTCTCCTTGAAAAAAGTTCTCATCAAGTCGTCGCGCTTTTTCCCGTATCCTTTTTCATCTTGATTAAAATAAACATCGGACCAATCGGGTACGTCTTCTTTTAACTTTTGAAAACTATCTTTTACATTTCCATGCAATATTTGTAGATGCATGCCCTGTTGTTCAATTTCTTTTTTCAAATGAAGCACACTTGTAAAGAAAGCCGCATGATTCATGCTATCTTTTAGAAACTGTTCCGGATTGATTTGAAACAATAATATGAGCTCTTCTGACTTTTCAAATGCTTGCGATAAAGCAATATTGTCTTCTAATCGTAAATCTCTTCGAAACCACATTACGGATACCATATTCCACTCTCCTTAATACACTTAGAATAAAAGTATGACACAATTTATTTTTAGATACAATTATTAAATCCCCAATGTTATTTATATTAATAGATAGGACAAAATAAAAAACCACCTTATTCAGTGTGTCGGTTCTGTATAACCGATACTGTATAAGGCAGTTCATTCATCGTCTATTAAAGGATAGAAACTAAGTCTTCCACAATTTTCACAGGTTTTGTTGTTGGAGCGTATCTGTTAATGACCTCTCCGTTTGAATCAATTAAAAACTTTGTATAATTCCATTTGATCATTTTATTTCCAGTCTTTTCTTTTAAATGTTTGAATAATGGGTGTGCATCTCCGCCATTGACATTCACCTTATCAAACATTGGAAAAGTTACGTCATAATTTAATTGGCAAAATTCAGCAATTTCTCCACTCTCAAGCGGTTCCTGGTTCATAAATTGATTACAAGGAAATCCTAGCACGACAAATCCTCTGTCTTTATAAGATTGATATAATTCTTCAAGATCTTTTAATTGAGAAGCCAGTCCGCATTTGCTAGCCGTATTAACGATTAGCATCGGTTTACCTGTGTAATTAGAAAGCTCTACATCTTTGCCTTCTAAATCTTTTACCGTGAAATCTGCTATAGTCATTCAATTTCAATCCTTTCTCATTCTTATAAAATTAGGTAGAAAATATAACTTATCTTTTAAGCTCAAATCTTACCTCAATGCCATTAGGGTCTAATACAGACAGAACTTCATGAGCATCTTCTAATACAAGTATACCATGGATTTCAATAATTTGTTTCAATTTTTCAAGAGATTCTATAGAAGACAGTACTACTGAATAAGATTCCAAACCTAGATCTTCTTTTGATAACGCAGGCAAATGTTTACCCATCCAAATATTTGTACCAATATGGTGATGGTATCCTCCCGCTGAAAAGAATCTCGCTTGATCTCCATATTGATCGGTTAAATCAAAACCTACTTGCTGATAGAAATTCTGTGTTTCGTCTAAATCGATGACCGACAAGTGAATATGACCAATCGTTGTTTTTTCTGGAAACTTTTCAATCAAAGCAGACTGGTCTCTACTTTCAATTACACCATCTGCATCCATTTCAATTGTGATACCAGCGATTCTTCCATCTTCTCGAACATCCCAATCACTTTTTGGTTTATCACGATAAATTTCAATTCCATTGCCTTCTGGATCTTGCAAGTAGATGGCTTCGCTATATCCATGATCTGAAGCGCCATCAATCGGAATTTTTTTCACAAGTAGTCTGTAAAGTGTGTCGCCTAGATCTTTACGACTGGGTAATAAAAATGCTGTATGAAATAATCCAGCCGCTCTTCTATCTACTACGTTTTGAATTGTTTTTAATATCAATAATGGCTGCTTAGAACCACGAACACCTAATTTCACTTTTTCTTCTGATGCTTCCAAAACTTCTAAGCCTAGAGTCTGATAATATTCAGATAGGCGATCTAGATTTCTTACTTTTAACGTAACCGATCCGATACTAGCTTTTTGATCCAATTTGTATGATGCATTCATAAATAGTCCCCTTAACTTACTTTTTATAAGTTCATTTTCATTCATCATACACTTCTTATCATTGATTTTCCACTACTTTTTAAAGGTTCTCTTACGTTCTTTCATTTTTTGTATTCTTGCGAGTCTTGGCCGATTATATCTTTGAATAATAATAAAAGGTAGATTAATCGTTAAGGCATATAAAACATTCAGCCAGGCTGCCCAAAGCGGATTCCATAAAAAAAATAACGGCACCGGCAATAAAATCATCCAATGCGTCAATTCTGCTCTTTTTGTCTCTAAAATAAATTTAGGATAATCCACTTGGCTCTTAGCAGCTAAGTGCTTTTTCTTGTACCCCAATCCAAATAAAGAAGCTCCATCTGGCAAACGGTCTTTCCATTCTTTGACACCTGTTTTTCGCTCCCAAAATTCACCTTCATCTTCCCACGCATACGATTTAAACAATTTTTTTAAGAAAGGATGATTGCTGAACGTCAAATCTGATACTTTAAGTAATCCGACTGAGACACCAAAATGGATGATAAACCACGCTACACCGTTTACGACTATCAGAATTAATATTTGACTCATTGTTTCATCCTTTCTTATACATTTATTTTACGGTCTCTCCAAGAAACAGCATGTAGTACGTTAACTTGAATATACGACCAAGTAAATACCGCCACAAAAGCACTCAGTACAACAGGATAAATCAAAAATAACCAGCTCGGAAATTTACCAACTTTTCCAGCAAGCCAAATAAATTGGCAAGCATAACAAACATACATAAAAACACTGATCCCTGTCCAGATAGGAGATGTTATCCAGAAAGACATTATTAGTAAGATTGCAGCAATATATCCACCTGTTATCCATAAGCTGATAGCGGACATGACCGATGGATGTGTGTTGCTTGAACCGTTCGCGACACTTTTGGACCACCCCTGAAGCCACTGCTTGGGGCCTTCTGGATACATCCGATAAGAGAAAATACCTTTCCCGCCATAATTATGAATTGGCAGGTTGTTTTCCTGAAAGACTTTTGCTAGTTCAATATTATCCATGTAAGAATCTAGTGTTTTCTCATGACCACCTGTTTGTTCATATTCTTTGGATGAACACATTAAAAATGGTCCGAACGCGCCTCCAGTTTCAAACCGTTCTTTTAAAAGTGTAAAGGCATTTAGTCCTGCTACGACAATCACATTAAGTGGTGCTGAAAAGTGCTCATACAGTCTTTTTGTTCGATGATATGGCTGTATGGTAAATAATCCCGATGCATCCTTTTCTTGAAAAGACTGACAGATTGATTCTAAACTATTCTCATGATCAAAGGTCGTGTCGGCATCTATAAACATTAGCCATTCCCCTGTCGCATCTTTAGCTCCTCTAGAGCAAGCTGCCGTTTTACCAACGAGTTGCGGATCATCAATCGCTTGATCTCTTTGCTTGATTTTGACATCATATCTCGAAAGAACTTCGACGGTTCGATCCGTTGAGTCGTCATCTACTACGATGATCTCTTTCGGCTTTAAAGATTGAGCAAAAAGAGAATCTAGTAAATGCGGAATATTATCTTCTTCATTTCTAACAGGAATAATAATAGAGATTGCTGGAAAACGCCCTCTTTCGCCTTTAGACCTTTCGATATAAGGAAAGTTCCAGAGGATAAAAAATCCACTAAAAACTGCGACTAAAACAACGAAGACACTCATAATCAATAATAGGTACATGTAATTCTCCTAACTGAACCTTTTGAACGCTAAACTTATGTAGCGCGAAAGCTCATTGCCTTCGCTTTTTCTTTAATTATGACTTTGCATCTCTTCTTACAATCATATCTCTAACTTGTTGCCCACTTAAAGTAACCATCGGCATGCCACCACCTGGATTCACTGAACCCCCAACGAAGTACAAATTACCGTAACGGTCACTCTGTTTAGGATGCTTGAATCCATTATTAGCTTTTTTATCAGCCAATACACCATAGATTGCGCCACGGTTTGAGTAGTAAGTTTGTTGAATATCTTCTGGCAACCACATATCCTCAAATACAATATGCTCTCTTAAGTCTGTCAGCCCCATATTTTCTAGTTTGATCAATACGCGTTCTCTTAAATCGGCATATTCCTGATCTGTGAAGGGCTCATCTTGTACATAGGGAATGTGCGGTAAGATCTTGATATTTTCGTGACCTTCGGGAGCTTGGTCTGAATCTGTCTTATTGACATTGACCAAATAAATTGTTGGGTCTTCCGGAAGTTCGTGACGATGAAAAACCGTTTCATAATTTTTTTTAGAATCATTTGAGAAAAAGAAGTTATGATGTGCTAACTGTGGATATAATTTATCCACCCCAAGATGAAGAACCATTCCAGAAGCTGCTGGCTCAAATTTTTCTTCTAGCTTTTTCATTTCTTTTTTGTCTTCGTCCAATAAATAACGGTAAGTCGGAATGACTTCCATATTAGAAACATAATAATCAGACTTTACTATTTCTCCATTTGCCAAAACAGCAGCTGTAATATTCTTGTGCGCATCTTTCTCAAGACGCACAACTTCTTGTCCATTATAAATCGATACGCCTTCTTCTAAAGCCAACTTTTGTAACGCTTCGCCAAGCTTGTGCATACCACCGGGAACATACCACAATCCTAGATCATGTTGCATATAAGCAAGCATATTCAGTATCGCAGGAGCATCTTCAGCCGACGAACCAACATACTTGATGTAATACTTTAACATTTCTCTTAAATGAGGATGACTAATTCTTTTTTCAATCGCACTAGACATAGTTGAAAGTAAATCGAACCCTTTAAAAGCTGATATCGGCCCGTGATATTTGATTACATCAAAAGTTGTATCCAGACCTTTATTAAAATAGCCTTCTTGAGTGATTTTATAAAGGGCTTTAGAGTACTCCAAAAAAGCTTCATACTCTTCCATATCTTTTTTACTTAAAGACGGATTATGCTGATCCATATCGGAAAGTTGTTCATAAAGATCTATTGTTGTACCATCTGTGAAAAATGATCGCCACTGTAAATCTAGCTTTTCAATTTTCACGTAATCTTCCATTTTTTTACCACCTACAAGAAACAGTCGTTCAAAGATAAAAGGCATCGTTAAAATAGACGGCCCTAAATCAAAACCGTAACCATCTACTTCTAGACGATTCAACTTTCCACCTATATGATAGTTTTTTTCATAAAGCGCCACCTTATATCCACTTTGAGCAAGGGCGATCGCTGCGGAGATTCCTCCTAAACCGCCACCAATTACCGTTACTGACTTTTCTTTACTTGATTGTGTTTCAATCGTCATGCTTCGTTCTCCTTTATCCAATGCCTTACTTGTAAGATTTCAATGTTTTTTGGGTATTTCTATAAATGCTGAGCTTTTTTATAAATGAGGTCTTGTTTCTTTGATTGAAACAGTCGTATCCATTCTTGCGGACAGTCGATAGTATTTCGGCATAAACATTTGCTGATAACAAGACAGGTAACTGACTATCTGTGTCAAATTTAGATAAATCTTGTTTCACAATTTTGTAGAGCGTTTCTGACCGAGTGGCTAAAGTCTCCCACATAGAAATGAATGAAGGATTGATAACCTGACTTTTTAAATCATTGTATGTGTAGCCCACTTCATTCATCAACTCAACTGGAAGATAAATTCTATTAATTTCTCTCTGATCTTCACCGACGTCTCTTAAAATATTGGTGATTTGCATAGCTACTCCAAGTGATATTGCAGTCTCTTTCAATTCTTGATGGTGCTTTGTCGCCAGTATCGGGAGTAGCATTAACCCCACAGAGCCAGCTACAAAGTAACTGTATTTTTCCAAATCCTTTAACGATTCGGGTTGTTTGAAGTTGTAATCCATGGTCTGACCTTCCAACTGATCGTAAAATGGTTTCAGTGACATATCAAAACGATTAAATACGTCTCTCAATGCTCTCCACACTGGGGAGTCAGGATCTTCCCCTTTTTCAAACTGCTCCAGCATTTTTCTGATACTCTGTAATGCCTTTTGCTGCTCTTTGGAAGAGTCCGCTTCATCGATACTATCATCTGCCTGTCTACAAAATGCATAGATGGCATAAACGGCTTTGGCTTTTTCTTCGGGTAATCTTGAAAAGGCAAAATAAAAACTTTTTGAATGTTTTTTTATGATTTCTTCGCAATAAGCATAATCCAAATTTAAATTTTTTTGCTTACTTTTTTCTTTTTCGATTTCACTTCCTCCTCGAAATGGATTAGATAATCTGCACAAAATAAATTTCAGGCAATGTGTATCTAATTTTATATTAAACAAGAGTTCTTCCTATCAGGAAGCTTCTGTTTTCACAAGATAGGTATCTTTACTTTATATTAACATATTACTTGTTATCGAAAAGCGTTCAACGATTTAATTTATTAAAAAATCTCCACTTTCTTTCTATGGAAGGCTCAATTGAGCTTTCTTTATATCTCTGCCAAATAATCTAAATTCTAAAATCTTTTTTTAAACATGAAATTTCACTTATAAATGCATCCAGTTACTTCAATAAAAGAATCGTAAGGAGTAAAAACAAGAGATTTTCTTAGTGTCTTTTTTTGTTCACAAAACCTTACTCGCTATGTTAGTACTAATTCATTTCACAATATGCGTATTTCATAAGTTTAGTTATATTTGTCTATTCGGACTTTATTGTATAGATATATCATATGTTATCTTAAAACGACTTTATTTTCGCAAAAAATATAAGATTTTAATAATTTGATTCGCATAAATATACAAATGCATTTCAAAACAAGCTATGTATTATACATTTATGTATAATACAAAAAAAACTACTTACTTTCTATCAGCGTTTACAATTTATCACTAACTCATATGATTTCCCTAAATTCTTCTATTGGTCTACCGATAATATCTAGGAAGGAGTGAATTAAATAATGGAAGCAACTACAAATGAAGTAACTCATAGTCAAAAGGTCAAAGAGAAAAAGAAATTTGGAAAACGATTCAAATTTCGTAGTTTACAAGCAAAAATTTTATTTGGTTTTGGGATAGTTGTACTATTGGTAATTGGTCTTGTTATTGAGAGTAGCCTAATGGATAGAAAAACGGATGCAGTAACGACATCATTAATTGAATATGAAGTCCCGTTGATGATTGCAGATGAACGCGTTGGATTTTCAATCGCTAGACGTTCCACTAACGTTCGTGCTTACTTAATGACTGGGAGAGAAAATTATATTGATATGTTCATAGAAAGTTCTGAAGCAGTCAAACCATACATGGAGACTCTAACCTCTTTATCGGACTCTGAAACAATTTACAATTTATCTCAAACTCATGAAGCTTGGACTCGAGATATTCTAAATAACGTTTTGTATGTCTACCAAAATGGCGATGAAGAACAAGCCATTACCAATCTCGACAATATGTCAGCAACCACCACTCAAATGCTTGACGGCTTTTCTGCTGCAGCGAAAGAGCGGGAACAGCTGATCAAAGAAGCTGGAGAAAACATCAAAGAAATTAGTGACTTTTCATTTATTATCAATATTGTTGTGGCAATCTTAGTTATTATTTTAGCAATAGTTGTAGCAGTTCTAACCGCACGTTCTATCTCTATACCAATCAAGAGCGTCATGAGAAAAGTAACTGAAATTAAAGACGGAAACTTGAAAGGTGATCATCTAGTAATTGATCGTCAGGATGAAACAGGTAAACTTGCTGAAGCTGCAAACGGCATGCAAGATACATTAAAAGATATGATCTCTAATATCTCTGAAGTTTCTTATCTACTAACCTATAATAGTAAAGAATTGTCTGAGACATCATCTGAAGTTATGTCTGGAACAGATCAAGTTGCTATGACGATGCAAGAACTATCCGAAGGTTCTGAAAATCAAGCAAATACAGCAAGTAAACTTGCTAGTATCATGGAAAGTTTTTCAGAAAAAGTGGCTTCAACAACAGAAAATGGTCAAAATATTAATCGCCTATCTGCTAAAGTGATTGAAGAAACCGCAAATGGTACAACGATGATGGCCACTTCAGAGGCTCAGATGCAAAAAATCAATGATATCGTGAAACAATCTGTTTCAAAAGTAGATCAATTAGATACTCAAACTCAAGAAATTTCCAAGTTAGTTGAAATCATTCAAAACGTTGCGAATCAAACAAATTTACTTGCCTTGAATGCTGCTATAGAAGCTGCAAGAGCTGGAGATCACGGTAAAGGATTCGCAGTTGTAGCTGACGAAGTGCGGAAGCTTGCTGAACAAGTTGAAGTTTCTGTGAATGAAATCACTGGATTTGTTCAAGCGATTCAAGATGAATCAAAAGGCGTTAGTGAATCATTAAAAGAAGGTTATGCTGAAGTTGAAAGTGGAACTTCTCAAATCAAGTCGACTGCTGGGACATTTAATCAAATCAGTAAATCATTAAGTGATGTAGCCGGCAGTATCATTACCGTTAACTCAAACTTGACAGAAATTAAACGTCATACGGATGACATGAACGCTTCTATAGAAGAAGTTGCTTCAGTATCTGAAGAATCGGCTGCAGGTGTAGAAGAAACATCGGCTGCTACACAACAAATCAATAGTTCAATGGAAGAAATCGCCGGTGATGGCGGTAAAGTTTCTCAACTAGTTGAATTAGCTCAAAATATGGACAACTTAGTTAAGAGATTCACCCTTTAAAATAGAGCTTATTACCTTAATATAAAAAAAACCAGGAAGTCTTGAACTCAACTACAAGACTTCCTGGTTTTTTATTCTAAAGCATGATTTTGAATCTGACTACTTTAAAGTTTGGGATTAACAATTACTAAACTATTCCGATAATGACTATTGAGGAGTAAAGTATATGGGTATACTTACCTAGGCATACATACAATGAACCAATTGATCTAGATTATAAATTTGAACTCAGTCACTGAAGCAGAGAATGATCTGCTTCAGCTTTTGTTTTTGCTTTAGAGACAATGTACTGTATTTAAATGATTTTTTCCTATCTAGATAGCATCATCAAAACTTAGGTATTTATACTCAAACTATGTACTTTTTGAAGACCAAAATCAAACATCAAACCCAATCAAAAAGGAGTTGGAAAAATGGAAGTAACAGTAAAACCCGAAGCACAGAAAAAAAGTAAAACAAAAATAGAAAATCGTAAACAAAAGAAACCTTTATTTAAGTTTAAAAGTATTCGTACTAAAATCCTTTTAGGATTTGGCTTAGTTATAGCCTTAGTTATCGCTATGGCTATAGGCATCACCCTCTCCTCTCGCCAAATCGAAAAAAACGCTAGTATTATGGTAGATTTTGAAACACCTTTAATGATAGCCGATGAACGTGCAGCCTATTCTGTAACAAGCCGTGCTTACAATGTCCGTAGCTACTTAGCGACTGGTGATACCGCTTATAAAAATAATGTCGCAGATAATACTGCATCAGCTATGCCATATTTTGATAGAATTGGTGAAATGTCCGCTTCTGATACCGCTATGGATTTGGTTGAAACACATAAAGAATGGTCTAACGAGCTTATAAACAATGTTATCGCAGTTTATGATAATGGAAATCCAGAACTGGCTTCAGAGAATATGGAAGCTCTTGCTCCTACTACAGCGGCTATGATCGAGGAACTTTCTGGTGCTTCTTTAGAAAGAGAAGTCATTATCGAACAAGCTGGTCAGGATGTCATCAGTGTCGTAGATTCTTCGATGATTCTTACGATAATCGGTGCCTTACTCGTGATTGTACTTTCGATCATTATTGCCATTATTACAGCTGGATCCATTACGACTCCTATCAAAAACGTTATGAATAGAATGGATCTTGTAAGAAGAGGTAAGTTAAAAAACCCTTACTTAGAGATTTTGTCTCAAGATGAGACCGGTCAGTTATCTGAATCGACTAATATTATGCAAGATCGTCTAAAAGAACTTGTTACAAGTATCTCTGAAGTATCTGACTCGCTATCTTACAATACTAAAGAATTGTTTGAAACATCTTCTGAAGTCGTATCGGGTACAGATCAGGTGGCTATGACAATGCAAGAATTGTCTGAAGGTTCAGAGAATCAAGCAAACACAGCCAGCAGACTTTCAACAATCATGAATGATTTTTCGAAAAAAGTAGATCTCACTACGGATAACGGAAAAGATATCAAAACACTTTCGAATAAAGTGAAAGAAGAAACAAATAATGGTCAAGTTATGATGGCCTCTTCTGAAACTCAAATGATGAAAATCAATGACATCGTTAAACAATCTGTTGAGAAAGTTGACAAACTGGATGCACAGACTCAAGAAATCTCTAAACTAGTTGAGATTATTCAAAATGTTGCTGATCAGACGAATCTTCTTGCTTTAAATGCGGCTATTGAGGCTGCTCGAGCTGGAGAACATGGAAAAGGATTTGCTGTTGTTGCTGATGAAGTTCGTAAACTAGCTGAACAAGTAGATGTTTCTGTTTCTGAGATCACTGGATTCGTACAAACGATCCAAACAGAATCTAAGAGTGTGAGTGATTCTTTACAAGAAGGTTATTCAGAAGTCCAAAATGGAACAAGCCAAATCAAAGCTACTGGAGAAACATTTAAACAGATTTCTAAGTCTTTGGATGTGGTTGTTACTAGTGTAGATATCATTAATTCCAATCTTACAGAGATCAAAACAAACACGCATGATATGACTGCTTCGATTGAAGAAGTTGCATCTGTATCAGAAGAATCTGCCGCTGGTGTAGAGCAAACTTCTGCTGCTACGCAACAAATTAGTAGTTCGATGGAAGAAATTGCTGGAGATGGCGGAAAAATTTCTCAAATCGTTGAACTTTCTAAAAGCTTAGATAAATGGATACAAGTCTTTACAATTTAATTTATAATCTTATTCGTTCGAAGAGTCCTGATCATTGAAAAGTGAACCAGGGCTCTTTCACTTTTTCCTTTAAATGAGTAACACTTGAACAATCTTACTGAACACCTTATGATGAACTTACACTCTAAACTAAATAAATAAGGAGTTTCTATATATGCTTGCAATTTTTCTGCAATCTCTCAGTTTTCTGCTCGTCGTTTTAGTCGCTTACAGTTTTAAAAAAGCAGGAATTCTGCGGTCTACAGACGGTACAATCATTCAAAAAATCGTATTGAATCTTACCCTACCAGCTACTATCATTATAGGATTTAACGCTGTTGAAGTTGATGTTCTTTTATTTATAATGATTGGACTTGGCTTATTATGTAATATAGGTTTGATCTTAGCTGGTAGTCTTTTCTGGCGGAAAAAAAGCTTTGAAGAACGCTCAATGATGATGTTTTCGCAAGGCGGCTTCAATATAGGTAATTTTACAATTCCTTTCGTACAAGGGTTCTTTCCAGCAGCTATTCCATTTATCGGTAGTTTTGATATGGGGAATGCTTTGATGCTTTTTGGAGGTTCCCCTATTGTGGTAGACAGATTACTCGGTCAAGAAAGAGAAGAATCCAGTTATATAAAAAGAGCCTTACGCTTATTTCGCTCTCCTGCATTCACAACTTATGTCATTATGCTACTTCTAGCTTTAGTCGGACTCACCGTCCCCACAAGTATTACTTCCGTCGTTGAATTATTTGCGAGCGGTAATGCTTTTCTATCTATGTTTATGGTGGGACTCTATCTAGAAATCAATATGGATCGTGCTTCTCTTAAAAAAATTACGCATGTACTAGCTGTACGCTATACCTTAGCGATACCTGTGGCTGTCCTCTTCTATTTATTTCTACCACTACCTGAGCTGGTCAAGATGTCTCTCGTTCTTGTCTTACTTGCTCCAATTGGAACAGTAGCAACGATTAATATGATCGTATACGGTAATCAGCGTTCCACGTCCAGTTTCCTGTCCTCTATCAGTATGATTGTCTCCCTAGTACTTATGACACTTGCACTAACATTCATTATATAATACTTTATTTTAAAAAGGAGAGCCTACAGAATTAGATTCTGCACGCTCTCCTTTTTATGATACCTGCTTTTCCATTGTTTTGTGAACAATCCCTATTTGCATATACTCGTCACTTGCGTAAACATAGCCCAACGCTTCATAGAATGGCCAAGCGTTTTGTCTTGCGTGCATCCAGATTTTTTTGACTCCAAAGTCTTTTGCCCACTTTTCAGCTTCAACCACTAATTGCTTTCCAATTGATTTCCCTTGATAGTCTTGATCGACTGCCACTTGTCTCATCTGATAAATCTGGCTTTCCGTTTCTATAAGAAAAAGCGTCCCAATAACTTTATTTTCTAAGAGCACCACAAAATGGTGGGCGTCTTCTTCGGATGATTTCGCTTCTTGTTCTAATCTGATCCCTAAAGGCTTTCTAAGTACTTTATCTCTTAATGTTAGAGCCCCTTGATAAGCCTCGTCTTCTGTCATGATCTTTTTTATCATAAGGTTATCCATCTATTCACCTGCTTTAAATGATTCCCCTTTTTGGGATAAAATCAGTATAGCAGTCTGCTTTGAAAAAATATATCTTTACAACAAAAAATCCTTCGCAAGGTTTTAGCTACCCCACGAAAGATTTTTAGATTTTTGCATATCAATATTCTTCAGGAATCAAAACTGCTAGAATAATGTACAGTAACAATGTTGGCGACAATATAAGGAAACCTAATCTGACAGCAATTGATGGTATATCTAGATACTCCGCAATTCCTCCACATACTCCTGAAACCCAACGATCCGTCGTTGATCTTCTTAATTTCTTATCCATTAAAAAACCTCCTACTAACATAGTGAACTTCATATCCTTAAAATAACGTTCTTTACCTAAGATTGCAACTATTTTATTGAAGCGAGCAAATCATTCTGATTTTTGAATTTTTTTACTATATAATAAGAAGTAGAAAACCATTTAAAGGAGAGATTTGATGAGTGACTTTGTGACATTAGGTAGATCCGGTTTGAAGGTACATCCAATTGGTTTAGGTGCTAACAAAATTAGTGACGCTAATCCAGAAACAAATACAGAATACGGTGGCGAGATCTTACTTGATGCCATTGATAAAGGATTAAACTTTATTGATACAGCATTCATTTATGGTGACGGTAAGTCTGAATCGATTATTGGTGAAACACTTAAAAAGAACCATTTACGCCAAGATATCGTGATCGCTACAAAAGGCGCGCATGAATACGTTGATGGTGAATTGAAATTAAATAATTCCCCTGAATTTTTGACAAAGCAAGTAGAAGATAGCTTAGCTCGTCTACAAACAGATTATATTGATCTTTATTACATTCACTTCCCAGATGAAGATACACCTAAAGAAGAAGCAATTGGTGCTTTATCTCGTCTGAAGGAACAAGGTAAAATTCGTTCGATTGGTGTTTCGAATTTCTCATTTGATCAAATCAAAGAGGCAAACGTACATCAGGATATCGACGTTGTACAAGATGAATACAATTTACTAAATCAAGAAGCAGAAAGCAAAGTATTCCAGTATTATAAAGAACAAAATATTAGCTTTATTCCTTACTTCCCGTTTGCTTCAGGACTTTTAGCTGGTAAATACGACCAGAACACTCAATTAACGGATCGTCAGAAGAGTCGTCCTCAGTTCCAAGAGCCAACATATAGCGAAATACTTGGAAAAGTCGAACAGATTAGACCTTTAGCTGAAAAATACAATACAGGACTACAGAATATTGTATTAGCATATTATCTGTCCAAAGATGTCGTAGATGCTGTTATTCCTGGTGCGAGAAATCGTAAACAGATGGAACAAAACCTTGAAGCAGCTAGCTTTAAATTAACAGAAGATGAATGCAAGTTTATTGCAAGTATCTTCCCACCGTCTTTCAAATTAAAATAAGTAAGCCAAGAATAGAGTCCCCTTTTCATTAAGGAGACTCTGTTTTTTAGTATTCCTTTCTTTTTAGATAGAAATACGTTCCTAAACCTAAGATAGCCGCTAAAATCACAACTATCAGCGATCCTAAAGGTGTATCGGTACCAAACAGTCCACCTGTGTTAATGCCCCATAGGCTGAATATTAGTGTAGGAATAGCGATCACCAACTGGGCGGAATCCAAGAACTCCATGATCCTATTTAGACGACTGTCGATCATATCCGAAATCAGCCCCCCTGTAGTATCAATCAAGTCTCTATAAATTTCTACTAGTCGATCTGATTTTCTGATTTTTTTATGAATCTCTTTGATCGTCCGCGCTTCTACTTCCATTTTTTTAAATAGATCTCGCTCTAGTAAATTAAGAATGGTCTGCTTTTGATCATCTAATGTTTGCTCCAAAAAAACCATATCACGCTCTGCGTCTGTCAGGTCTAACAATGTTTCTCGTTGCGTTGTGTTTCTTGCTCTTTGGTCAATATCGTCGATGCGTACTTTTAAATCGATCAGTTCAGCAATGTATAATTGATACATATTCAAAATAAAACTCGTGATCAGTTCTCCCGAATTCACTTCAGCATCTACTTCATTTTGGATAGATGGCAAAATAGACTGATCCTTTTCATCTGCAATTGTAATCAGCATATCTTCATTAAAGATAAACGTAACTGGATATAGCCCCTTCTCAACAGAATGCGGTTCTACTTCATTGTAGTTAATTAAAACAACATACAAGCACTCCCCAAGAATATTCGAGAAAACTTGTTCAATCTCAGTGATATTTTCTGGGAAATACTCCGAAACAAAGAGATCTCTTGGAAGATCAAAAGTCTTTGAAAGATACTCAATATCCTCACTAGTAGGATTTGTTACAGAAACCCATTCGGCCGCGGATTTCGAACTCTTATTGACTTCTTCTCCAAAATTGTAATAAGATATCATGTTTTTCTCCGTTCACATACTTTGACTTTGGCACTATATCATGCCTGTTTTCCTATTATCGCATGTTTTGAAAAAAAATTAAAACCAGAACTTGTCTCTATGACTCATTCCGGCTTTTATAAGATTTATTCACTTAAAATATGTTCAATCGAACTCATTGTTTTAGCAAAGTAAGCTTCTGGTTCCAACGTACTACTTGTTTTCCACTCGTAAGCAGCCCCATAAAGCATCCAACTAAATACAGAAGCTGCGTTTTGAATCTCTTCAGGCTTTTTATTAGGATATTTCACTGTCAAGGACTCAAAAAGTACGTGTTCCACTTCTTTTCTCAAAATCGTTTCATTGATACTCGCCATTTCGTCATAGCTATTAGAACATAATGCATGCAACTCATTATGATAATTGGTCAAAGCCACAAAAACACTTGTCAATGTGTTTTGACAGAAATTAGTGGTTTCAGCGAGCTGATTTCGAACATTTTCCATAATGATCTCTTTAGTAATCACTTCAAATAATTCATATTTGTCCGTAAAGTGATTATAAAATGTCGCTCGATTAATCATAGCCATCGAAGTAATGTCACTAATTCTTATTGCTTCAAACGGTTTCTTCTTTAATAATCCAAAAAAAGCTTCAATAATCGATTTACGTGTTCGAATTTTACGAATATCAACGGTTTCTACTGATTGTTGCATCTTACCACCTATACTTTCTCGACAATTTTAATTTTTTGTTGTTTAAACAACACTTATCAATTACTGTCTATTGTCACTTACATTTTGTAAGCTATAATAGAATTATACAACAGATGTTGGAGAAAAGACAGCATCTTAAAATAAATAATGAATAGGAGATTTATCATGACAGAACAATTGAAAATCGGGATCGTTTTAGGAAGCACTAGACAAGGACGAGTTAGTACACAAGTAGGAGAATGGGCTAAAAAAGTTGCGGACGAAAGAAACGACGCACAATACGAAATCGTAGATATCGCAGATTACGACTTACCTTTCTTCGGAACTACTGCTGGAACAGAACCTGGCTTAGCTAAATGGGCAGAAAAAATTAACGAATTAGACGCATATGTATTCGTTGTAGCTGAATATAACCACAGTATCACTGGTGCTTTGAAAAATGCTTTGGATAGCGCACCAACAACGGCTTGGAACAATAAAGCTGCAAGCATTATGAGTTACGGTTCAACTGGTGGTGCACGTGCTGCTGAACACTTGCGTGGAATCCTAGGAGAATTAATGGTTGCTGACACTCGCGTACATCCTACATTCTCACTATTTTTAGACTTCGAAAACTTTTCAACATTTAATCCAGGAGACTTACACCTAGAAAATATGACGATGATGTTTGACCAATTAAACTCTTGGGGAACTGCACTTAAATCTGTAAGAGGATAATGCATTTTTCTCCTAAAGAAGCCTACCATTTTTGGTACGGCTTCTTTTTTTGCGCAAAAAAAGAGGATTCAGACATATGCCTGAACCCTCTTTTAAGCGTTCATTTTAAATTAATTAGAACCAGCGTTCATTGATTCTTTTTCAAGTTCAGCTTCGTGTGTCATTGCTGCTTGTCCTAGTAAGTTCAAGTAGTTCCAAGGACGATCGAATACTGGCTGGAAGAAGAAGTCAACTAGTGCTAAATCTTCAATTGTCATTTTATTTTGGATAGCAAGTGACAATGTGTTTGCTGATTGAGTGATGTCATATTTAGACATAACTTGTCCACCAACAATACGGTTTGTGCCTACTTCATAAACAAGTTTCATCATGATTTTTTCGTTAGTTGGCATGAATTCTGGACGGTAGTTATCTTCAAACATAACCGCACGAGCTTCAAGACCCATTACTGGAGCACTAGACTCACTTACACCAGTTGAACCAATGTTCCATCCAAATAAGTGTAAACCAGAAGTTGATTGAGTTCCTCTGTATTCTAATGTTGGTTCTTTAATGTTTTTACCCACAAGTAATCCCATACGAACAGCGTTAGTTGCTAATGGAATATAAGCGTGTCCACCAGTTGGGTTGTAGTTTACGGCACAGCTATCTCCAGCTGCGAAAATGTCTGGGTTGCTTGTACGCATATAGTTATCAACGATGATTGCGCCATTTCCAAGCATTTCAACTTGACCTTTAACAAGATCAGTATTTGGACGGAAACCAACACATAAGATAACCATTTCTGATTCATATTCTCCACCAGAAGTTTTAACTGTTGTCATTGTTCCATCTTCACTATCTTCAAATCCTTGAACCATTTCGTTTAATTGAACTTTAACGCCGCGTCCTCTTAAGTCCTCTTCTAATACAGTAGTGAACTCAGGATCTAGATATTTATTCAAAATACGGTCAAGACCATCAACTAAAGTTACATCTTTACCATCTTCAGCGAAAGCTTCAACAAGCTCGATACCGATGTATCCTCCACCTACGACAGTAATTTTTTGTTTACCTTCTTTACGTGCAATAATTTCTTGTGCTTGATTATAGTTTTTACAAAGTACAACGTTTTTGCTTTGAATACCTTGGATTGGAGGAATGATTGGCCAAGAACCAGTTGTTACAACTAATTTGTCATAAGTGTCTTGAGTCTCTTCACCAGTTTTAAGGTCTTTAACAGTTACTGTTTTAGTTTCAGAATCAATGTTTAAAACATCGTGTTCCATTTTAACGTCTGCACCAAAGTCAGCTAATTCTTCTGGGTTTGAGTAGAAAAGTCCTGCTGGATCTTTAACAACTCCACCAACATACAAAGCAATACCACAAGATAGGAAAGATACATTATCGTTTCTTTCGTATACTGTTACTTGTGCGTCCGGATTTTCAGTTAGAATCGTTTTAACCGCTGATGTTCCAGCGTGTGTACAACCTACAACTACTACTTTCATTCTCTATTTTCCTCCTAGGAAATATATAATATTTTGTCTTGCGATGAAAAACAACGAGACTTCCAGGCTGAAAGTTATTATATTCACAAAAATAAATAGAACAACTATTCACAAGCACGATCAGAATGATTCCTCTTGTTTCGCACGATGAAAAACTGTCTATGTTTTATTTGTAATTATAAACTCTCGTATCCCTTACCTGGTGATCTTATGCACTCTACTTACAATGAAAACATGATCTCTTGCTGTTTTCATACTCATTATACTCCTGATTTTTTAAATTTCAAGAGGTTTGTTCAAATTAATTCAATAAGATCTTTTTTGTAAAAAGCCTTATTCTTAAAGGTTTTGAAGCTTGAAACATACGAAAAGTAAGTAAAAACATTCATATATTATTTCCGTTAGGATATTTTTTCACAAACTATCTTCTTCTAGCCTATTTTGGCAACAATCCAACAACATCATTTTAAAGTAAATAAAAACAAACAGTACAATCACTATTCTTAATGTACTGTTTGTTGGATTAATGAACAATAGCTAATTCTTTGAATATTTTCTCTACGTATTGATCATCTTGCAATGGTTGTTGAACTTTTTGAATCCAAGTATCTTCGTCGAGCAACTGGTCTAGGTTTGAGTACATAGATTCAAAATCACTTCTTTTAAAGTCGAACCTACTGTCCTGAAATTCAAAAGTCAGCTGATTTATATTCTTGATTAAGGCAAATGCTGCAGTGGTATTATACAAAAGTGCTCTGTACGCAATGTTTTCTTCTTTTTGTCCGTATTCATTATCTCTATCAGTAGTGATGGTTGAATGAGCTGATTCATTTAAAGTAGTTGGATAATGAATTTCGACTCCTAATTCCTCTGGATAAAGCTGAAAAGTCATTTCATCTTGCGTCATGGGTAAACTTCTAAATAAATTGAATGTATTTGAATTGTCCCCAAGATAGTCACTTTCATACTCAGCAATATAATTAAAGTCTTGAGTCAATGGACTCAGTTGCTCTTGAGCATAACGCTCTTCTGCTTGATGTCTTTCAGGAAGAACCATTAACTGTATCCAACAGAAAACAGCGATTCCTGCTATAAATAATCCCAAGATCCAATAGTCTTTAATTTTCTTCATTTAGATATTCCTCACTTTCTTCCACCAGATTTGCAAGTCTGTTCATAGTAAGTGGAATGATGATTATAGCAAATGGTTTCAAGTAGCTTGTTGCTATTGTTGCAAACTCGTAAGGCCCATCGATTGTGACAGGTCGAGAAAACCATATATTGCTAGCAAAGTAGATTCCAGTCACACTAAGCAAGATAATGACAATAAATCCACCCCACAATTGCCATATAACTTTTTTAAGTTTTTGCATTCTCTTAATATTAAAGTTTTTAAACTTAGGGTTGCTTGATCTCGTTTTTCTTAGATACGAGAGATAAACGATCCCTATCAAAACTGTAAGGAGCATAAAAAAGAAACTCAGTAAACTATTTTCTGGAAATAAGGACAAAGGCAGTGTTCCAATCCAGATCAGCACAGTATATAAAGTTACTGATTGGAATAGAGTGGACAAAAGCACATTCATATCTATAACTTTATTTTCTTCTATAAGATGCTCTATAGAGTTCAAATAATTAATGGTATTTTTAACCGCTTCTTCTTCGCTATAACCTTCTAACTCTAAATCTTCTTTTCTGGCTAGTAGATTGGAGTATACTTCTTCTTTTAATTCTAAAATATATTTGCTCTTTTTATAAGGTTTAAATAATTTATCAATATGTCGTTCAATGGTCTTCATTTCTATGATGTCCCCTCTACTAATTGATCAATTAATGTCTTCGCAATTTTCCATTCTTTTAAAGCATTGATATAATACTGGTTACCTGCCTTGGTAACTTTGTAGTATTTTCTACGACCACCGTGTGTTTCATCTCCCCAGTATGATTCGATGTATGCTAGTTTTTCTAGTCGTTTTAGACTTGTATACAAAGAAGGTTCTTTAAGTTCATAATTACCATTACTAAGTATTTTTATACTTTTAATAATTTCGTATCCATAATTATCTTGTTCAAGAAGTATTCTTAAGATAATCGTATCGATATGTCCTCTAATGTAGTCTTTATTGATAGATTCACTCACTCCACCCGCTCCTTTATCTGAGTATATCACAATTACTATTTCACACATAGTACTTTTCCATCCATTGTAATGTTTGCTAAGTTTAATCCTACTTTCGACGTATATGAAATTTTAGTTCCGACTGCTATAATGATTGAGTTACAGATTTTAATGAAAAGGAATGAACAATTTGATTGAAGAACAAGCACCTTTAAACAAACTAGATGCGGCTGTCGTTAAGTATGATAGAACACACAGCTTAGTCATCGCTATTTTCTATGTACTCGGCTGTGCTAGTCTAATTGGGGTTATTCACTGGTTCGAATGGTCCAATGTTTTATCTATCATACTGATTTCACTGATAAGTATAACTTTTTGTATAGATTATTTTATTTTACCTTACATAAGATACAGATCCATTCGCTATGAAGTGCATCCTACTTATTTAGAGATACTGAAAGGAGTCTTTTTCAGGACAAGAGAGATTATTCCTATAGAAAGAATTCAACAAGTGCTTGTTGAAGACGGTCCTTTATCTAGAAGATATCAGGTACAAGTAGTCGAAATTCAAACTGCCGGTACAAGCCATACTGTTCCACTTTTACTTGAAAAAGATGCTCAAGCTTTAAAGATTCGTATTATGGATCTCATTAAGGAGGTCCATTCAGATGTATAATGAGCAAAGACTACATATAGGTATTCTAATCACTAAAGCCTTTAAGAGACTTACCACTTTATTTGTACCTTTGTTTATCTATACTTTAGTAAAACCTTCTGATGGAGCTTTTTTAGAGTCTCTTCTAATATCGGTAAGTGTACTGACCGTCGTCTTACTGTTTGGTTTAATAATCGATCTCATCAAGTATTTCAGAACATCCTACTCTATTCAGGATAACCGATTTATTCTAAAAACCGGTCTTGTGATAAGAAAAGAGAAAGATATTCAAATCAGTCGTATTCAAAGTATTGATACTTCTGAGAGTTTGATACATCGATTTTTAAAAATCACTAAAGTTACGATTCAAACTCCCGGAAAAAACATTTTGCTAGAAGCTATCTCAGATGAGCAACTTGATCAAATTAAAAGCCAAATCAACCGTTTAAATACTGATATCGATTCAAGCCTCGCTGATCCTGATACGCATACTAAAGAGTTATTTTCAAAATCAGATTTTTTGGAAATAACTACAAAAGACGCATTAATTTTTCAATTGTCAATCAAAGAAATTATTAAGATGGCTTTATTGAATACTTCTTTTATGCAAAGCCTTTTTTTATTTTTAACAGTCGGTAGCTTCTTATCCAATAATTTAGAGATCAGTTTATTTGACCAAGTAGAATCTCTCATTGTTCAAACATCTATTGCGCTTTTATTCTTAATCATTTTGAGTTTGATTCTCTTTGTTTACTTAACTAGAATCTGTTTGATGGTGATTAAACAATATCAGTTTAGTGTCTTTTTATCTGATAAACAGTTAACGATTAAACGAGGTCTGTTAGAGACAAACAGCCAAACGATTGTCCTAGAAAATGTTCAAAGTATTGAAGAACAACAGAACATTTTAATGAAATGTTTTGGGTATACAACACTTTCTTTATCAATTGCCACTGAAGATGAAGAAGAGGACGATTCAAGCGACAAAAATGATGAAGCTGGAAGTGGAAAAGTAATCCTTTTTCCACTCATTAAAACGGATCAATTAGCAATACTCGTTCAGTCTTGCTTCCCGGAATATGACTTCTTATCTGCGAAACTAATTACTCCAAAACGCTCTATTCGAAGATTTATCCAATTCAGAATGTTGTTCTGGATCGCTACCTCAGTAATCATCTCTGCGCTATTTTGGTCATACGCTTGGGTCATATGCGTTGTGTTTATTGTAATAAACCTATCATACGGTTACCGTTCTCAACAGTTGAATGGCTACGCGCTATCGCAAAATGAAATTACGTTACAAGTCGCTCAAAGATTTTCGATAAAAAAAACGTATATTCCAAAAAATAGAATTCTGAACTTTAAGTTCGCACAAAATCCTTTCTTGAAAAAAGCTAACCTTGCCAAAGTCGTACTTTTTTCCGCCCAAGGTCAATTATCACAAAATATAAAACTAAACTTTGTTGAAGAAGTAGATGCTTTTCAATTATTTGAATGGTTTAGATCAGAAAGAGGTGAACTTGGTGAATATGAATCAAACTAACCCTAATGTTATCCGTTATTGGAGAATAAAATCATTCATCCATTGTTCTTTCTTTTTAGCAGTTATCATTGTACTCTTCTTGATGAATCAATTTTTCAAATTTTTTACTGTGCCTGATTGGATCTTTGGATTAACAGGTATTCTGATTACCATACAATGGATATTTTTTATAGGCATTCGCCCTTCTTTTAAAGCAAAATACTGGCGCTATAGCCTGAACGAAGATCAGCTGATCATTTACAAGGGGTTATGGCGAAGAGAACAAATTACAATTCCTTTGTTACGCGTTCAAACTATTGAGTCAGATATCGGTCCTATAGCTAATTCTTTCGATCTTGCTGAAATCCGAGTGACTACCGCCTTTCAGACAAATTATTTGCCAGAATTAAAACAGGAAGAAGCCTTTGAAATTCAAGAAAGAATTCAAACAACCTTAAGCTAAAAAAACGTATTCGATTAGAGTAGTTTAAACTACTGCGAGATCGAATACGTTTTTTGTTTGATTCAATTAATTTCCCCAATAGGGATTATGAAACCCTATAAGATAGTGTACTGCTATATAGATAAAGAAAAGTAGTCCTAAAAAGATCATTATAAGTCTTGAAGCTTTACGGTATTCTTCTATTTCGATCCCAAAAACAATTAGCATTGTTGGTAAAAGATAATTCATCAATATTTCAGATGTTGGTGCGTTATACCAATTGTTGATTACTAGGCTAGCACCAATTAAAAAAACGATACTTATGTATAGTACTAGTCGAATCATTACAAGTGGATACTGGTTTTTAGTCATTGCTTTATTCCTCTACCTTTCTTAATTTAAATTGTACTTTATGACCACGTAGTAGGGTTGTTTACAACTTATATTACTACATTATTACCTTCAAGCATACAGGAAATATAATTATGGAATCCATCAAAACTTGTAGCTATTTTAATTTTGCTCCTTTTCGTGATCAGTTCGATCTTCCTAACTTCTTCTGAACTACTTACTATATGTTCTAGTGGAATCTCAATCGTTTGTAATGAACAATTGGACATCTTTTGTTTGCTTTTAACTTATATCTTTACCGGATATCCATAAGCTTTATCCCATGAAGATGGCTAATGGAATAAATAAGATCAGTAAAAATATATTGATTTTCTTAAGATTCATACTTAGTTTAGTTTCTTCTACTATTTTTTCTACCATTTTTTTATCTTCTCTTAACATGATATCTAATGAAATCTCATACAAATCACCTAGCGTCACTAACATATCTAAAGGAGGATAAGTTCGATTCACTTCCCAACTCGATACAGTGGATCTGGAAACATACAAAATTTCTGCTACTTGTTCTTGTGTATAGCCTTTATTAAGCCTACCCTCTTTTATCTTATCGCCAATTTTCATTTTCTATTTCCCCCTTTTCTATATTTATAGTATGACTTACGAGGGAGTTTTATTCTATATTAAAAACGTATCATTACGCGATATATCAAACGATACAATATGTAGCAAGCTGGTTTACTCTATATTTAGTATTTATTCTTGTAGTGCCAGATTGCTATGTATCTGAAAGAGAGTACAATAAGCATTAAAGTTAACGGATAACTATTATAAAAACTAATCGAAAACCCATCAGGTAGATTGGATAGTGTCTCCCAAGAAAATCGAGTAGCTACATGTCCAATACCTCTTAGAACAGCTGGAACAAAAAATGAGACAAAACTGATTCCAATAAACGTATTCAATGCCGCTTGGTCTGCCTTACCAATAATCATCCGCCATCTTTCATCTTCATTATTGTCCGCAGTATCCTTCGCTTCTTTCAAAGCCCCTACAAGTACAAAAAGAGCTAAACTTAACCCACCTACGATTTCTAATAATACAATCATTCTTTTTCCTCCTTTTTCATTGTAAAAACTTGATTAATATCTCTATCAAATACAGCAGCTATTTGAAAAGCGAGTTCAAGAGAAGGTGTATACTTATACTTTTCAATAGAAATAACCGCTTGTCTAGAAATCCCTACTTTTTCAGCTAAATCCGCCTGTGTCCATTTCATCTCAGCTCTTAAAACTTTAATTCGATTTTCAATCATTTCTTTTCCTACTTCCAAATGTAATCAAGTCATTACACTAATAGTAACTAAGTCGTTACATTTTGTCAATAGTTAGATACTTTTTTGAATACACTTTCAACTCCTGTATTTTACTGCTATAATTTAATCATCATAGTTAAGGAGTGAGCCTTTATGAACTTCAAACGATGTAGCTACTCGATATAGCTGAGTGTGATGGGCACTATATCGAGATAAATGATTCCTATCAACATCGGCTATATCGCCTCCATAATTTTAAATTTGAGGAGATAGAACGATGATAAATCTAGAAAAAATAAAAAAAGACTGGCTTAAAAGTGAAAAAAATCAGCAAAAATTTATTGGATGGGATTTTTCTTATTTAGAAGGTAAATCTGAAATGGACCCACTCCCTTGGGACTATAGTAAACTTGTTTTGAATTTACTTGGCTCTGAGATGAAGTTACTAGATATGGGTACTGGTGGTGGAGAGTTACTTGATTCATTGAATCATCCTCATCAGCTTACTTCAGTAACAGAAGGATGGGAAAAAAATTACGCTTTATTGTTACAAAAATTATTACCGTTAGGAGTTAATGTTAAGTTTGTCGGCGACGATGATTTCCTTGACTTCCCAGATGATTCTTTTGATATTATCATCAATTCACATGAATCCTTTCTAGTCAGCGAAGTCCAACGGGTACTCAAACCAGGTGGCTATTTTATTACTCAACAAGTCGGCGACATAAATGGGGTTTTACTAGCATCAAAACTCATTCCAGACTTTCAAAAGTTATCCTTTAATCTTCATTTATCTACGGTAGAAACTGAATTAAAAGAAACTGGTTTTAAGATACTTTATCAAAACGAATCTTATCCGAAACAAAAATTTTACGATATGGATGGGTTAATTTATTATGTGCGAACGATACCGTGGGAATTTCCTAATTTCACAGTAAATACCCACTTTGATCGTCTCGTAAATTTAAATGATGAATTAAAGAGAAATGGATTTGTTTTGAATCTTGAGCACCGATTCGTTATTGTAGCACAGTTAAATACTAAAAATATGTTAAATAATCTCAAATAATAAAAAAACTCCGTACCTCTCATTAAGAGACACGGAGTTTTTAGTTTATTTTGATAGCATCATAGTTATTATCCCATTAAGTTGGTATTCAGGTCCTTCTTTTCTAGCTGAATGAAGACGATTATCTGTATAAGTAGAAGCTCGCTCTACTTCAATATTCTCTGCCTTAAGCCCTGCTTCAAGTAAAATGGACAGATTTGCATCCAGCATACTCATCAAGTATTTCTCTCCCCTAGGTTCAAAAAAATCGTCTCGCGTCTTAAATTCTTTAAACGCTTCGTAAACTTCTGGCCCTACTTCATAATTTGCAAGGTCTATAGAAGGTCCTACATAGGCTAAAATATCTTCTTTATCGCACCCAAACTCTTCAACCATTCGTTCAATTGCTTTCAATGAAATCTGCTTCGTTGTACCTCTCCATCCAGAGTGAACACTTGCTTGAACTTTCTTGACTGGATCAAATAAAACGACTGGCGTACAATCAGCGAATTTTATGAGTAAGGCCACATCTGTTTGATCTGTAATCAATCCATCTGTATTTTTAAAGGTTTTTCCAAATACAAAAGCATCTCCATTCTTACCGTCTACATATTCGATATGCTCACTATGCGTTTGCTGACCGGAGTATATTTCTTTAGGCTTTATCGATAAGTCTCTAAGAACTTTTTCTAGATCCTCCACAACTCGATTTCCCGCTTTCTGGTATCTGAAGTTATAGTCACTACCTGCAACCTTGTTGATCAATCCATGCTCTTCTAACCGTTTAGATTTCATTCGATTCACTCCCATTCTTCTTACTCGATAACTCGTTTATTGTTTTTGTAGGCATAATGTACTAAATATTATATGATGGGTGCATAAGAAAACAGCAAATTCGCTGATTACACTATTTAAAGGAGACTTTATGGTTCATTTAATTACAGTATTTTTTATAGCACTTTTTATCATAGCATATATACAAGATCGCCGAAAAGTTTTAAACGGTTTTTTTCTGACACTCGCTTTAATCAGTGTAATGGGGTCCCTTGCTTATGAAACGGTTCAAAATCCTGGAACATTCATCACTTATATTTTCGTTTTTTTATTCGGTTTGATTGTTATCTTATTAGCCTTCGGAGGATTTGGTCTAATTATTTTTTCTTTTTTCAACACCATAAAAATCTATCAAAAGGAAGGTATTCGGCTTAAAAATTCTTTATTACTAGTCATTGGGATTGGCATACTCTTTTTAAATATTGCTAGAATTTTAAATCTAGATCAATACATTCCTACTCAACTGGACTTTTTATTTTCTTTTGCTAGTTTCTGTTTAGCCTACGTCGGTTTCTTTTTATTTATGTTTGCTGTTTCTTCGCTTCTTTATCAGATTTACTATCCTAAACTTGATAAAGATTACATCATTATATTAGGTAGCGGTTTGATTGATGGTTATAAAGTCCCCCCCTTACTACAAAGCAGAATCAAGAAAGGTCTCAATTTTTACCGAAAACAACTAGAGAAAAACAATAAAAAGGCGTATGTGATTTTCTCGGGTGGACAAGGTAAGGATGAACGTTTACCTGAAGCTGAAGCGATGGCAAAGTTTGCGAAAACACTTGGACTTGAAGAAGAACAGATTATTTTGGAAAGTCAGTCAAAAAACACTTATGAGAATATGAAGTTTTCTGCTGAAAAAATGACTTCTTCTAATAAAAAAGCTGTATTTGTAACTAATAACTATCACTTACTAAGAGCTGGTATTTATGCTAAAAGAGCCAATATAGATGCTGACGGCATAGGTGCACGAACGGCCTTTTATTATATTCCTAATGCATTTATTAGAGAATTTATTGCCTTTATGAATCTTTACCGAAAGTATCATCTGATTATTTTATCTATCGGCTTCGTCTTAAATATTATTTTAACGGCTTTGTACCTTTATCTCAATTAAACAAAAAACACGACAGACTCATTGAGTCCGTCGTGTTTTTTATATAGTTACTATTTAGACTTTTTTGATCTTTGTTTTTCATGATTCTTTTTCGGTCCAAAGTAAACCAAACCGAATATCAGAAATGCTGCTGTTACAATAATTGAAACAATCAAGAAAACCACTGGTCCAAATTGATAGATAAAGGGTAGTGATGCTGCAGTGACTAATCCACCACCCACAAAAGGTTCAAATAGAATCTGCTTGTATCCAAATCCTTCAAGTGCCGGTGTCTGATGTTTAGGATCCGCAACTTTCATTAAGAGTAAGCCTGTTGCAGTCATTCCCGTAGCTTGACCAAAGTCACCAAGGCCTCTTTCAAACCAGTTATCCGGAATCATACGCGGACCAAGATATAAAAAGGCAAACACATTCCATATGATTGCTACAATCGAAATTAATAGAAATGGAATAATGTTATCTCCAATAACATCTAATGACAAGGTTGCTAATGCAGATACCAGTAAGATATCTAGTGCAAATCCTGAAATCTTGCTAATCAAGTTCTGATCAATATACATATGAATGTTCATCTTATCGAAGAATAACTGAATCAGCATACCGCCAATCATGGCTAGTGGAAATAACGGCATATAAGGGAACAAGTAAACATCTGTCCAAGCCCCCCAAGTATAAGCTTCTAAAAGAATCAATCCTTGTTGTAAGAGATATCCGAATGCAATCGCAACGGCTATCAATGAAAAATGAAAAGCCAGTGGTTCGATAGCCTTCGCTTCTTTGACGGTAGGCTCCATATCGTACCCATAAGATTCCCCAAGCTGTTCACGCTCTTCGTCTGTAAAATCTGTATCGCCACCTACGTATTTTGCTGTCCCTCTTCTATATGCGATATTGATCAAAATAATACCGACTAGAACACCTACTAGAATCCCAATGGTTGCAAGCCCGAGTGCTAAATCAGCCCCTTCCGCGAATCCTAAGGTAGCAAAAGTATCTGCTAGACCAGCAGCCGTACCGTGTCCACCCACGAAACTAATTTCGATTAGTGCGCCAGCTAACGGGCTCATTCCAAAAAATGGTGTTAGAACGAATATCGTTAGTAGTAATCCTACAACATACTGTCCCCAAGAAACAGCCTGTCCCATAACAATTTGAGGTCCGGCTGTTTTCCATATTTTCTTAACGCTCGGTACAGTTTTACCTAAGAATAATGCCGCAAACACAATATTGATAAACATACCTGGGAGCGGTCGCCAGACTTCAAGAATAAATTCCGGAACCAATCCATTATAGAAAAAATTTCCTTCATCTAAAAACATCGAAGTCAGTCTTCCTAAAGCATCTGGTCCTAAAAGTAATGCAATAAATCCAGCTATAATTGAACTTGGTAAAAATAAATTACGTAACCACTTCGCATTGTTTCTAACATACTTTCCTAAAATCAGGAAAATTCCGATCATTACAAAGCTAAATCCGATCATATTTGGTGTCATAAATCTTCTCCTTCTTCCCAAGCCTATTTTTGGGCTATCTTACTAGTATACCGCCTTAAAGATAATCAAGCAATCACTCAAAGTATGATTACGCTTGCTCTTATTTCCACTATAAAGTACAGCTAATAAAATACAAAATGAAAGAAATCGAAACTAAAACGGACGATACTCAATCTACCTCTTATTAAGATTGCAAACGGTTACTCAATAAGGTAGTCTATTTTTGAGAAGACTATTCTAACGAAAAAGAGGTGAACCATGTCACCATCAGATATTAAAAAAATTGTGAATTCTCAGAAAATGTATGATGATACCCATGAAGATATTGAAAAAGCGCGACGAGAAGCAATCCTCTTATGTCGTCAGTACAATAAACTCGTCAACGATGAAAGTAACTATTACAACAGCATACTGGAAAACCTTTTTGGATCCATTGGTGAAAATGTTTTTATCGAATCCAATTTCAGGTGTGAATTTGGATTCAATATTTATATAGGCGATAACGTTTATATTAACCACGATATGATTATTTTAGATTGTAACGAAGTAAGAATCGGTCATGATGTCTACATTGGACCTAGGGTTGGAATCTACACAGGGAATCACGCTGAAGACCCAGTAGAACGTGCTGATGGCGGAGTCTATGCAAAACCAGTGACTATTGGAGACAAAGTTTGGCTTTGCGGAGATGTAAAAATCGCTCAAGATGTAACTATTGGAGAAAATTCTATCATTGGTATGGGTAGTGTCGTATTAAATGATATCCCTCCAAATGTACTCGCTGCTGGCAATCCATGTAGAGTGATCAGACCGATAAAAGAATCAGATATTAAATGGCGTAAATAAATTGAATTTAAAGGAGAATAGAATTGACTAGAATAGACTTAACACAATTTAGTTGGTTAAATGAAAGCCAAGCAAGATTTGAAAAAGATACTTTGATTATTGACGCCCCAGCTAAGACAGATTTCTTTTGCAATGAAGGATTCGTATCTGAAACAGGTGTAAGTCCAGATAACTTATCTAATGCACCTTTTTTGTACCAAGAAGTTGAAGGTGATTTTATAATGCACGTTGAGGTTTCTCATCCTTTTGCTGATTTGTATGATGCGGCTGTCCTCATGGTTATGGAAAATGAATCTTTATGGGCAAAAGCCTGTTTCGAGAACACAGACTTAGGTACCAAAGCAGTCGTCAGTGTCGTTACGAATCAAACTTCTGACGATGCGAATGGACCTACTATTGAACAAGATACCGTATGGCTGCAAGTTGCTAGAGTAGGACCTGCCTTTTCCTTTCATTACTCTTTAGATGGCAACCAGTTCGATATGATGAGAGTATTTAATTTACCTGTTTCTTCAATTGTGAAAGTTGGGCTAGTAGCACAAGCCCCCGATGGACAAGGTGGACCACGATTTTTCAAAAACTTTTTACTAGAAAAACGGACGGTCAAAAATCTTCGTGAGGGTAAGTAATTTAAAGTGCTCAAAAAAATCGCTTTGCCCATTTATTTGGGTGAAGCGATTTTCTTTATGTTTAAATTGGTATTAATTAAACCCATAAAAAAATAACATAAATGGATAGTATGCCATTATGCCTAAACCTGCTAATAACAGAGATGGTCCTGTGAGCGCAATATATTTAGTCGGCTTCGAAAAATGGTCTTGTTTCATGATCCATTGCCCAAATAACACTATAGCTGTCACTATGAGTGGAAGAAAAAGCAGAAGATATGAATACGCTAGTCCTTCAAAATAAAATCCCCTTGATATAGTCTCGTCAGAAAAGATGTCGTAAAAGAACATAGGAAATCCTATATAAAAAATAATAAAGCTGAAACTTACCAAAATTGAATAGATACGAAATATCATTTTGTACTTTGTGGAAACATGGAGACTAAAAGATATTATGATATGTATTATCACAATTACAATTGCTGCTTTAACATCCAACGGAAATAACATGTGCATGCTCCTCTATTCATATAGTTTTATTATAGCTTATATCTAGATAATAGTTTAGAAAAATATAAAGGTTTATATACTCCTAAATAAATTTATAAATACGATTTCATTTCACTTGAAGTTATGGTACTTTTATTCAAAGGAGTTGTTTGATTATGAGTGTAACGATCAAAAGAAGTGTTGGAGCATTCAGTGTGATGAGTAATATTTCAGTCAAGATGGACGATGTTGTTTTAGAAAAGCTTGCGCCTGGAGAATCTGTTACTTTTGAAATTCCCAAAGAACAAGAAACCATCAAAATCAGCACCGCTTTAACCAGTAAAATATTTACCGTGGAAGATGGGGAGACGTTTGATATTGTAAGATATAATCTCATGTGGGGATTAAGATATTTAATTTGTTTTGCTCTGATGATTACAGCCCTCATCCCTTTTTTTAATGATTTCTCAATGACTCGTTCAACTATCTACATGCAACTTTTCTTTATCATAGGGCTGACTATTTTTGATATGTTTGTACCAAAGTATTTGATTAAACGAACATCGGAGATGTCTGAAAAAGAGCAACATTGGAATAGTTATTAATAACGATGGAGGTAACTTAAATGAGTATTAAAATCCATAGAAATACTAAGAATTCGTCTTTCGTATTGAATCTTAAAATCGATAATCAACGTATCGAAAGCATCCGTTCAAACCAGATGCTTGAGCTCGATATCCCTGATCAAACCGCTACCATTGCACTCAAGCAATTTGCTGTTAGGAACAAATCTATTACTATCGAAGATGGAGATTCTATAGAAATTACAGTGAAATCCAGTTTTAACTATTATTATTGGACACTGATTATTGCCTTCACTTCTCTATTCTTTATTCTTAGTCCTAAATGGAAATTAGTTTTAGTTTTTCTATTGCTACTTGGATCTTTGATAGTAGGATTTTTTTATAGTTTTTATGAGTTGAAGATCATAAAAAAGCTTTGAAATGAATCATTCTATATTAAATTTTGGGAGGAAGTCTAAGTGAGTATTACAATACATAGAAACACCGGCCTCATGGGCTCAGGTGGATTAATGAAAATCAAGGTCAATGATCAAACAGAAAAGCTTAAGCTGGATGAACCGAACATTATCCACATAAAAGAAAATATAGCTACAATTGAATTAAAGGAATTGGGTACTCAAAGACAGATAGTCAATGTCAAAGACGGAGCTGCGCTAGAAATCAAGACAAGAAAATGGTACACACCTATGATTTTTTCTATCATTATATTGCTTGTCATAGCTAATTCTATATTAGGTGTCAGCAACTTTTGGAAATCCCTTCTAGTAATAATACCCGTTTTTTTCGTTACGAACTATTTTTTCCCACCCTACGAATTGTCCATTATTGAAGACTAACCCATACGCTGCTTTTATCTGTCCTATAATTGGAGGAATATAAATGATCAAACGTATCAAAAGTCATAAAGTGCTCAGCTTTCTCCTTTTTCTCATTCCGTTACTTTTAATTTGGATCATATGGGGCAACACGCATATTGAGACAAAATGGTATAAGTTAATTGATGATGAAGTGCCAAGCGATTTCGACAACTATACAATCGCTCAAGTATCTGATTTACATAATAAGGACTGGGGTAATAAACTTATCAGAGAATTGGAAGCGGCTTATCCAGATATCATTGTGGTAACTGGTGATCTGATTGATTCAAGAAATACCGATATTCCTGTTGCTGTTGAGTTTATTGAAAGAGCTGCTCAAATTGCGCCTGTCTATTTCGTTACGGGTAATCACGAAGCTAGAAGCAGTCAGTATGAAGAACTAATTGAGGCTATCAATCAAACCGTCATTCTTTTAGATAATCGAACGTTTACCTTATCTTCCGGAGTTAGTGAGCTGACTCTTTTAGGAATAGAAGATCCTTCATTTCCTGGAGCAGACCCAGAAAATGAGTTAGAAAGCCTCACAGAGGATGTTGAAGGATTTAAAATTCTTTTATCTCATCGCCCTGAACTGTTCGATTTATATGTCAAACAGGATATTGACCTAGTCTTCAGTGGTCATGCTCATGGCGGTCAGTTTAGACTTCCTTTTATTGGTGGTCTTATCGCACCCGATCAAGGACTTTTCCCAAAATATACAGAAGGTATTTACACTGAAGAAGATACGAATATGGTTGTTAGTAGAGGGCTTGGAAATAGCTTATTCCCTTTTAGGATCAACAATAAGCCCGAACTCATTTTTTTACGATTTTCAACAAGGTATTAACAAGACCTTTGAGGAGTGATCTTTTGAATTCAAAAATGCTTAAAAAAATCAGTTTGTTAAGCTATTTATTTCCTTATGTATTTCTATCAATGTATACAGATTTCGCTTTCGGAAGTATGTGGATGTATCTATTCATGCTAATCGCATTTATCGCTCTCAGTTTGTTTTTAACAAAAAACAATCAGCAAGAACTTATTGTTAAAGGAAATATCATTAGTTTCTGCTCTTCAGCTTTATTGATTTTTGCTAGTGGTTTGATAGAAAATCAATGGTATTTTAAACCATTTTCAGCAATAGGTCTTTTACTTTTTGTGACAATTATAATGATATTTTTTCAAATATTTTGCTTCAAACTCTATTCTAAGAAAAGAGTTTATCGATGAAATTTTTTATCGTTAGTGAACCAGGTCGCTCAGGTGGTTCGTTTAATGGGAATTGCCGTCTATTCATGACTTTAAGTGTGTTGTTCATGATGATCATTAACGATAAAGAGTCGCTAACTTTTACAATTGTTATTTAAATAGGGTTCAATGAAGGTATAGAGTATAGAAAGGATGAGTTCATGAGTGTTACCATCGTTAGAAAGACCGGTTTGTTGGGATCACCAGGATTTATGACCATTAAAATAGGTGGTCAACCCGATGAAAAAATTGCAGGTCCATCTTCTGAATTAGATTTGAATACTAATCAAACAGTCATTCGCGCAAAATTATTTGGATGTAAAAGTAATCTGCTACCTGTTAAAGACGGTCAAAAAGTAGAAATATCTACTCGTTTCTGGTCATTAATCAGTATTATTTTATTCGTCGTTCTCCTTAACTTGTCTAGGCAGATAGTCCCATCCGAATATCTATTTCTTTTCAATTTCGGGTTGCTTGCGACTTTTATTATCATAAACTTGGTGTTTCCTGTTTATCAATTGAAGTTGTTACCTGTCATTCCTCCAGAAAATTATTAAAAAAAGCCAGTAGACTCCTAAAAGGAATCTGCTGGTTTCTCTATAATATTGATGAGACTGCTTGTAATTTTTCGAGTAAAATCATTCTCTATCGCTTCATCCGTAGTTTGTACTACTGTAAATAGCAAATTTTTATAACTCAATGTGATCAGTTCAGATTTTTTATTTAACTCACTTAAACCCTCTGAAGAAAGATCACTACTGTAATATACCATATCATCTCCTATGAATTGTTCAGTGTATGCAATGATCACTTTAATTAATATCGATTTTTCTTCGTTTTCTAAGTAAAGCACTCTTTGTGTTGGATCTATTGCGCTATCGCGATTTCCATCTAGAGTTAATATGTCTCTTTTACCAAAAGTCATCGACTTATCTACAGCTGTAAAATGATTATTATTTTCGGTATGAGTTATGTCCATATCCTTTATCTTCAAATTTTTTAATATTCTTTTGTATAATTGTTCAAAGCTTTCGTAATCGAATTTTCTCTCCAAATCTTCTACTTCCGTATTTGCTTCTACTATTTCTTCCACTAACTCTGTTTTTGGTTCAACTTCTACGGATTCTTCAAGACTTGAACATCCGGCAATCAAAAACAACAGTAACAGACTCGACCATTTTATTTTCCTCACATAGTTTCCTCCACCCATCTTTTATTAATAAGATTATACTTGTTTATAGATATAATAGACATATATTTTTGTTACCGCTTTATTAAATGATTGAATAGAAAGAACCCTCATCAAATTTTCTGTCTGATAAGGGTTCTACTATTCTTTAAACTTTAAATAAACTCACTTTGCTTTGCAGTTCTTGTGCCATTTCTGCAAGGTCATTGGAGGCGGCTGTGATTTCTTCCATTGAGGCATTTTGTTCTTCTGTAGATGATGCAACATCTTCTACTTTAGTTGAAATTTCTTCAATTGCACCGGTTACTTCATTGATCATCGATTCTAGTTCTGATGAATGATTCGCAACAATGCTTCCTTCTTTTTCAGCGGAACTGGATTCTTGATTCAATCGGTTAATGTAATTGGTCAACTTTTCAAATACTTTTCCAGCCTCTTGCACACTTTCTTCCCCGTGAACAACTGCTTCATCTGCTTCCTTCATAGAAAGAGAAGATTTTGAAATGTTTCCTTGGATTTCGCTAATTATGGATTCGATCTGTTTTGTAGCGTTGGCAGATTTCTCCGCAAGATTTCTGATTTCCTCAGCTACTACCGCAAATCCTTTTCCTTGCTCACCTGCACGTGCTGCTTCAATCGCTGCGTTTAATGCTAGTAAGTTGGTTTGTTCTGAAATTTCGTTGATAAACGAAACGATTTTTTCTACTTCTAGAGATTGAGTGCTCAGTACATCTACATACGATGATGTCTGATCTGTTTTTTCTTTGATGGTATGCATATCTGAAACAGATTCTTGAATAATTGATTCACCATTTGTAACGTTTTGTTGAACAGATTCTACTGAAGTATGAATCACTTTAATCCGTTTAGACATATTCGCAATATTTTGAATAATATCTGAAATCGTCTGATTCACTTTACTCGTTTTTTCGGATTGAGTCATTGTAGTGTCTGCCATTGAATTCATTGATTCTGTAATCACTTCTGTCGCTTTTGAAGATTCAGAAGAACTCGCAAGCAATTCTTCTGACGAAGCAGCTACTGAATTGGCTTGCTCATCTACGTGATGTAACAAATTAGCGAGTTGTGATCTCATAATGTTGAAACTTTCTCCAATAAGACCAATTTCATCGTAATAAGTGACATTGACTTCCTTAGTAAAGTCTCCTTGACCACCTTGCTCCAATACAGTTGAAACTTCCGCAAATCGTCTTTTTAGTTGCTTATTGAATAGCGACAAGATAATGATGAATACGATAACTGCAAGCGTCATTACAATAAGTAGCACTGAAAAAATGGACCAAATTGACTCATTGATCATTTGTTGGGAAACACCAACAAACCACATACCTACCACGTTACCCGTAGCGTCATATATCGGCTCATAAGCAGTTTGGTTCTTTTCTCCGGCAACTACTGCCGTTCCAATATATGTTTCTTCATTCTCTAGAACTGCTGTGACCACTTCTTCTGAAGCGACTGTCCCGACTACACGCTGGCCATCTCTTTCGACCGTTGTCGCTACTCTTGAGTCTCCTAAAAAAAGTGTGGAAGGACCATTAGTGATCGCTGTGACTCTATCTACCATGTCATTGCTAACGGGCACTTGACCTTTGTATAATTCCCCGCTCACAACATTCCAGTCCCCCGGATACCAGTAATCTAATACCTCTTCCGTCAACTTCAAATCTGTCTGAGCTTTTTCACTAGTCATTTCCTCAATCGTTTCAGTCGTTTTAACATAAATCGTCAACCCTAGACTGATAAATACTACTGCAAATAATACTGCAATAATGATACTCATTTGGCTTGTTAATTTAAGACCTTTCTTCTTCAATACACATTCCCTCATCTTTTCTTATTTTTGTACTCTCCTATCTATTGTTATCGGAACAACTTCAGTTTATTTAAAGTAAGTTTAAAAAAAGCTTCTACCAATGGTTTAACCCCATTCGGTAGAAGCTCTTTATCATACATTTTACAAAATCAAATTCACATATGTTTTTCTCTGAAAGCTGCTCGGTCTTCTCTCTCTTTTTTTGTGCGCTGTAGCTTGAGTTTCGCTAGATATTCTACTACCTCTTTGGGTTTACGAATATCAAATAGCTCAACTGGTTCTGGACCTCTCATCGTTTCTCTTTCAATATACAATTGACCCTTTTCATTAACTTTTTCTTTCCATCTCACCAAGCGAACCATCCCTTCCGAAAGTTCGATTGCCGTAATACTTGCAGGATAGATACCACAGCCGGTATTGAAATAGGGACGATCATTATTTTTAGGAAACTTGAATCGATGAGTATGACCACAAATTAACATTTTCCTATTCTTTTGGATCCATTTACTATAATTCCGTTCAATCTTGTGTCGTTTATTGACATTTTTGATAGGACTTGCCGGGTTTCTAATTCCAAAACGGTGCAAGAAACGCCAGAAATATTTCAGTGATAGCATGGTGAAAAACCAGAACTGATCATTTGGTGCATCCCCTTGATGGCCATGTAATACAAATATTTCCTGACTCGTTTGACGATGCTTGAGAACAAGGGCCTCTATCGGCTCTAGTCCTTTCATAAAATCAAAATATTCTTCTGTATACTCATCATAATTAACATAAAAATTCTTTTCTACATACTTTTTATTTCTTAAAAAGAGGTCATGGTTTCCGTAAATTCGAATATAACGATCATCGTCATAATACTTTTTGATTGTTTCATATACACCGACGTAGGCATTCTTGATATGTTCAAACTCAGAATACTCTAAAAGTTCTTCGCCATCACCTACTTCTACAAATGTATACTCACTCTCATAATATTCGTTCAGTGCATGCGTAAACAAGTTCTGACTTCTCAGAAATTCATCAGACACACTACCATCGCCTCGATGGGCATCACTCATAAAGACGATACGAGAGTGATCGTCAAAATACAGTTGTTTTGCATTCTGATAAGCTTCTGTCAATCTTTTGTCTGTAAACATCTTATTATTCTCCTATTAAACCATATTTCTCTTATCCCTAGTATACGGTATGCAGGTTAAAATAATAAAGTAATTGCTCGTAAGAATTCAAAACAGATATATAAAGAATGGATTTGCAAAAAAAAAATCACCAACGACTGTTCTATCGTTAGTGATTTCTCATGATTATTCAAAGTTTGCTTTGATTTTAGATAGCGTTTCTTTGAACTGTGCAAGTTCCGCTTCACTGATTCCTTGAGTAATAGTTTCTTCAAGTTTTTCGACATACGGTCTAAATGCATTGATCTGTTCAATTGCTTTATCTGTTAAAACAATCTCTTTGAGGCGCTTGTCTGTCTGGGTACCTTTTTTTTCTTCAATATAGCCATTATTTTTCAGGCGTTTAACTAAGTTACTTGTTGTAGATTTACGAATAGAGAATTCTTTTTCGATATCTTTTTGAAAGATAGGTTTATGTTGATTTTCGTACAAGAAACTCAACGTCCATGCCTGCATTCGATGCATTTCTTCAAAATTCTTACCGGCTTTTTCCTTTTCGATATAGCGTACAAATAAGATCGATAACTCTCTCAATTCATATCCAATCGTACCATGAGGGTCCATTTTCATTCATCCTCTCTTAACCATGTCACCGATGTGTTGAAGGTTAAATCGATTTAAAGGATCATTTTTCAAATTGACTGTTATAAAGATCAGAGTAGAATCCTTGAGCTTGCATCAACGCTTCGTGGTTACCACTTTCGATAATGGCACCGTCTTTCATTACAAGAATGGTATCTGCATTTTGGATCGTAGATAGACGGTGAGCAATTACAAATGACGTTCTACCTTCCATCAATTTATCCATCGCTGCTTGAATCAATTCTTCTGTTCTCGTATCGACTGAACTGGTTGCTTCATCTAGAATCAACATTGGAGAATCTTTCAGTAACGCTCGAGCAATCGTCATCAATTGTTTTTGACCAACGGAAAGTGAAACGGTATCGTTCAAAACAGTGTCGTAACCTTCAGGAAGTGTTTTAATAAAATGATCAACACCGACAGCTTTACAAGCATCTATAACTTGTTGGTCTGTAATGTTTTTCTGGTTGTAAATCAAGTTTTCTCTAACCGTTCCTTCGAATAACCAAGTATCTTGTAAGACCATACAGAATTGATCATGGATTTCTTCACGCGTCATTTCTGCAATATCTTTTTGATCGATCAAAATTCTACCTTCTGTTACTTCATAGAATTTCATCAATAAGTTAACGATTGTTGTTTTACCGGCTCCGGTAGGTCCAACGATGGCAATTTTTTGGCCTGGCAGTGCTTCTGTAGAAAAATCATCAATAATTGTTTTCGTTGGATCATAGCCAAAGCTCACATGGTCAAACGCTACGTGTCCTGTAGTTTTACCTGTGATTTTTTGTGTTTTAGCTGTTTCATCTTGCATCTCGTCTTCGTTCAAGAATTCAAATACTCGACCCATTGCGGCATTCGCTTGTTGTAGGCCTGTGAAAGCTTGCGCCATTTGACCAAGTGGTTGAGAAAACAGTCTAACGTATACAGTGAAGGCTACAATCACACCAAAAGTGATCGATCCGTTGATGACTAAAATCGCCCCAACGATACACACGACAACATAACCAAAGTTTCCGATGAATCCCATTAGAGGCTGCATCATACCTGAAAGAAATTGCGCTTTCCAGACACTTGTATAAAGATCTGCATTCATTTCTTCAAAATCTTCAACGGATTGATCTTTTGCATTATAAGAATAAATCGTATTATGTCCAGTATACGCTTCTTCAACAAATCCATTTACCTTAGCCAATTTACTTTGCTGACCTTTGAAGTGAATCTGAGATTTTTTGATCAAAAATGTCAAAATGACGAAACCAAGTAATACTGAAGCAATCGCTGAGAAACTCATGATCAGATCTGTTTTCAACATCATAAACAAACATCCGATAAACAAAACAACTGAACTAACGAGTGTCCCAAGACTTTGATTCAATGACTGTCCAACTGTATCCAAGTCATTAGTGACGCGACTTAAAATATCTCCTTGGCTGTTTGAGTCAAAATATTTAAGTGGTAATTTGTTGATTTTGATAGAGATTTCTTCTCTTAAACGTTTAGAGAATTTTTGAGTAATGGTTGCTACGATAAAGCCTTGCCCATAGGTTAAGGAACTACCGATCAAATATAATGTCACTAATGTAAGTGCAATACGGTTGATTTGGGCAATATCAATCTGAGTTCCAATACCTTGGACAACGATATCTGTGATTTCGCTTAAGCGGTCAGGACCAATAATGATCGTGACGCTTCCGAATGCTGCAAAGATGATAGACAACAAGAATAGAATCTTGTATTGTCCAGCATAGATGTTTACATTCGCTAGTATTTCTTTGAAAGTATAATTTTTAGCATTTTTTGTATTATCCATTATTCAGTTCCTCCTTGGAAAGTTGAGAATAGGCAATCTCTTGATACACTTGATTACTTTCCAACAGTTCTTTATGTGTTCCTTGACCGACGACTCTTCCTTCATCCAAAACAAGAATCTGATCTGCATCCATAATCGTGCTGATTCTTTGGGCAACAATGAGTTTAGTCGTACCGGCCATTTGTTCAGACAGATTATGTCTAAGTTTTCTATCCGTCTTGTAATCCAGCGCTGAGAATGAATCATCAAATATAAGAATTTCAGCTTTTCTAGCAATTGCACGAGCAATAGACAACCGTTGTTTTTGTCCACCAGAGAAGTTACTTCCGGCTTGTGAAACACGACTTTCTAATCGGTCCTCTTTGCTAAGGACAAATTCTTTTGCTTCTGCGAGTTCTAATGCTTTATAAATTTCTGAATCGTCTTCTGGCAATTTAGAACTATGACCAAAATTCATATTCGAACGAATCGTTCCACTGAACAAGAATGGATTTTGCGGAATATATGCGATTTTCTCATTCAAGTCTTGATGACTGTATGATTTGATATCTTGTCCATCAATCAAGATTTGACCTTCTGTTACGTCGTAGAATCTTGGGATCAAGCCAATGATCGTACTTTTACCACTACCCGTTGAACCGATAAAAGCAACCGTATCCCCCGCATTAGCGGTAAAGTTGATGTCACTAATCACAGGTTCTGAAGCATTTGGATAAGCAAAGGTCACGTCTTTGAATGCGACTGTTCCTTTTCCATCTGCTGGTTGTTCACTCTCTCTAGCAAACTTGATTGTCGATTCCAATTCTAGAACTTCGTTGATTCGTTTTGCTGAAACCAGTGCTCTTGGTAAAATCAAGAAAACAATTGTCATTAACATAAATCCTAAAACGACTTGGAAGGCATAAGAAGAAAATACGACCATATCGCTAAATAAGGTAATTCTTTCTTCCAGTCCTGCTGCATCAATCAGATGTGCACCGATCCAGTAAACTGATAAAGCTAGTCCATTTGAAATGATTGACATTCCCGGATTCATAATGGCTAACATTCTACTCGTAAATAGGTTCACGTTTGTCAGTTCTTCATTAGCGTCTAATGATTTACCATTCTGGTAATCTTCAGCGTTGTAGGCTCTAACTACACGAATTCCTTGTAAGTTTTCACGAGTCAAGCTATTCAATCTATCTGTCAAAGATTGGATTTTTGAAAATTTTGGTTGAACGAAGATGAGAATTGTACTCAACATGATAAGTAGCGCAAGTACCGCTACACCTGTTGCTGCAGTCCATTGCCAGTTTTTGTCCGCAATTTTCGTAATGGCCCAAATAGCTGTAATGGGGCCTTTTATCACTACTTGTAATCCAACTGCAATAACCAATTGAATTTGAGTAATATCGTTAGTCGTTCTTGTAATCAAACTTGGAACTGAAAACTGTTTGATTTCTCCGGGCGTGTAATCCATGACACTGTTGAAGACTTGTCCACGGATTCTTTGCGTTACACCTGCTGCTACTTTTGAGGCAATATATCCCACAATGATCGATGCCACTAAACTTAGTAAAGAAAGTGTGACCATGATGGATCCAGGTGAGAAAATATCAGAAACCGTTGTTCCTGGAGTTTGTAATCTTGTAGTGATATCAGCTAAGTAATCAGGAATTTTCAATTCCAGCCATACTTGAACCATAATAAAAAGAATACTGAGAATAATCCCGATTCTCTCTTTTGTATTTGCTTTTCTTAATAATTTAACCATAATGTCCTCCGTTTAATAAGCGAGCTATTTTTACGTTTAAATGGTTACTTCGAAAAGTAATCATCTCTTAGTATCCTTTCTCAATCTTCAACGTTTTATTCTACCCACTCAAATATAGTTACCGTGCTAACTATATTATACTTACTATTAGTAAATGTCAACGAGAAAATCATGAATTTTCTGTGCCCTAGACTCTATGAAATCCTTTTCGTATCAAGGCGTATAGCGATTAGCTTCTAGTTTCTCAACGTTGACGACGGTTGCATAGTGAAATAAAAAAATCGCCTCTAGTGCGACTAACGTTCACTTCTATTCCTGTAAATTGTCATACGCTTAAAAACATAAAATTCATTGATTGATTTTTTCTATAACAGATTTATCACCATTTTTTACTATCAAGTCTATTTATAAATACTATTTTTTAATTCTGTATTATAGTTAAAATTCGCTGTGATACACTTAATTTAAAGGGATTTATTACGATATTGAGTACATATATAAAGAGAATTATAACTAGTCCTATAACCATCATTTTGTACGTTATCATTTTTCTAAATACTAAATTAAAGGAGATGAACTATGCCCATAGAATCAAAAAATAGAATTTGGTTATTCATTATCGTTGGTTGGATCGCATTCTACTATAGTTGGCTTGTAGTATGGCCAACTGATGCAATGATTCGAACAACTGGCGGTAACATCATTTCCTTATTCGGCACCTTTCTACCCGTTATTTGGATAGCTGACTCCTTTAAATATGCACAGACAGAGCGAAACAAACGGTATTGGCAATTATTATTGCTTGCTTCCATAAGTTACTTACTTGCAGAGTTTAGCTGGACTTTTGCAAATTCATTTCTGCCAGGAGAATCAAACTCCCCAGGTATTTATGATATTTTCTATATTGGCTCAGGTATCTGCTACTTTCTTGCTTTCGCTTGGAGGATCTTCACCTACGCCAAAAAGTCCTTCATTTTAAAATTTATGTTCGATATATTAGTGATCTTATCTGTATCACTTACTTTCAGTTGGTATTATCTTTTAGGACCAATAGTCACTCAAACATCTGATTCCTTACTCGCTTCTGTTTTAGTCGCTTTATTTTATCTTGTAGGAGATATTGTATTGATCCTTTGTGTCTCGATTTTCTATTTTGGTGGCGAATACTTTTATCAAAAAAAAGCTGTCTATTACATCATATCAGCCATTTGTATACAGGTATTTTCAATTGGTTTGTACTTCTTTGAAATTACACAAGCTTCTTACTTTTCTGGAAGCTGGTTTGATCCGCTCTTTATCCTACCTGTTTTGTTGATTGGCTATACGGCATTACTGGAAAAAGAATGTGATATGCAAGAAGTAACTGAACTATCAGATACCGACGTTATTTCTACTTCGATCGCACGACTCGTTTTACCTTATGCATTAGTCGTCATTCTATTTGTATTTATGATCAATCACTCTAGCGGGCTTGATGTGATTAGTATCGGTTCAGGAATTTCTATCATTCTTGTTATTCTTAGGCAATTTATCGTACTATTTGAAAATCAAAATCTTGTTAAACAATATTACGATAAAGCGGAAGAGCTCGAACTCAGTGAAGAACGTTATCGGTCATTATTTGAGTATCACCCTGATTCCGTCTTTTCTCTGGATTTGAAAGGTAAAATCCAAAGTATGAACCCTGTTGGATTGTCTCTATTAGGAACAGATCAAAACAGCTTAATTGGTTCTCCAATCACTGATTATATCGATAAACAGCAGTTAAAAACCGCTAAAGAGAACATGGCTAAAATCACCGAAGGTTGGATTAACAGCCATGAGTTCACATTTAAGACATATCACGGAAAAAATCTATGGATCCATATGACCCATATTCCTATCTTAGTTAAAAGTAAACTAGTAGGGAGTTTTGGCATTGGTAGAGATATCACTGAGCATAAATTGGATCAAGAACGCATTCACTTTTATGCGTATCATGATCATTTGACTGGCCTGGCTAACCGAAGATCTTTTGAAAATAACTTACAAGAAACAATTATGCATTCAGAGGTGGACGGAACATCGTTTGCTATTTTGTTTCTTGACCTAGATAAATTCAAAGAAATCAACGACCTCTATGGACACGCTGTTGGGGATGAAATTTTAGTTTCTATCGCTATTAGAATCAGAGAGTTTATAGAAGAGGATGACTTTGCGGCTAGACTTGGTGGAGACGAATTCACAATTCTTATAAAGAATATCTCAGCCTATCTCGTGTCTGCTAAGATTCAATCTTTGCGAGAATTGCTAAGTGAGCCTCATATTATTGATAAATATACCTTGATATGTACGGCTAGTATAGGATTTGCTTACTATCCAATTGATGGGACTACCGCTACTGAATTACTCAGCAGAGCTGATAATGCTATGTATAGAGTGAAAAGAAATGCACAACAATATAAATAAAGTCTTAATAGACCAGTAAGTATCAATCATCTAATTGATTGCTTACTGGTCTATTTTTAGTTATTGGATCTCCTTAACCATTCTCTAGCAAATATTTTTACAGTCGGATACCGATCCTGTCTATCTTTGCTTACAGCTTTCAGTACCAATGGATACAGTTCATCAGACAGTTTCCAGTCTTTTTTATCTATTGGAATGAATTGGCTTTTAAAATGGATCTCCTTCAATATTTCCTGTGAATAATGCCCAAAGAGATTGAAAAAAAGTGAGCCGATTGTGAATACAGTCGTCTTAGAATCAATGACTGCGTTCAATTGGTACTCTTCCGGTGCTTTCATCCGTCTCGTTCCCCAATAATCTTCCCCTACTTGGTTCAGGCTTGGACTCTTTTCAAATAAATCAATATCACATATTGTGAGTCGATCACTCATTAACAATTACCTTAAATTGATTCGAAAATAAAGATCTTGTAGCATGTCTCCTTATTCCATGGTATTCTACTATAAGCCAATAGAATAGACAGTTCGTAACCATCCTGTCGGAAAACAAAACTAGGGAAGCAATAGCATTTGACTATTGCTTATTTTAACGTCCTAGCATACGCATGCACTGGACGTTTTTTTGTTGTTTAGGATTATCTTTTTATGGATCCTACTCAACGCAAATTTATTGGAGGTGATCAATATGAAAGAGACTACTCAACAGTCATTTAATACCCGTAAACTGACCATTTCAGCACTTGTAATTGCATTATACATCGTCGCTATGGCTTCTACTGCATCGATTTCTTTCGGCGCTTATCAGATTCGAATCGCGACCAGTCTTTACGCTCTTTCTTATTTATTCCCTTTTCTTGTTCTTCCACTTGGTTTGGCTAACGCACTTTCGAACTTTTTACTTGGCGGATTAGGACCTATTGATGTTATTGGAGGATTGGTTATCGGAATACTTGTTTCCGGTTCTATCGTTCTTATCAAACGTTTTGCATTACCTCGTTGGTCTATCGCTTTACCGATTATCTTTTTAATTGGTTTAGGTATTCCAAGTTACTTGAACTTTTTACTCGGTGTTCCTTATTGGGCGCTAGTAGTTAATCTAGTCATTGGACAAATTATTCCAGGGATTCTTGGTGTGCTGTTGGTTCAAGCACTAGAAAAACCCTTGAAAGCTAGAAAGGTGATTTTATGACAGGACGTAATGAAGAAGACTTAGTTGGTATCTCTCACTTAGGAAATCAAGAAGTGAAGTACAGTATGGATTATGCACCAGAAGTACTCGAAAGCTTTGACAACAAACATCCTAATAACGACTACTTTGTAAAATTCAATTGCCCGGAGTTCACAAGTCTTTGTCCAATCACAGGACAACCGGACTTTGCGACAATCTATATTTCTTATGTACCCGGTGAAAAAATGGTTGAAAGCAAGTCTTTGAAACTGTATCTTTTTAGTTTCAGGAATCATGGAGATTTCCATGAAGACTGCATGAACATCATCATGAAAGACCTAATCAAATTAATGGATCCCAAATACATTGAAGTCTGGGGTAAATTCACTCCTCGCGGCGGTATTTCAATTGATCCTTACTGTAACTACGGTAAACCTGGTACACGCTGGGAAGACGTAGCCTGGAATAGATTAGCGAATCATGATCTGTATCCAGAGACAATTGATAATCGTTAGGGCTATATAATCGCAAAAACCTCTACTATACTAGTAAGTCATTTGATTCCAAATGTCTCTAGAAAAAGTTGAGGTTTTTTTATATGCGTTTTTATCTATAGTCCCAACCAACAATCTTTTTGAAATTGGATCAAAAATGGTTTCGCCAATCATTTTATAGTCGTATCCAACCTCGCATTCTAGCAATAGCGATTCAGATACAATCTTTGCTAAAGTATTTTCTTCAAAATTCAAATGAGATACATGTCCTGTTTTGCATAACTCAATATCAAAAAACCCAGATATCCCAATAACGGATTGTTGATGACAATCTACTTCTAAAGAAAGATATTGATGTCCTATCATTAAGGATACTGTTCCTCAATTAGTTTGAATCATGAAAGACCTTTCTTCTTTTAAATATTCTGTTACACATTTCACTTGACCTAATTCTGCTTTAAATTTTATATTCATCATAAGGATTCTCCTATTACCGTTCCCACTTATCTAGGTCATCTTTTTGTTTCTTATCCAATAGTTCAAGCAGCGAATAAAATAAATTAGAAGCTCTCTATGGAAAGGAAGATTAATATGAATGTACTCACTTACCTAGTTTGGTTTATTTTGATAGTGATTCTTTATCTTACAGTGCACGAAACAGGTCATTATCTCTGCGGTTGAATCTTGGCCGGCATTCCAAAAGATTCTATAAAAATCGTGTTGAATCGTAATCCGGCTCATGTGGCGCTAAAAAATAACGATGGAATATGGATTGAACCTGGAGAACAAATGGACAACTATATATCAGTCTACCAACAACTCGCAAAAAAGAATAAAGACTTTTCTTTCTGGTTTGTACTCGCTGGTTTAATTTTTCAAACCTTTATGTTTATTATACTCACGACTGCACTAGCCTTTTTCTTGTCTCGGTCTCTAGCTATTTATATGATGATACTTTCTGCAATACTCACTTTTGGATATATTCTATTTGATTTTATCATGTTTAAGACACGATCGGTTCCTTATGGAGATGCGTGTGTAGCTTTATTAATGAATAAGTCTGAGACATTTTTTGTTTTACTAACTATCGTTATCACTTATCTTCTGTTTTTCACCTTCATCTAGTTTATCTCTTAAAGGAATGATAAAAATGACCGAACTAAGTATTAAACAGCTATCTGCAGAAGAAGTTTATCCTATCAGACACAAAATACTAAGACCCCACCAGACTTTTGAGGAGTGTCAATACGACACAGATTTATTGCCTTCAACTTTTCATGTGGGTGGTTTCATTGAACACACATTAGTTTCAGTAGCTTCTTTTTCGGTAGATGTTTGTCCTGAGTTACCTAGTGAAAAACAATATCGATTGAGAGCAATGGCTACATTACCGGAATTTAGAAGACAAAACATTGGAAAATCCGTTATATTATCTGCATAAGAAGTCTTAAAAGAAAAGACTATTGATTTTCTGTGGTGTAAAGGACGCTTAGAAGTTAAGAATTATTATAAAAAAATCGGTTTTGAGCAACAAGGAGATCCGTTTGCCTATCCTGGTCTAGGTCCTCACATCTTAATGATTAAAAAAATCGACTAGTCTTTATGGCAGAATATGTATATAGATACGTGTATAAAAAAAGCGCTAGTGAGTTTTATTCACTAACGCTCATTTGTATTTGTTACTATTTGTACTTCAATACTTCTGGATAAAAATTTGTCACTTCTTTATCACTGTCTGCTTTGTCAAGAAAGGCTTCTTTTCCAGAACCTTTATCTGATCTGATTGTTAAAACCCCTTCTTCATAAAGTTGTTCCACTTTTTCAATAATTTCACCGTCAGGAAAAGCTGTCTTTAAGTCACCTATTTTACCATTGATGCCCTCGTCGCTTTTGTAGATCTCAATGATTCGATCTCTTAAAATATCTTTTGACAAAATGATTCCCCCTGTCTGTATATGTGAACTACTCCAACCAATTTAAGTATATCAACCGCTTTTAGGTAATTCAAAATATACGATTGAACATATCCTTTATAAGATAGTATTCACTAAGTTTATTAATTCTCCAAATCGTCAACTTCTCTTTCGAAATATCTCATCGCTTCCTAAAAAACTACTTCAGCATCAATACTCATTTGAATCATCGTGGACGAGATGTTTCTATATCATTGAAACTAACATGAAAATAGTTTCGTTTGTATACAGGCTGTCAAGGGATTATACTAGCTATAATTAAATCTTTTTTGACTGAAGATAGCATTTTTAGTGGTCGATCCTTATCCTATTAACAAGAGAAATACTTTAATATGTATAAATTCTCATGCCTTTCTATCTATTCCTGACGAGAAATATTATTTCCACGTTTGTGTAAACTTACAATTACATCCTACTAGAGGAGGTGATCGTCACGCTATTTCCATTTGCTTATTAAAGTGATTTCATCTCACAAAAACTGATAGAAACACCGTTCAATTAAGTATGTTGACTAGATTACTCTTCTTTAAAACAAACTAGAAATGAAAAGGATTAAATTATTTAGATGAATCTAATTCGGAAGGGAAGTTTTTAAGATGGAAGTAAAATTAAGTCCTTATTTATTACTAAATGGTAACACAAAAGAAGCAATATCCTTTTATACAGATGCTTTTGGTGGATCTGTTGAAAGCATGGAGCTTGTAAAAGACTGGCCTCATGAATTTGAGAATGGGATTCCGGAGGGGTACGAAGAAAATGTCATGCATTCACTTATTAATATTGGAGGTTCTTGGTTAATGCTTGCAGACACTCTACCTGACCAAAACTTCCATCCAGGTTCAGCCATTAGTATTATGATCGATTTAAAAGAAATAGCTGATGCAGAAAAACTATATGATAAATTATCTATGGGAGCAGAAATTGATTATCCTTTAGGTAAGACCAGCTATAGCCCTGCCTATGCTCAACTTACTGACAAATTTGGTATCAATTGGCAAATCATAACAGAATTTAAAGATAAGCATACAATGGATCATTAGACATTAGAAAAGATCTGCGTTAAAAGTAAGAATTTTATGAGTTAACGTTACCCTATAATCTGTCGACAAAGAAGAAATATTCTGTTCTTGTTCAAATAAGGCTACCCTTTATTCCAAGTTAGTCATTAAGTTTTAGTTGAAGTACTAAAAAGAGCTACTCAAGATTGCTTACCTTGAATAGCTCTTTCTTATGTTATTCGTTTTCAGATGGTTACCTCAACTGATGCCAGCCTGGTGTTAGGCCATCATAGTTAAAGTGTTTGTCTATTTTTTTGAATACTGTATGCGCTGCTTCTGGTCCTTGATTATAATAAGTATTTTGATCAAATATGCCTTCATTATCTGGTTTATCGAACTCAAAAATACTCATAATCGGTTTATTGTATTCTCTAACCATCTTGACTTCATTCTCTATATGCTCGATTTCTCTATCACGATAATAATTCATGACGGCTACTTCATCCAATTGAATACCCTAGCTTAGGCACTCATATCATTATGAGTAAGAAACTAAGCTTACTATCTCCTCAAAACCATTGAGCTCCTCACTTTTTTCATGCTAATCTAGCATTATAAGTAATTCAACTCTATTATACTCTTTTCAGAAAGGATCAAATATATGATTGGTGCTTTTTTCAAAATCATTATGCTTGCAATTGCATTCTCTACAAATCTTCTCTCAAATGTTATACATTCAATCGCCAAAGAATTTGGACCCGCTAAAAAATAATATACATAAGTAATAAAAAAAAGCTGATTCCAGTACATAACTGAAGTCAGCTTTTTTGTATATTCTAAATTCTATTTAATGCCTACTACGATTACAACTTTTTTCTATCCATCACTTTAACAGCTACCAACAATGATATCGTGGCTAGTACCAAACTGATGACGCTTGCCCAATTTACTTGATTGAACTCAGTGGTTCCTTGGATGATTGCTACATTCTCTACGATTAATGTCAGCGGATTATAAGGCCGTGCACTTTCAAAAATATTGATTAGGTACATCAATGCCGTAATCGATAAGGTAAAGAGTAAGGAAATAAAGCTACTTTGAAAAAGGGTTGAACCTAAGATAACCACTGCTGAGAAAAATAATAGAAAGATTAAAAAAGGAATCAATCCTAATACGGTATGCTGACTAATACTATCCGTGAAATACACACTTGTGTAAGCTGCTGTTACAAGAAAACTTAGGACAATTGATCCTATTGCTAATATGCTTATCATCAAAAATTTACTGGTTATAACCGCTGAACGATTTAGTCCCTTCGTGACTAAATTGACCAAACTACCTCTTTTCACTTCTCCATTCACACTATTACTAAAGAATATCGCCAATAAATAAATACCGATCTGCGTTAAGTTTTTATAAAATTGTACCCATGAGTCCAGTGATGTTGGTTCCGGTAATGAAATTTGAAGGCTCTCTCCTAGTGAACTTTTGAGGATTTCTGGTGTTAATATGGCAATCAAGGGACTCAGTACACCAAAAAATACAAACACTGTTAAAATTAGGAGTAGTTTCTTGGTTCTCCACGCTTCTAACCATTCTTTTTTTGTAAATATGACTATATCTCTCATTTAGTCACCTCCAAAAAGATTCTTTCTAGGGAAGGTTCTACTTTACGAAACAAATTGGGAACAAACCCCGATTCCTTACACTGACCAAAAATCAGACTCGCTAACTCTGTATAGTTACCTGTAAACGAAAGAATGTAGGCATCATTTTCTTTAAGGTATGACTGAATTTTTTGCTCTTCCATCAACTGATCTAAAATCGTTACCAGAAAAGTCTCTGATTCTTGATCAACTTGTATCTCTATTTGAGGACTTGTATATTGACTCTTCAATTCTTTAATCGCACCGTCCGCAACGATTTTACTTTGATGTAAAATACAGACTTGATCACAAATACGTTCTACATCATCTAAAATATGCGTTGAAAATAAAATTGTAATGTCACCTTTTAAAGATGCTATTAAATCCAAAAATTCTCGTCTTCCACTTGGATCTAAAGCTGAAGTTGGTTCGTCACATATCAGTAATTTTGGTTCATTCAAAAGCGCCTGTGCGACACCTAAGCGTTGTTTCATTCCCCTAGAATATGTTCGAATTTGCTTTTTATTTTCTTTAAGGCCAACTTTTTGAATCATTTCCTGTATCTTATCTGATAATATCTTTTTAGGTATACCTGTAATCTCACCACAAAGCTTCAAGTATTCTCTCGCTGTCATAAAGCCATAGAAATCTGGAACATCTGGGAGGTAACCGGTGTAGCGGTTTGTTTTCGTATTTCCAAATGTCACTCTTTCTCCATTTATTGTGATTTCTCCTTCAGTTAATTCCTCTAAGCCGAGGATCAATTTCATGGTCGTCGTTTTACCAGCACCATTCATTCCAATAAATCCATAGACACTGCCTTTAGGTATAGACAAATCAATGCGATTGAGTATTTGTTGATCACCAAAAGACTTTGTGACTTTTTCTAGTTTTAGGATAGCCATTACTGATCTTCCTTTCCAAAAGCAAAATAAGCAATCGGTCCGACTACCTGAATGGCTACTACGACAATGATCCAAAAGACTTTATTCCCAAAACGAAACTGTTCTTGTTTCAAAACTTGGATTAATGCAGTAACCATCAAAATAAGCTGCAGTAATATAATGGGAGCTAGTAGCATCCAGTAATCCAGTAGCCATGTTGGCACTTCTGTATTCATATCATTTACTCCTTTTAATAGTCGTTTTAATCTTACTTACAATGTCTATCATCTCTTCCGATTCTTTATAAAGATCAAATGCTGGATGAGTCAAGATGAGACTCCCTATATATTCAATAACCTGATAGGAGCTTTTTGGGGTATGATCACCTAGAGGTAAGTGATCTAACCAGTCTTGAATCAAATTGAAATAGCCATCACTATTGAATGCAAGTATGCATTGATTCTTTTCTAAAACCTCTATTACGTTTTGTAAACAGTAGTAAACTTTTTTCTCTGACTGATATTGTGCATATACGACTGCCGCTGATAAATACGCATTTAAAGCTAAAGAAGGATTAACGTATTCAATATTGAATGTTTCAATTAGTATTCGTTGTCTATGGAAGGTTTCTTCAAACTTGTCAAAGTCCGCTGAAACTAACTGGGTATAATTGGTTAAAGCACTCATCAATACCGAAGTATTTTGATAAATACCGCTTTGAGCCGTAGCGGCTGCACGTTCATGCTGTCCTTTTTGTTGATAAGCGCTAGCAATTAAATCATCTGTAGGTATGTAATTTTCAACGTAACTTCCTAAAGTTTCCAAAACGTCATCTGGTCTGTTCAATAATAATAGACAGAAGCCTTCTAATTTGGTTGCTTCGCCGACCAATTTTGTATCAGAACTACTCGTTCTAATATGTATAAACAAGTTCAGCGCTTCTCCAACGTAGTGATCCTTTTGTTCACTAGGATCTTCTCCGGGCAATCTATCAAAATGATTTAAAATCAATAAACCTATTTGCAAAATAAAAGGATAGCACGAATAATATCTTCGAGTCAGACTTTTAATCGACTTCCAAACTTCCTTAGGTTCTTGGGTTTCAAAAGATTTCTGTAACGAAAGATAAATTTGCTGAATCTCTTCTTTGTTTAGTTCTGGTTCATAGTTTAATAATGAATCAATACTGATATCGAAGTAAGCTGCTAATAAAGGTAACAATGTAATATCTGGATAGGCATACTCGTTTTCCCACTTCGACACAGATGTCTTGGACACACCCATAAAATCCGCTAATTGCTGTTGAGTAATGTGTTTCTTTTTACGCTCATTCAAAATCACTGTTCCTAAACTTACTTTCATCTCAATCACCTCTACATAAGTGTACGATTGTTTTTGTAGGAACTCAATAGAGTAGTTGTTAACTTTGAAGTGTTAAAGTTAACTAAAAGGAAACAAAAAAAGAACTACTCAAAACAATGGACGAGTGTCTTGAGTAGTCTTTAGATTATTTTGAATCATCTCAACTGATGCCAGCCTGGTGTTAGGCCATCATAGTTAAAGTGTTTGTCTATTTTTTTGAATACTGTATGCGCTGCTTCTGGTCCCTGATTGTAATAAGTATTTTGATCAAATATGCCTTCATTATCTGGTTTATCGAACTCAAAAATACTCATAATCGGTTTATTGTATTCTCTAGCCATCTTGACTTCATTCTCTATATGCTCGATTTCTCTATTACGATAATAATTCATGACGGCTACTTCATCCAAGCCGTCTTTGATCAGCCGTCTCAACTCAGCTGAATGATTTTCATCGTACCAATACGTAACACACACCACTACCCTTAAACCCTTACTTGAAGCATAATCATAAGCTTGTATCATTTTATCTACAAACTCTTTCATGATTTCTTGTTCATTATTTTCAAAGCGTTCATCTTGCGCAGGTTCTACATCAAATACAATACCTTCAATGACGTTGTCAGAATCTTGTGCACCATTGAATTCCACTACTTGATCAACAAAGTCCGTCATTTCTTCAAAACCATCTTCTGTCGTTCCCCAATGATGTCCACCGTCCATCGCATAAACCGATATTTCATTCTCTCGCATCGCTTGAATATGGCTAGCAAGTTTACCGTCAATATACTCATGAGGGTAAACATATTGGAAAATACGATTGATAGACAAAGGTTTCTGATACTTATCCATCAGCTTCTGCGTATCCTGTCCAATCGACCACGAGAGGACGGTACTTGACTTATCCTTTTGAAACATAAAACCAGCAGTAGAAAGCAGTAAAGCAGAACAAAACAGCATACTTATCACCACTTTCCTTTTGGATTTTCTCCTAGTTTTCTTCAAGTACTTCCCTCTCTATCGAACTCCAGCTATGAAGTTTGCTTACATAGGTCAACGTCGCATAAATTCTAATGAAAAATAGTACAGGTCTAAAAACAAGTGATTCAGCAAAAGCCATTAACACAGTCCAAGCTACATCTTCTGCGTACATTTTATCGACTCTTTGCAAAGACTTGCTCATATATAAAACGATGGTCTGTAAAATACAGAATCCCAGATATAAAAATGCAATCATAATCGCAAAAGGTACATTCAACTTATCTAAATACAAGGCTACTCCAATCACGATAATTCCTAGTAATTCCGCGAAAGGTGCAATCAATTCATATAAAAAATAATAGGTGTAAGAGATCATACTGATTGCTTTGAATTTTGGATTCATAAACAAGACACGATGATTCCACATACATTGAATCAGCCCACGATGCCATCTTGCACGCTGTTTGCCCAAGTCTTCCACAGTGAATGGTGCTTGCGTCCAACAAATTGCATCAGATGTGTATTTGATAGCATAAGGAATATTGTTTTCACGGTGATGAACGTGGAGTCTCAAAACCAGATCCATATCTTCTCCTACACTGTTTGGATCATATCCACCAACTGTAATCACCGCTTCTTTTTTGAACAAACCGAATCCACCAGAGATATTCAAGTTCCCATTGAATTTATCATGAAAAATACGGGAAGTGATAAATGAACGGATATATTCAAGTGTTTGAATACTGACGATGGGATTCTTGCTCATTTTAGTTTCGACTGGCATACCTTTTTCGAAGGTCACACCATTGGCGATACAAATTTGTCCACCGATCGCGATGACTTTATCGTCTTCTAAGAATAGTCTCGCCGCATATTTCAAAGCATCTGCTTGTAAAATCTCATCAGCGTCCATACTTACAAAGTATGGAAATCTTGAAACATTGATCCCAGCATTCACAGCATCTGCTTTGTTTCCACCATTTTTCTTTCTAACCAAGACGATAGGAATATGATTATGCTCACCGCTGTAAACCTCAAGTATTTCTTTTGAAGGCACTTGAAGCCTTACCGGCTTAAAGTCTCTTTTCAAATTATACTTATCGATCATAGATTGAGCTGTTTTGTCTGTTGAACCGTCATCGACCACAACGATCTCATATAGTTTATAATCCATTTCCAATAAATGATTCACGGTTGTCACAATCGTTGTCGCTTCATTATAAGCTGGTACAAGGATCGAAATCGGAAAGTAAAATTGATGATTCAATTCATTTTCAAGTCGCTGTTTTATTCTGTAATTGCGCAGACTACTCATAGAAATGATTCCACTAATTGTTAGATAACAACCATAAATAATGGTATACGTCGCAAAGAAAATTCCTGTTATAAGTAGAAATATATCCACATTATCCATTTTGAACCAGCCTTTCTCTTGTACTCGCCATTTGATACACTAATTGTTCTTTCGCGTAAGCATCTTGACCGTCTAATATGTCCATCACACATTCTTCTGACACACCAAGTTCTGCTATTGAACGAGCTGCATTTAGTCTTACATACCAATACTGCGAAGACAAAGCCACTTTTAAGGCCTGAAGTGTATCTTCACCAGGGTATTGACTCAAAACAGCCGCTGCCGTTGAGACGCATTCCCAATTCTCATCAAAGCTCTGTGTTAGATAAGATAAAATGGTTTTTTTGTAGGCTTGAACGGGATATTTCTCATAGTAACGTAGCAATGCACATAACACTTCTTTATCTTTTGTTCCTTGCTTGAGTAAGGCGATCAACTTGTCTGATAGTGGTGCGTCTGACAATCGGAAGAAGTCGACCATCGCAACCTGGTAGTTTGCATTGAACGCACTGAAGTTGTCGTAAAGTGATTCTGCTAGTCCTTCTTGGTTTCCTTTAAATTCAAGCAGACCATCTGTTACCAGTTTACGGTGATGCGTGTGAGCTGTTTTTGACAATCTTTTGAAAACTTCTACTACGGCATCTTCATTTCCAAAGGCATAGAGTGCTTTAAGTGCATTCTCACGACTGTTGATGGAAGGCTCTAATGCAAAAGACACCATCAGCTCTGTCAATTCATCGTATTCTTTTGGATCATTGATGCGAAGCTGTTCGCAGATATAAGCAAAGTAGGCTTTTTCAATCAACTTTTTCTTGCCATAAGCTTTTCCTAACTGAATCCAGTCTTTTTTGTTATTGCGAATCAATTGTCTGAATTGTTCTCTTTCTTCTAATAAAGGAGAATGATGATATGCTGCGCCTCCTGCGAAAAATGCAATCAGTTCTTCAATTGAGTATAAGCGCTTAAAAGTAGTTTCTTCTATTACTTCACTGCCACTTTGCTTATTTGTGAAACGGTCATCAAAATACGTTTTCCAGTTGTTTGTTAACTTTAATTGTTTTTTGCTTCTTCTTGACTCTCTTACTTTGTACAAGATAAGACTCCCCATAATCACGAGTGTCACTGCAATCAGTGCAAATAGAAAATACCAGATCATATAATCACTTCCTTTTTAAATTTAGTCGAGGTTGAGTAGATGAAATATTTTGTAGCTTTACTGTTTTTCACTTAAACTTTTTCTATAACTAGTTGTACGATTTTTTTATTCAGCTAAGAATATCATATTTGTTTTTAGGAATCTATTCTATTTCATCCGAATTCGAAGTATGATCTTTCAAATTCTCCATTTGTACATTATTTAGACATATATAACCTAAGATACAATCAAACAAGTTATATTATACTAAACGCTTCCATTTTAAAGTTCTTTTCGACCATAAAAAAGACGTAAGATCTGATAGTGAACAGATCTTACGTCTTAGACTAACGGTGAAAATTCTTGTTTCGATTCTGTTTTTAAACAGCACTTTCAAATTGCGAATAATACAAATCAGAATAAAGGCCTTCTTTTTCAAGTAAGTCGTCATGATTGCCTTGTTCGACAATCCGTCCATCTTTAACGACTAAAATTGTATCGGCATTACGAATCGTTGACAGTCGGTGGGCAATCACAAAAGAGGTTTTCCCATTCATCAGCTTTTGCATGGCTTCTTGGATTTTCATTTCTGTTTGTGTATCCACATTTGAAGTCGCTTCGTCCAGAATTAATAGATTCGCATCCAAGATCATGGCACGGGCAATGGTCAACAATTGTTTCTGACCTTGAGAGATATTCAAGCCTTCTTGGTCGATCACTGTCTGGTAGCCGTTCGGCAGATTCATAATATAGTCATGAATTTGTGCCGTTTTTGCGGCTTCTTCTACTTCTTCAGCCGTCACATTTTCTTTCCCGTAAGCGAGATTATCAAAGATCGTCCCACTGAACAGCCAAGTATCTTGTAAGACCATGGCATATGATGTTCGCAGACTCTCTCTTGTTGCTTTCGTTGTATCCACAGTGTCCAGTTCAATCGTTCCGGCACTCGGATCATAAAAGCGCATCAGCAAATTCACTAAAGTTGTTTTTCCAGCGCCTGTTGGTCCAACGACCGCAATCACATTGCCAATTGGTGCTTCAAAGTTCAAGTCATGAATCGTCATTTTCTCTGGTGTATAGCCAAAATCAACGTGATTCATCTGTACGTGTCCTTCCGCATCATCATAAACATGCGCATCCAACATATCTTTTACTTCAGAAGGTTCATCCATCAGTAAAAAGACGCGTTCCGCAGCGGCAAAAGCTGATTGCAGTTCACTGATGATATTCGCCAATTCATTGATCGGTCCTGAAAATCGTCTAGAATATAAAACGAATGAAGAAACGCCACCTAGGGTTAAATAATTGAATAAATAAAGCAGTGCCCCCACTACACTGACCAAAGACAAGGAAAGATTATTGATAAAGTTAATCGAAGGTCCAACCATACTGCCGTAGTAATCAGCATCATAATAAGCAGAGACCGCTTCTTCATTTTTCTCGTCAAAGCGCATGATCATATTTTCTTCCTGATTATAGGCTTTGATCGTTTGTTGACCAGAAATCATTTCTTCAACGTAGCCGTTCAGCTCTCCCAATTTAACAGAGCGTTTTTTGAATAACGGTCGAAAACGCGCCACCATAAACTTTGTCAGGAAAATGGAAATCGGTAAAGTGACTCCAAAGACCAAGGTTAGTATAGGTGAAATCAGGATCATCATCGTTAATGACCCAATAATCGTGATGGCACTCGTCACGATTTGAATAAAATCATTTTGTAAAGACTGGTTGATCGTATCGATATCATAGGTGATGCGACTAATAATGTCTCCAGTTTGATGCTGGTCAAAAAAGCCGACTGGTAACTCCGACATCTTATTGAATACATCTCGCCTGATTCGTCTGACCGTCCGTTGCGTTAAGCGAATCATCAAGCGTTGCATCATATACTCAAGCATCGAAGAGAGTACGAAAAAGATGGCCATTAAGCCTACAATATAAAACACTCTCTGAAATAGGACATTTCCCATTCCTGGTTGGATGGCATCAATCGCAAGCCCCGACAAATAAGGTCCAATCAGTGACAAGCCATTACTCGTGACCATTAAAATCGTTGCGGTTATAAGCATCCACTTGTAGTTGAATAAATAAGACCACAATCGTTTCAAGACATGGGCGCGGCTCGTTTTCAGCTTTTCCTTCTTTTTAGGAATCGGTCTTGGTTTCTTTCCGCCTTTACGCAATTTCTTCGCCTCCCGACTGGTTAAAGTAGATGTCTCTATACGGTTCGCAGGTCTCCATCAGTTCTTTATGCGTCCCTTTGCCAATGATTTGCCCTTTATCGATCATCAGAATCTGATCGGCTTGCTGAATGGAACTGATGCGCTGAGCGACCATAATGGTTGTCGTCTCTTGATAATGTTTATTCAAGGCTTTTCTTAACTTGGCATCCGTTTTGTAATCCAAGGCACTAGAAGAATCATCCAATACCAAGATCTCAGGATCTCCCGCCAAAGCACGCGACAACAAGACCCGCTGTTTTTGTCCCCCACTTAAATTCGTCCCTTTAGCCGTCAAACGATGATCCACGCCTTCGTCTAAGGACTCAATAAACTCTTCCGCTTGCGCCGCTTCCGTTGATTGTAAAATGTCTTCTTCTGGAAGTTGGCGACCAAAGTCAATATTTTCACTTAAGGTATCTGCGTATAAGAAATCTCTTTGGAAGGTAACGCCAAATTTTGTATGCAACTCTTCCAAATCCATACTGTTAATGTTTCGGCCATCGATTCGGATGCTGCCGGAATCGACATCATAGAGTCTCAATAATAATTTGACGATAGTCGTTTTCCCGCTACCTGTCGCGCCGATGATCCCAAGCGTTTCACCTCTGTTTAAAACAAAATCAATATCCTCTACCGTATTGTTTTTCTCATAACCAAAAGACACATGGTCAAAACGGACATGAGCCGAATCTTCTATTTCATCCAGCGGCTGGACTTCAAGCTCTGGTTCCGTTTGTAAAATCGTATGCACTCGGTCCGCAGACGCCAAGCCTTTAGAGAACAAGACGAAGATTCGGGTAATACTGAGCATCGCATTTAAGATAATCGTGAAATATGTCATAAAAGCAATAATCACGCCTGGTTGCGTTAAGCCTTCATTAACTCTGTAAGCACTCGTCAATAGAACAAGCGTTAATCCAATATTCAAAAAGAGATTCATTAATGGTGTTGTGGCAGCCATGGTTTTATTGGCACTGGTCTCTGCATCGACGACGCCTTGATTGACCCCTTCAAATCGTACTTTCTCGTATTCGGTTTTAGACAAGGCTTTGATCACTCGAGCCCCGGTAATATTTTCCCTAACGGTTCGGACCAACTTATCGACTTCTTGTTGGAGCTGATCAAACAAGGGGACACCCTTTTTCGAGATATAATAAATCGTCACCGTCGCAAAGGGTAATACGCCCATCATCACCAAGGTCAATACGGGATCCAAAGTGACGGTCATCAAAATTCCACCAATCAACAAGACCGGTGCCCGCACACCGATTCGCTGCATCAAGCCAATCGTCCGGTGAAGATTATACGTATCTGACGTCAGTCTTGAAATCAAAGACGGTGTTCCGTACTGGTCTGCCTGACTGGCAGAAAGATAGGTAATCTTCTCATACAGATCATGGCGAATCCGTTCAACAGCATCTCTGGCAACGCCTGATGCCATCTGATTCGCTTTGATACTCAGTACGATTGCTATAATCGAACAAAGCACCATCGCCCCTCCCCAAAGCAGTACCCGATTGATATTACCCGTTGGAATCACGACATCAATAATAAAAGCTAGAATCAATGGTAGAAACAAATCCATAATCGTGCCTATGAATTTCACCGTCAAACCGCTCGCTAATCTTCCCCGTAAAGGTTTCAAATATTCTATAAATAATTTCATGAACATACCTTTCTACTCTATGAGTTTAATCTGTATCCATTTTATCGACTTTCGCTTTTGCTTTATTCATGATCTTTGACATATGTTCTAGTAAAAGTTCTTGTTCTTCTATTGAAAAGCCATCCAGAATCATCTCGTTCCATTCCTTTAAAATCTTAGCGACTTTTGGATACACTTCCCGTGCTTTATCTGTTGGATACACTAGCAACTTTCGACCATCTTTTGGATCAGGAGAACGCGTGACATAACCCGCTTTTTCTAGATTCGTCAGTTGTCTGGTCACATTACTTTTATTTACATAGATAATCTCTGCAAGTTTTTCTTGCGTTACCCCAGGATTGTTACAAATATTCAAGATATATGTATGGTGCATGCCTTTCAAACCGTACTGCTTCATCTTTTCATTTCGATACATCTCACCTAAACGAGTGGTTCTATTGATCAAGCGCATCATGGACAATACTATTCACCTTCTTTTCATTTACTCTTTGATAACCTTATCAAATATTTGTTGCGCGTGCAACGAATTAGGTCTACAAACTACCAACTAGGTAAATTCAAGAGAAAAAACGCTAGTAATCAGAATCACTAACGTTTCGCATTTCAAATCTTTTATTCTTTTGGTGGTAAATCTTCAACGGTAAGATGAACGAAAGTAGGATTTTTTATAAGTCAAATTAAGATTTCCTTGTTCTGTTCTCTCTATTTATGTCTTTTATTTCTTAAATACCAGTAAACGAGACCCCAGAACCCAATCGTTGACACCAAAATAATGATTTGTTGTATTCCTGATAAGTTACTACTCGAGCTACCCAACCCACTTCTAAGAAAGGCCCCTCCTACTCTTATGAATACGAGTAAAATGACCAGTATAAATAAAGTTTTTCTACTATTATCTTTCATTTACCGTATACTCCTAACATATTCTTATTTCATCAATCCTTTGAAATGATTTTCCATTAAGTAATGAAAGTTTTTATCTGAAAAGTCCAGTCCTGTAAAGGAATAAGAAGCATTCGCATCAATATAAAAATAGTACCGTTTGTTCTCAACTTTAAACCCTAGACAGTATTGTATAAGTGGACGTGATATAAAAAAGTCAGTAATATCAGCGTAATTGATTTTTAGGCTATGTTTCTCTGGATCATTTTGTAAATACTTCAAACTCAGCATGACTAAATGATCTTCCTCGAAAAGTAAACAATAAAAACCAAAATACGCTGTTATGTAGTGTGACCAATTAAAATACCATTGCAGATCTGGTCGAATTCCTCTTTCTGCTATAAAATAATTATGATTTAAGTAATATCCCATATCTCTGAGCGTTTCTTCCAATACTTCTCTTTCCTGTTCCTTTGTATAGATTTCCTTACTCAAGATTTATGCGCTCCTTTTTAATCTTCACATATAGTTGAGTCTAACATATATCAATTAATGATTAAAATGAACGCTTTTAGCTTACTTTTTACCTTTGATATGTATACGAAAAGTCTTTTTATAGAATATATTATCTATTCGAAAATTATTTTAAAGGCTACTGTTTCTGACGAACACTGAAGAGTATACTTTACCTATAAAATAAGTAACGACTTTTACAAAGAAGGTATTTAAAAATAAAGAATAGGCGGTAATTCATATGACAAAGAAAATTATCTATAGAATCATTTCTTTCGTATTTGCTATTAGTATGCTTTTTGTTACTCGTAATTTTAGCGAAGGCTCAGTTCCAGATATTTATTATTATGGTATTTCATATAACATGTTCTGCATGACGATGAGTGTTCTTTTCATGTTGTTGAGTCTATCACCTAAGGAATGAAGTTTCCGTTACCTGTATTAGCTGTCGAATTTTAATAAAGAGACCGTTAAATTAATCATGATTAATTTAACGGTCTCTTTATTGTGATGTAAACTTAGTATGTCATGATTTAATAAATTTGAATCTACTTCATTTTCGCTTAATATTTATCTAACCTATTTTTCAAGCCCATTCGTGTACACGGAGCCGTCTTTTGCTTTTGCCACTCTATTGTTAATTTTTGGCAATGTCTTCTAAGTAGTCAATCAATTGAGCTTCTAACTTACTATCTGTTGGAACAATTATTTTTTCTAACAATGACCTAGCATCTACTATCAAAGTCTCAAATTTCTTTATATCCTGTTCTTTGATAAGCGCATACGCGGCTAATACTCTTATGGTATCTGTTTGTTTTAAGGACAAATAAACTTTTAACCACTTATTCTCCATAAAGTTTTCAATCTCTTTATCCTCAGGTGAGCACATTAATGAAAGAAACAAATATTCTGCTAACACAACTTTTTTATGCGCATGTTGCACTTTATCAATATTTTTCACTAATGGCATTAGGCAATTCTTTGCTTGTTGAAATGCGTACTTTTCTTCGTAACGATTGACATCCAGTAAAATCATCGCGACATTGTAAGGGTCAGTTAACGGTTCTTCATTATTGTAGTATATATATTTCTCTAATTCTGTAAAAGTCGCTCCTTCCATCATATCCGTGCTTATTTGTAAAATATAATTTAGTTGAATTCTTCGATTAGTACTTTTCAATCCATTCCATATATTTTTTCCATCATTTGACCCAAAAGGAACAAGGTTAGCTACAACAATTAAAACTCCAGTTGCGCAAAAGATGAGTATACCGCTCCTGACAAATTCAGGTAGCGAGCTCATTAAAAACACACTCACTAATCCAGAGGATACGGCGTTAGCTATTATTCCTCCAAGATGATAAAGTACGAAAGGAGCAGATTCAAGGTCTTCAGGGGGTCTCATGGAGCATTGTCCAATCAACCCTGGAAAAGGTTGATAGCGAATTTCATACTTACCTTTTTTTTTGTATAAAACAATATTCAATATACGAATCCAATTCAATCGATACCCCGAAATTAATCCAGCAATCAAATGTCCTAATTCATGAATCGAAATATGTAAAAAATAAATAAAGACAGTAATACCTAGGAAAAGACTCACTTCCTTGCCAAGCAGGATCAAGATGAGAATGACTAATACAACGTGTGCAATTTTCTTAATAAACTTTGAGAACTTATTTTCCATTATTCTATTATATTTGTGTTTAATTGAATTCAGAAAATCCCTACTTTCTTTAAAATATCATTTCTTCTTATTCTATATTCTGCTTTGAATTTATCGGGGTTTCTAATATCCTATTAAAAATTGCTTAATTTCCAAAAGAAATTTTAAATTTTATGTCTAAATCAAAATAATTAAAAGGCCTAAAATTCTTATACTTCAACTTTCAAATAGTCTTGCTCAAATTTATGATACCTTAATTTTAAAATATCAATCTTTTTAAATAAAGATCAATTAGTAATTTTATTTAAATCTATTATCTAGATATAAAAATTGACCACTTCACTTAAAAAGCGAATTGGTCAATTTAGTTATCTTAATTCATTATCTAATGGAACAATCACTTCGTCTAGAACTAGTCGCCAACTTCTTTTAACAGCTTGTGCATACTTAAAAGGTTTAGCTTCTGGGTTGGATAGTTTATATTTATCATAATCTTTACTGTTTATGATACCACCCATATTCGGTATGGGATCTGCTCCTATTACATACTGCAAAGCAGAAGAATGTAATTCATGTTCTGAAACAAACCAATTCTTTGTAAACTCCCGAATTGATTTATCTCTAGCTTCTGCGAAGTATTGTCTCTTCACAACAAATATATCTTCATTAATGTCTAGTTCTTTCGTATCTATAGCGTTTAATATCTCGCGATAAACTTCTTTAACGTATTCAATTTTATTTAACTTCTGCAGAGCTTTTTCAATTTCTTCACGTATATCCTGATTGTTCGCAGAGTAAATATTTAATAAGCGATTTATATAAGTTGCATCAATATCATACAATTTGATATTACTATCGTTGTAAAATTCAATTTCAGAAAAATCTGGTGGGTCTACTGGATCTATTGACAGTTCCCTTTCCAGTGATCCTTTAACTGTATTATAAATTCCCATTTGTTCTTCAACAACATGAACTTGATTTTTTAATACATTAGATTTTTCAATATCATCATTGTAGTTATCATACGTCACCAATGCCTTGTAAGAATTACTTAGCTCCTGATAAGCTTTAACGTAATCAATTCTAGTCTCAATAGATGATTGCTCATCTATATCGCCCGGTACGATGATAAATTCCTTGATATTGTTGTGAGCCTTCTTGAATCTTTTCTTAGACTCCTCATACGTGGGATAAATTAGTCCAGATTCTTCTTTAGCTTCAGAATATAATTTTGTAGCGTCTGCTACATTTTTTTCCATCGTATTTGGTTTACGAAATGTCACAATCATTCCTTTATCTTTTTCAGGGTAAGTTCGGTTCGTTCTAGAAAATGCTTGAATTAAATTTGCATATGTCAAGTTGCGATCAACAAATAATGTCTGAATAGTAGGAGCATCAAATCCAGTCAACAAGCGATCGACTACAATTACTAAATCTATTTGACTCCCTAGTTTTTTGAATTCAGCTCTTTTTCTAGCTAAGCGATTATTAATATCTCCATTGTAGCGGTTTAAATCCTTTATTGACCACGAAGTATTATAATAATGATTATAGTCTTCGATTATGAATTTCATTTCGTCTTGATTCGCCTTAGCTTCTTCGTTATTTTCATCTAGAGAATATGTAATAGCAACTCTAGGGAAATCCGGATCATCGAAAGTTCTTCCTTTTCGAACAGGTTGTTTCGAAAATTCATTCTGAAACCATTCAGTATCTGCAGTTAACTCTTTAATAGCATAATAATAGCGCTTAGCCATTTCAATTGAACTCGTCGTCAAAATTGCAGACTTTTGAGGACGTCCATTTTCAAAATCAAATTTGTTGTAGGCATTGTCCGGTCGGAGTATTTTGCGTACTACTTTTTTTATGTGTTCGTCACTTTCAAAAATACTATTATCTATATATTCTTCCTTTTTTATTTCACCCAAATGATCTATTTCTTGATTGATTTCTTCAGAAGTTTTTAAGCTATTCTTTTCATCTGACCTGAATTGTTCATATATATGATTGTTTAAAGATGTTGGCAAAATCGTATTTTCATGTTCTACCTGAAAACCTAGGACTGATTTATCTTCTAAAGCGTTTTTGATTGTATAGGTATGTAATACTTCACCATATTGATCATGAGTTGTTCTCGCTAATTGCCCTTGTGCTTGCTTTTTATTGACTTCAAATATTGGAGTTCCAGTAAAACCGAACCAAGTTGACCTAGGGAAGAATTTTTTTATTTCTTCCATACCTTCTGCACTCAACGCACGATGACATTCATCTACTACAAATACGATGTGCTGACCCATTAATTTCTCAAATCGATTTGTTCCTTTTCTTTCCTCTTCTTTCTTAGCAAAACGTAAGGCTGAATCCAACTTTTGTCTAGTCGTCACTATAATGACATTAGAGTTAGCATCCGATAGCAAGGTTTTACTTAGTTCTTTAGCACTATCCGTTCCAACAATCAGACTATTGGATTTATTATTACCAGAAGAAATTCCTGTATTGTACTCTGATGCAAATTTAGAAAACTCAGTGGTAGTTTGGTTATCCAAATCTTTTCTATCTACTAGCATAATTGTACGATCTACGCCCGGTTTCTTAGCAAGGAGCTTAGTTGAAACAAAACTAGTCAGTGTTTTACCCGATCCCGTTGCATGCCATACGTATCCAGATTTATGCTTATTAGCGGCTATAAAAAGTTCCTTTATTGCATGAATCTGGTAAGGATGAAGGACCATTAAAGTTTTATTATCCTGATCCTCACTAACAATAGTATAATCCGCAATTAATCTATGCGCATCAGGGATATTCAATACTTGCTTACAAAACTCATAAAGATTATTTACTTTTGTGTTATTCTTTGTTCTCCAGCTAAACATAAACTTTCTATGCAGATCTTTAGGCATAGCATTAGCGAAGTAGCGAGTCGTGTGTTCATTTGATACAACAAATAACTGAACAGTTGAAAAGATATTATTTCGAAACATACCTTCCTCGGCATACTTTTTAATCTGGTTGAATGCTTGGTACACGCCGTCCTTAGCACTAGCCTGCTTTAATTCGATTTGCACAATCGGTAACCCATTTATTAACAAAGTTACATCAAATCGTCTATCTCGTCCTTCTAAGTCTATACCCTTCTTGGCAATTTGATTTACAACTTCATATGTCGAGATTCCCCCACCAATATCTTGATTGGAATATAAGATTAATGATATAGATCCTAAAGAAACGTCTTCTCTTTCTAGAGTGATTCTTGCGATTCCATTTTCCCCTTTTAACCATTTAGCTGCTTCGAAAGGTGTTTGAGTATGTAACAGTAACTCTGTTCTGATCATTTCAAATTCTTTATCCGTAATTCTATGTTCGCCAATTTCAGATTGATTATTTTGTGTAATTTTTTGGCGTAAATTCTTCCATAAATCTTCTTCAGACTTCAAGTCATTCCTAAAGGTCCATTGATTATGGCCTTCCCCTAAAACTTCAATTAATTGAGCTTCTACTTGAGCTTCGTTGTTATGTTTGAGATTAACCAAATCTATCCACCTACCTATTTTTGAAATACTTAATATTATTATAACACGAAGAAGTTTCTTGATAAAAAGTTTATGAAATTATCGATTGGGAACAGCATAAGTTGGGTGAATTATCCACTAATTTTGAATATGGATTAAACGCAAGTGCTACTTCGTACGATGGAATCAATAAATATATTCGTATTACAGACATCAGTGAAGAAAACAGATCGTTCGCTCAAGACAATCTTACATCACCTAATATTGATCTTGGCTCAGCCGAAAATTATCTTCTCAAAAAAGGAGATATTTTATTCGCAAGAACAGGAGCAAGTGTTGGTAAGAGTTACTGTTATCAAGAGTCAGATGGAAAAGTATACTACGCTGGTTTTTTAATTCGAGCAAGAATTGATACTAATTACGATGCAGAATTTATCTTTCAAAATACTCTAACTGATGAATATAAGAGATTTGTAGAAATTACTTCTCAGCGATCTGGACAACCAGGTATTAACGCCAAAGAGTATGCGGATTTCATATTACAGGTCCCAAAATTTCAAGAACAAAAAGTGGTTGGTGAATTTTTCAGACTACTTGATAATACTATCGCTCTTCATCAACGTAAGTTAGATAGACTCCAAAGCCTAAAAAAGGCGTATCTACAAGTTATGTTTCCAAAACAAGAATACAAAATTCCTGAAGTTAGGTTTGCTAATTTTATTGATCGTTGGGAACAGCGTAAGTTGGAAGATGTAGCAATGAGAGGGAAATCATACTCTCTTTCAAGAGACGTTGAAACCTTTGAGTATACTGGGTATAAATACGTTCATTACGGTGACATACACAGAAAAATTGCGGATATCATAACAACAAAAAGCAACCTTCCAAACATCAATTCCGGAGAATACGAATTACTAGAAGATGGAGATTTAATTTTAGCAGATGCTTCTGAAGATTATCAAGGTATCGCACTACCATCTTTGGTAGCATTTGTTCCTAACTATAAACTTGTTGCTGGACTACATACTATTGTTTTGAGGCCGAAAAAAAGTATATTAAATTCTCTATTTTTATATTACCTTATTCATTCTCCTATATTTAGAAGATATGGTTATAAAGTCGGTACGGGTATGAAGGTTTTCGGAATAAGTGCTTCAAACTTGATGAAATTTGAATCTTTATTACCAAATTTAGAAGAACAGAAAAAAATTTCAAAATTTTTATATGGATTAGACGCGAATGTCGTTCTTCATCAAAAAAACTTAAATCTTTTAAAAGAACTAAAAAAAGGCATGTTGAAAAAAATGTTCGTATAAAATACTTTTAAATATCAGAAAACCTCCGACTAATAATAATAGTGGTTATCTCACTATATTTTATCAGGAGGTTTTTATTTTTATGTCACGATACGAAGAAGAAACACAGTTGTTCAAAAAGTATTTTGAGGAGTGGATTGAATTATATAAGGTGGGTGCCGTCCGTCAAGTTACACTTAGAAAATACTATATGAGCTTGCAAAGAGTTACTGAAATAGCTCCGAAGCTGAGAATTAATGAGTTAGATCGAAAAGCATACCAAAACTTATTAAATCGATATGCAGAGACACATGAAAAACAAACTACTATGGATTTTCATCATCAATTAAAAGGAGCTATACTTGATGCAGTTGATGAAGGTCTTATAAAACAAAATCCTACTCGCAAGATTATAATTAAAGGGAAAAAACCGAGAGAGAAGAAAAACCAATATTTAAACCAATTTGAAGTACAAGCTTTGATTAGAGAGTTAAATTTATCTGAAGAAATTAATTGGGATTGGTTTATACTTTTAATCACAAAAACCGGTTTACGCTTTTCTGAAGCACTAGCATTGACCCCTAATGACTTTGACTTTTCCACTCAAAAAATACTAGTTAATAAAACTTGGGATTACAAACACAAAAAAGGAGGTTTTCAACCTACAAAGAATACTTCTTCTAACAGAAAGGTACAGTTAGACTGGCAAACTGCTATGCAATTCTCTCAATTAATTAAAAAATTCGAACTTGATCAACCAATATTCGTAAAAAGTAGAGTTTTCAATTCTACAGTAAATAATCGATTGAGAGCTGTCTGTAAAAAAGCAGATATATCAATTATTACAATTCATGGACTAAGACATACACATGCATCACTTTTACTTTTTGCCAACGTATCCATAGCAAGTGTTGCTAAAAGACTGGGACATTCAAGCATGACAACTACTCAAGAAACTTATCTCCATATAATTAACGAACTTGAAAATCAAGATAACGATAAAATAATGAGACATCTGGCTATGTTGATGTAGTAAAATACAACATTAGCTAGACAACAAATTGTCTAAGAAGAAGCTAAGGAAAAATTAGGAAAAAAGTCCTCCCATCAAATTAAGCATTTAATTTGATGGGAGTGATTGTTTTGAATTTTGTGTTTTTACTCAATAAAAATTTCTATCCCAGAGTCTTTTAAATTAAAAATATTAGATAAACATCTTTTTTAGATATGCTTTTTTTAGTAAATTTAATTTATCTATCTCTTTTTGATTAAGACCGATAATATTATCGAATCGCTCGAAAAAGCTTCCGATTTTTCTTTGTTCATCTATTATTGGGTAAGATAAATTTACTTCTTTCAAATCCGAGTTACGTAAATGAACGACCGACTTTCCTTGTGCTCTTCTAGTCAATTCTTTTTGTTGCTCTCCGTTGGATATAGTTAAAGCTAAAAAAGAAGAATCAACTAGAACATTAGGTTTGATGACATTTAAATCACCACCTAATATAATTCCCGCTTTAACAACAACTGATGCTCTAGAGATATCTTCGCTAGTTTCACCAGAAGCTGGTACGATTACTTCATTTCCCTGACTAATAATAGAATTTTCTTTTACTTCTACAAATGTATCTACGTCTTTGATCAATATTTCGTAATCAGTATATAATCGCCCATAGTGAATTGCTGGAGTTCCCTCACTTCTTAAGTCACTTTTTGAATACCCGGAACCTTTTTTGAAAGTAGCTAACTCTTCCAATTTACGCTGTTCCCATGGGTCATTAAAATTAGCAAACCTAACTTCAGGAATTTTGTATTCTTGTTTTGGAAACATAACTTGTAGATACGCCTTTTTTAGTCTTTGGAGTCTATCTAACTTACGTTGATGAAGAGCGATAGTGTTGTCTAGTCGTTTAAGGAATGATCCTATTTTTATCTGTTCTTCAAAACATGGAACTGAAAATGAAGTAGTTGAGACTTGTTTCCAATCTGAACGTGGCATTTTTGTTCCAGAAGTATCATTTGCTACTTTTTGATATTTAGACGCTTGGATCAAGTAATAGATAAAGTTTGCGTCGGAGTTTTTTGGTTCAAACACCCAAAAATCTCCTAAAGCTATTCCTTCAAAATCAGGTAACAACCAGTTTTTTAAATATGGCCGAAGTTTTCCGAAGAGAATATTATTTGGCTTAAAATGAGTTCCTTTTCTAGTATCAAATTTATGACTCACATCTTTATTAAGCCTACCTTCGCCAGCTTTAATATCTTCAAATTCAACTTTGGGAAGTAAGTCAGAATTAGAAGAAGTTTTTACTCTATCTACTATCTCTGTGAACTTACGCTGTTCCCAAGCTTCAGTAAAGCCATTAAACCGCATCTCGGGATACTTTTCCCCCTCACTACGGCTCATCTAAAAACCTCCTTGGTAGCACGAATTAAAGATTCAGTATCTTCTGTAATCTCTAACTCATCTAACATGGAGAGAAACTCACTCTCGGCCTGTTTTATTTCATTATTAAGAGAAACAATCTCTTTACTTAAAGCTTCAATATCAATTGGAGCTTCTTCTTCAAAAGTATCAACATATCTGGGTATATTAAGATTGAAATCATTTTCTTGAATTTCTTCAAAACTTGCAAGGTAAGCATATTTATCGACGTCTTCACGATTTTTATATGTATTGATAACTTTATCAATATTTTCCTTAGTAAGTTTATTTTGATTTTTACCTTTAACAAATTCTTTACTGGCATCAATAAATAGCACATCTCGTTTAATTCGGTTTTTCTTTAAGATAATTACAGTCGTCGGAATAGACGTACCGAAAAAAAGATTGGATGGCATGCCTACAACAGCATATATGCTACCGTCTTCGAGAAGCTTCTTACGGATTACACCCTCTGCAGCTCCTCTAAATAGAACTCCGTGAGGCAAGACGATTGCCATCGTTCCAGTATCCTTAAGGTGATAAAATCCATGGAGTAAAAATGCAAAATCAGCTTTTGATTTAGGTGCTAATTTACCAAATTTGTTAAATCTAGAATCATCTAGAAACGAATTATCCGCTGACCATTTTGCTGAGTACGGTGGATTCATCAGAACAGAATCAAAAGTATACGGTTCATCTGAAGGCCAATCTTTATTTAAAGTATCTCCATTTCGCAAGTGGATATCTTCTTTATCAACACCATGCAAGATGAGATTCATTTTAGCAAGGTTAAAAGTTGTCGTATTTAATTCCTGTCCATGATACTTAACGCTGTCAGGGTAATTAAGGTAATTACGCACATTCAGCATCAAGGAGCCCGAGCCCATTGTCGGATCAAATACACTAAACAGTCGCTTATCTTCTTGACCAATCGCTACAATTTGAGCCATCATGTCGGAAATCATGTGTGGAGTATAAAATTCTCCTGCTTTCTTACCCGCCTCTGATGCAAACTGGCCAATCAGAAACTCATAAGCGTCTCCTATAACATCTCCATCTTGTTTCGTTAGATTTACATCATTAATTTTCTTAAGTACCTCAGTAATTGTTACATTCCGTTGTTGATCATCTGATCCTAATTTTTTTGATTGCAGATCCACATCATCAAATAAACCATTAAACTGATCATACTTAGTGGATAATTGAATAAAAGCTTTATTTAAATCATTTAATTGAAATATGTTTTGCTTCGCTTGCTCAGCTAACACATTAAACAGATATTCTGGTTCAATCTCAAATCCTAACGTATCAACAAGTGTCTGAATCAAGTCGTTTTTTGTTTCTTCATCTTCTAATAATTCTCTATATAAAGTTAGTTGGATATTCGGTGTATCGTATTTATCGATGTTTTCATCTGCTAATTCTACAACTTTTTCAAGCAGTTTATCTGACAGATACTTGTAGAAAATCAAACCAAGTAGATAATTTTTGTACTCTGAAGCATCCATTTTACTACGAAGGTTGTCCGCAGCACTAAATAAACGATTGTTTAAATCTGCACCCAATTTAAAACTCTCCTTTAAAAAAATGTTTTAATCATAATTATAACATTTACGCTGTAGTTTAGCGATAGTCAGTTCGGATTTATAATATAAATTAGCATATAAAAAAGCCATATTATCTTTCTAAATAATTGGCTTTTGAATTTACATAGTAAGCAGATATTAATTTATATTAGGATTAGTTCGTCTAAATACTATTCTCTCATACATTTCAGAAACTTTCGCTTCTTGTTCCAGTGAGTCGTTGGAGTTTCGGGTCTAATCAAATGGGTTTTAGTGTAATTCTATTATGAAATATTTTTAAGAAGACTGGCTTTATCTTTAAGCGGTCTCCTATCTATTAATTATCGCTTATTCTGCTATTAACCAGTCAACAATATAAATAATCGGAATGCCTTCTATTTGCTCTACCTCATGATAACGACCTGTAACAACAATTTTTTTATAATTCCCATCTTTTCTACCCACCGCATTTCTACGTAATCCATCATCTACAATAAAGTACTTCATATTTGTACTCAGATATTCTCGACCTCTAATGTCATATTGTTTCGCTCGGTAATACAAATAACCGTTTTCTAATAAATCCAAATACCGATTTACTGTATGACCACTTATTTTCAAGCCTTCATTTTTTAATGTATTGAAAATTTTAGAAGCATTGATTAACTGTCCAACATTATCGGTTAAAAAACGGATAATGAATTTCAAAGCAGTCGCATCTTTTACACCTGCTCTTAAGGCAACGTCGTTTAAAACGATTGTATCAAATATTCCTGATAAGATTGTATCTTTGATCGTTTCTTCTGCGATGATAACGCTTAGAAATCCACCATGTTTTTCGTATTGATTATAAGCACTGTCTACATGGCGAGAATCTTGTTCTATTCCTCTTACTGTCAAATACTCACGAAAAGAAAATGGATAAATCGGTATCTCAATATACCTTCCACTTAAAAAAGTGGCTAATTCGCCGGATAACATATTTGCGTTTGAACCTGTAATTATGATGTCACTGTTGTAACTTACCCGGATTCTATTAATAACACATTGCCAACCTTCTACAACTTGTATTTCATCGAATAAAAAATATACTGATTTTCCTAACACTGCTTCAGCTAATCGTCTAATCGGTACCGTACTAATGGACGGCCATGAAAGTTGGATAAGTTTATATTCAATTTGAAACGAACTGAATTTAAGATAAACAGAGTATCTTACAAAATACAACAGAAGCCTGGACTTGACTATTTTAATCAAGATATATATTATAATTATTTAAATTATCAATGGATGTGTAAAAAACGAGAATTTTTCAATCTATGTATAAAAAGGTGATTATTAAGTTAATTATCCCCCTGGACTCTTTTTTGGTCATACGAAGGTTTTAATCCTCTCTGGTAAGCATAAAATACTTCAACTTCTATGGCAATCAGTATGATATTGAATTGAATTATATTACATTCACTACTAATACTATAAGAACTTAAAAAAGATGACCCCAGTTACTTACCGGAATCACCTTCTATGGATTAGATAATATTCTTCTTTATTACATATAGTTTAAAAATAGTAACACATAAGCTTAAATGAAACGTTTTTTCATATCATCTATTTAGTATTTATTAATACATACTCATCCACGTCAGATGATGTACATTCCTTCTTCTTTAACCTATCATTCACTTTTATCCTTTTTTTCAAAATTATAAGTATTCATGGTAGGCAAAACTATAGCTGACTCGTTATCTAGAGAGCTTATAATCGAGATAATAGCTCTTAGATATGGCATTAAAATTGCACTACCATTTACTAACAAATAATTTTTTGCCTTATCTTCGTTTTCCTCATTTATAGTAAAAAATCCTGACAATTCCACTGAAATAACTCTTAAGTTATCTTCATCAATAATAGATGTTTTCAATTTCACTATTGCTTTATTGTGATATTCTTCGTTGATACCTATAGTTGCATTAATATCACCGTGTTTTATATCTTTATTTTCAATTTCTTCTATTCCGTTATAAACTGTAAAATCTACATCTGTAATCCTATAACTATCAAGTTCTATTACAGGTTGTTCTCTATCCATAATCTCACCCACTTTATTATTAAGCTGCTAGAGGAGTTCCAGCATTTTCTTCTGAATATTGTGTACTTTCAATCTCGATCCAAGAATATTTTAAGATTTTTTTCTTGTCAATTGATTTATTTTCTGTATATTCTTGGTTTTCAAAGTTGATGACATACTCATTGTCATTATAAATTTCCTTATTACTTACATAATTTTCAGTATCAATATGTTTTAATACTTTCTTAAATCCTTCAAGGTCTTTTAAAGAAAGATTTTGAAGATCGAAGTCTTCTGACAATATTAATCCCATTTTTATTCCTCCTTTGGAATAATTTCAATCAAATCAAGTTTTCTCACGGCTATTTCTTTACCGTTATTTCCTTTATCATCACATTTTAAATGAGGGATATCAGTATAGGTATCCTTAATCACAACATCAAATTTTTTTTCAGGATGTTCTTTTTCATATAACTGATAAACTAATTCTATAAGCAATCCTTTATTGTCCGCTTGTTGTTGAGCTCGTTGCTTTGCTCCATCATCTCGAATATTTTTCATTTCTTCAAGAAGTTCTTTTTCAAACAATTTACTAATACCCTCTAAAAAAGCGACGTTATCTTCGTTATTCAAATCTAATGATTTTTCTTTTAGGTATTTTATATTCGCTTTAACTAAACAAACTGATGTTTTATTACTTATTAATTCTTTATTTTTATACTTTCTTACATATTGTTGAGCTATTATATTTCCTTTATCGTTAAAAAATGGCAAATAAAAATAAATACCATTACCCAAATCGTTGGGCTGTCTTTGATTTTCTTTACCAAAAATATAAGAATTAAAATTAAAAAATTCACTTGATATACTTTTTTGTCGTATTTTAGTCGTTCCGTGCCAACCAATTAAATTTTCATATGTCATTACTTCCATTCCTAAGCTATGTTTGTAGGTTGTTAATTTATGTTTGAAAATAATATAATTAGCTATTTCTAAAGCTAACACTATCCTTATTTTATTGAACTATTCAAAAAAAAGCAATACTTTTACATTTTTTAAAAATAAAATAAAAAATCGATTCACTATTAGTACATATTCTTTCTTCAACATTTACAACTAATTTGTCACAGTAAACATCTTACTTATATTATTACAAAAAGCTAGACTAATCAAAATAGAAAAAATTACTGCTCAAAACTTGTTATTATATATTTTTCTTTTACTAATTCGTCCTTGTCGTTAAAGTAATGTTCTATATTTAATTCACCGCTTATACTTGATGACACCGTCACTGATTTTACTGATTGTTTTATCTCCTTAAATAGTTCCTTCGTAAACTTAGCTTTAATGTTGTTTCCATCTGGTAGCCTAAGTTTCAAGTAATTTCTTTCGTTACTTGCAGAGCGAACTTCTCCAACAAATTTATTAACATTTGATACTAGTTTTAATTTTTCCTGTTCTACTATTAAGTTATCAATCAATTTTATTTTATTAATTGTTGTATCAACTGGATTAATAGCTCCTACTTTGTTATTCCTACTATCTAAAAGTTCTACATTTAGATCTTGATCATTCAAGTAATTTATTAAATCTTTCGTTTTATTATAAAATTCTTTATGTTCATTAATGTAATGATCAAATAAATAATTTGCATTATAATTTTCAAATCCATAAAACAAATCTACCAAATTATCGAAAACTAAAGATTCTTCAAATAAAGTTTGTTGTCCTCGTTCATCTATTAAAAAATTAATTTCAAAAGAACCCTCTGTAAACGGGACTATATTTAAATCCTGATCAGTAATAATACCTAGTTCTTCCAACTCTTCCTTCTTCTGTTTTATAAATTTTTGTACGTAATCAATCATTTTCGATACGTTTCTTGCTGACATGATATGAGAATTTTCTCTATCGATAAGTTTGTATAGAATTCGAGTTATGTTGAAATAATCAGGGAAATATTCCTTATAGTTTGCTGATATTTCTTGAAGACTCTCATTACGTAAATAATCATATTCGAAAAACACATCTTCTGTTGGTATGTATTCAACTATAGAGTCAGAAAATGAAAATTCATATTCTTCTATAGAAAAAATTCTAGACTGCTCATTTTCAATTATTAATACTTTTAAATCTCCAGATTCTTTGAATTCATAGAGAATATCACCAATTGAAGAATCCGAAAAAATCAGATCGATATTATCTCTGTCAAGCCTTTTAATAAAATAAAGATTATCATCCATAGTATATAAAAAATAATACTTATTATTATTAGAGGATATAAAGGCTAAAGGTTGGTCAAAGTATTCAAAAATAAATACGTATTCCATTTCCCTTATGAAGTCAGTGTCTATCACTTTCATTACTTACCTCCTCAGCTAATAAATTATCTCTGGTTAACCATCCAATATTTTTATACTCCCATAAATTCAAATGGTTTCCCTCTAATAGAGCTTTTCCTAAATCTTTTGTCAAATAAAATTCTGATATGTAATAATTACCAAATTTCTTAGAAAATTTTTTTTTCATTTCTTCCGTAGATCCTCGACTATCATAAAATGATAGTGCCATAGAGGCACACTCTTTACCTTTTATCAAAACACCTCTATCTATGTGAGTTTTGAAATCTTCATCTGTTGGAGGTGAAGATTTGCACAACCTATAAAAAGTACCCTCCACCTCTTCAGAGTTTAAAGGGGGACAGCTCTCGGGATATTCATCATATTTCAGTTCCATTTTATACCTCCTAAATATTAGAATCGCTTAATACTTATTAAAACAAAACAAAGGTAATAAAACAATAGCTTCTACCCCTACAACTCAAATAAACTGTTAGAATTAAGTAGTTAAATTATAAAATAGAGTTACGCATTAATTTTGATTAAGCTTTCAACTACTTTTTCTTGAGACAAAAACCAAACAACCTTTTTATGTACTTACCATTTGAGAGGTTACATATAGCTCAAAGTACCCCTCCAATTACCGCTTGTTCTTTAATGTTTGAATTAGGTACATTCATAAATGAAGTTCAAAAAGGAGTAGGTTATTCTGATCTAAAATCAACAATGAATGTTTATAGCCACGTAGCGCCTCAACAAATTTAAAAATAGTAAAATACTTTAATCTTTGATAAATAAATAGTATTTTAGATAGCTTTTTTAAAATTAAAAGAATAAAAAAGCTAGGGATGTTATTGAATCAACATTCCTAGCTTATTAAAAACTACCCTACTGAACCTTCCATTTCGTAGCTAATCAAACGGTTCAGTTCGACTGCGTATTCCATAGGAAGTTCTTTGGTGAAGGGTTCTACGAATCCCATGACGATCATTTCTGTGGCCGTTTCTTCGTTCAAGCCCCGGCTCATCAGGTAGTAGAGTTGTTCTTCTGATATTTTAGAAACTTTTGCTTCGTGTTCTAAGGCGACGTTCGAGTTGTGGATCTCGTTGTAAGGAATCGTGTCGGATTTCGACTTGTCATCCATGATGATCGTGTCACATTCGATATGTGAGATCGATCCGCCGGAATTTTTCCCAAACGTTACTTGTCCACGGTAGTTGACTTCTCCACCATCTTTAGCGATCGATTTTGAAACGATTGAGCTAGACGTGTTTGGAGCATTGTGGATCATTTTCGCACCGGTATCTTGAATCTGACCTTCTCCAGCCATCGCGATCGACATGGTCGTACCACGAGCGCCACGTCCGTTCAGATGGATACTTGGGTATTTCATAGTCGTTTTAGCGCCTAAATTACCATCGATCCATTCAACCGTTGCGCCTTCAGCGGCAGTTGCACGTTTTGTAACGAGGTTGTAGACGTTATCTGACCAGTTTTGGATCGTTGTATAACGGCAGTAAGCATCTTTTTTAACGATGATTTCTACAACGGCAGCGTGTAGTGAGCTTTCAGAGAATGTTGGGGCTGTACAACCTTCAACGTAATGCACACTTGCGCCTTCATCTACGATGATTAGTGTACGTTCAAATTGACCCATCGCTTCATCATTGATACGGAAGTACATTTGTAGTGGCACGTCACAGCGGACGCCTTTTGGTACATAGATAAAGGTTCCACCCGACCAAGTCGCTGAGTTCAAAGCCGCTAGCTTGTTGTCTGTTGGTGGGACAACTGTTCCAAAGTGTTCTTTGAAGAGTTCTGGATATTCTTTTAAGGCTGTATCGGTATCGGTAAAGACGATCCCCAGTTTTTCGTATTCTTCTTTCATATTGTGGTAAACCACTTCTGATTCATACTGAGCACCAGAGCCCGCCAAAAATTGACGTTCTGCTTCTGGAACGCCTAGACGTTCAAAGGTTTCTTTGATTTTATCTGGTACATCATCCCAGCTACGTTCTGAACGTTCACTGGATTTACGGTAATAGGTGATATTGTCAAAATCAACTTCTGATAGATCCGCGCCCCAATTTGGCATTGGACGTTTCAAAAAGTGATCATAAGATTTCAAACGGTAATCCAGCATCCATTGTGGTTCTTCTTTACGTGCTGAAATATCTCGGATAATGCTTTCTGTTAGTCCTTTACCAGTATCGTAAAGTGACTCGACATCATCGTGGAATCCGTATTGGTATTCGCTTTTTTCTGGTACATCGACCATGTTTGCGTGCCCCTCTCGTGAGTGTGTTGCTCGTTGGTTTCTAGTCTGTTATGTCTTCATGTCTCAGTTGTCCGTCTACTCCGGTACCCTGGTTCGCCAAGGCTTTTTCCAATGCTTTCCAAGAAAGTGTGGCGCATTTGATGCGGGCTGGGAATTTTGAAACACCTGACAACATCATAGCGTCGCCTAAGGCGTTCTGGTCTGGCGTTTCGTTACCCTGAACCACTTGGGAAAATTCTTTTGAAAGATTCAAGGCTTCTTCGATCGGTTTCCCAATGATCGCATCCGTCATCATGCTGGCACTGGCCATAGAAATTGTACAGCCACTACCATCAAATCTAACGTCTTTTACCATTCCGTCTTGTACATTGAGTTGCACTTGGATCACATCCCCACAAGTCGGGTTTCTGAGCTCGATCTGTGTGGTGCTTTCATCCAGTGTCCCACGTCTTCTCGGCGACTGGGAGTGATCTAGGATAACGGCTCTATATAGTTGATCTAGTTTAGTTAAGGCCATTTAAGAAAAACTCCTTTGTAGCGAGAATCGCTTCTACAAATTTATCAGCATCAGCTTTGTTGTTATAAACATAAAAACTGGCTCTAGCCGTTGCGGGCTGATTTAGATACGTCATCAGTGGTTGAGCACAATGGTGACCGGCTCTGACTGCGACACCTTCCATATCCATCGCTGTCGCCACATCATGTGGATGGACGCCATCGATATTGAATGAAATTACACCAGTTCTGAATCTCAAATCTTCTGGACCGAAAATCGTCAGTCCTTCGATCTGTTTTAGTTTCGGCATCACATATTCAACCAGTTCTCGTTCGTGTTGAACGATGTTTTCCATACCGACTTTTTCCAAATACTGAACCGCAGCCGCTAGACCGATTGCTCCCGCAATATTGGGTGTTCCTGCTTCGAATTTCCAAGGCAGTTCTTTCCAAGTACTGTCTTGTTCTTCCACGAAATCGATCATCTCGCCACCGAATTCAATAGGTTCCATCTGTTCAAGTAGTGCACGTTTTCCGTAAAGCACGCCTATCCCAGTTGGTCCTAGCATCTTATGTCCGCTAAAAGCGTAAAAATCCGCGTGGAGCGCTTCTACGTCCACTGGCATATGTGGAACGGCTTGAGCTCCATCAACGACCAGATAGCCGTTTTTCTCGTGTACCCAGTCGGCAATCTGACGTATCGGATTCACCACACCCAGTACATTGGAGACATGCGTTAAAGAAACAATTTTTGTTTTAGTTGTGAGTTTGGTTTGGAAATCATCCAGATCAAGCTGACCATCTTCTGTCAGTTCAGCATACACCAGTTTCGCTTTTTTCTTTTTCGCTAACTGTTGCCAAGGAATGATATTAGAGTGATGTTCCATATAAGAGATCAAGATCTCATCTCCGGCTTCTACGACCACTTCTCCAAAGCTTCTGGCAACCCAGTTCAGTGAAGTGGTGGTTCCGCGCGTCAAAAGCACTTCTGCTGTTTCAGCGGCGTTGATGAAGTTTCGAATAACTTCACGGGACCCTTCATACTGACTGGTCGCTCGTTCTGCCAACGTATGCACACCCCGGTGTACATTGGCATTTGATGTATGGTAATAGGTTTCGACTGCATCCAGTACAGTCTGTGGTTTTTGCGTGGTTGCTGCATTGTCCAGATAAACCAGTGGTTCATCGTTAATGACCTGGTTTAAAATGGGAAAATCCTGTTTTAATCGGTCAAACGAATCGGTCATCTAGCCGTCAACTTCCTCTCAATGGTTTCAACTAGTTCATCACGAATCGATTTCAAAGGAATCGCTGAGATTACAGATCCTAAAAATCCTCTGATGACTAAGCGTTCAGCTTCTGTTTTCTCGATACCACGACTCATGAGATAATACATTTCTTCTGGGTCCACTCGACCGACAGAAGCCGCATGACCAGCTGTGACTTCATTCTCGTCGATCAATAGAATCGGGTTCGCATCTCCACGCGCCTTATCAGATAACATCAATACACGAGATTCTTGTTGTGCATCAGAATCTTTAGCTCCTTTGATGATATGACCGATTCCGTTGAAAGTCAGTGTTGCACGGTCAAGGATAACCCCATGTTGGTAGATATTCCCTGTTGTGTTTTTACCATAGCTGACAACGTTTGAATCAATCACTTGTGTTTGTCTACCGCTACTGATTCCAACGGCTTTCAAGTCTGAATTCGATCCGTTTCCAACGAGGTTTGTATCCAAGTCAGCGATTGTGCTCCCGTTGTTCATGACCCCGATTGCCCAATCAATTGAAGCGTCACGGAAAGTATGTCCAGCACGGTTAAAGTACGTTGTTGTATTTTCACCTAACTGGTCTACTGCAGAGAATTTCACTTGTGCGCCTTGTTTAGCGACAACTTCCACTAAGATGTTAGCAGCATTCTTTTCCTGACCAGCAGTAAAGAAACGCTCTACATAGTTGAAACTAGAATTCACATCCGCATAAACCAGTACATGTTTGATAAAGCTATCGTCTACTAAACTGTTTTGGATAAAGATGGCTTCCAAAGGTTCGTCTACGACGACATTTTTAGGCACATATAAGAATAAGCCTGAGTTCATAAAAGCCGCATGGAAAGCAGAAATCTTGTTTTTCTGTGGTTTCACTGCAATTTGCATGTACGCTTCTTGAACCAATTCAGAATGCTCTTTTAAAGCTGTCTGAATATCGGTAAAGATCACGCCTTTTTCTTTCAATGATTCTGGTAAGGTCTCAATAACCGTATCATTACCGGCTTGAACAACACGCGCTGCATCTGCTTTGTCTTCCATAAACTGAGTAATGTCGACTGACTTCGCTGCTGGTGCACCAGTCAAGTTCGGCACTTGAAACAGTGGCCAACGGTTATAACGTAGTCGTTCAATGATCGGTAGCTCCAGTTTCTCGATACTGTTCAGCGCTTCTAGACGCAACTGAAGCATCCATTCTGGTTCTTGGAGTCCTGTCGAGAAGGCCGTTAGAGCGTCAGCATAATCTACGTACTGCTTTTCTTTTGTTACCATAGGTTTTGCCTCCTCTTTTTTTATTCGTGTTCTTCTTCTTTGTATTCGATGCCCAATTCTTCCATCAAACCTTTGTATCCTTCAGCTTCCAGTTTGTGCGCGAGTTCTGCGCCACCGGTCTTAACTACACGGCCGTCCATCATAATGTGAACAACGTCTGGAGTGATGTAGTTCAAGAGTCTTTGGTAGTGAGTAATAATGAGTGACCCAAAATTCTCGCCACGCATTTCATTCACGCCTTTTGAAACCACTTGTAAGGCATCGATATCTAGACCTGAATCAATCTCATCTAAAACCGCGAAAGTCGGTTCAATCATTAGTAATTGAAGAATTTCGTTACGTTTCTTTTCTCCACCTGAGAAACCTTCGTTCAAATAACGCTCAGCCATTTCTTCAGACATATCAAGTAAGGCCATTTTTTCATCCAGTTTATTGATGAAATCCATAACGCCCATTTTATCGTCTTCGTCACGGCGAGAATTGATCGCTGCACGCATAAATTCCGCATTTGTGATCCCAGCAATTTCACTTGGATATTGAACCGCTAAAAATAGACCTGCACGAGCACGTTCATCGACTTCTAGTTCCAATACGTTTTCTCCGTCAAGCAGGACTTCTCCTTCTGTAACTTCATAACTTGGGTGTCCCATAATTGCAGCGGATAAGGTTGATTTACCGGTTCCGTTGGGTCCCATGATGGCATGGATTTCTCCTGTCTGCATTTTTAAATTAACGCCTTTTAAAATTTCTTTATCTTCAATGGATACATGTAGGTTCTTGATTTCTAATACAGCCATTATGTACCTTCCTTTTCTCTGGGATTTTTTTAGCTACGCACGTTAAAATTCTTATGCGTATACTCTTTCATTTTAGTTTAATTGAGAAAGATTATCAAGGTCAAAAAGCCCTCCAAAACTACTCAAACACGGAAAAATGCTTATGTAACAATGTTTCTAGATTGTAAAAATTATTATCTAGGAAATAATCTAAAATGTTGTCCGTTTCCTTTATTACAATAAAAAAAATGCGCCCTTAAGGAATCTCCCTAAGAGCGCATCAGAATGGAGCTTACTTTATGTGTTTGGATCTAGATAGAATTAAACAAGTAATCCCTATAACCAGCAAAAACAACGCTAAGCCCATATACCTTACAAGGTTTACATTTGTTTCCAATGCATACTGAATCGTATCCATTCCCATCTCATCAATAACTGGATAAACAAAGCTTGGCATAAAGATTGGAATGAATACAGCTATCAGAATCAATAACATTCCTATGTACTTTACAGCTTTGTTCAATAGTTCTATTTGATTGGTTTTTTGACTCATCTCTTCTTTCATAACAGGTATTCCTTCTTTCTTGTCGTTTTTTCATTTCAAATTGGTCAATCTTTACTTCTTTTATTTTCAAACAAGTATCTAATGCCGATCGTAAATAAGAATACAGCGAGTGTTATGTATCTTAAGACATTCAACCCTTTTCGAAATAAATATTCTGTTGTGTCAACGTAATCGTATAAATACAGATAAAAATAAGGATAACTGAGTACAGGTAAAAATAAGAGAATTAATAAGGCCATCGTAATATAGAAACGTCCCTTACTTTTATCATCTTGTTCTATGTCTTCTGTCTTTTTCTTCTCCTCAATTTTGCTTTGTGAAGCTTTTTCTTCTTCCATACGCTCACTCCTCTTTTTGTAGATCACATCCTTCTTAAAGAGAACACTATCACTTTTTCGAAAAAATGCTAGCAACCATTCGTTGCCCCCAGTAGAAAGATTGATTTATCAATGTTTCATCTAGAAAACAACTTTGATTTATGCTATACTATTATTAATCAATGGGAATGAATGTCTCCCAAGGCGTAGCCTAAACCGCTGTAAAGCTGATGACTTCTGTGATGTGTATGCATCCAGGAGTCTCAGCTTTTTTTATGCTCGATTCTACTGGTTGCCTGCCAGACTAATGAAAAGGACTGATTGGATGTTAATGAGTTTTGCTTTGATTTTTATTGTGGGGATCGTGCTAGGGGGACTATCTAAAAAACTCGCTTTGCCTGGTTTGATTGGGATGATTTTTGCCGGTGTCTTGATTGGACCACACGCTTTAAATTTGTTGGGTGAATCTTTGTTGGCGATTTCTTCAGATCTAAGAACGATTGCGCTGGTGATCATCTTAACACGTGCCGGCTTGTCTTTGAATGTATCGGAGCTTAAGAAAGTTGGACTACCTGCTGTATTGATGAGCTTTGTGCCTGCGGTGCTTGAGATTACAGCGATTACCTTGCTGGCACCTTTGTTTTTTGAGTTGACCTATATAGAGTCGGCCTTGATGGGTTCTGTGGTGGCGGCCGTGTCTCCAGCCGTCATTGTGCCTTTGATGCTCAAGATAAAAGAATCCGGCTATGGTCAAAAAAGAGGGATTCCCCAACTCGTGCTTGCGGGTGCTTCTTTGGATGATATTTTTGTAATCGTCTTGTTTTCTTCTTTCTTGTCACTGGCATCTGGTGGGACGGTGACAGCGACGCATTTCTTGACCATACCCGTTTCGATTGTTTTAGGCATCTTAGCTGGTGTTATTACTGGACTGTTACTGGGGCAATTATTTAAAAGAATTCCGTTGAATACGCTGATTCAAGTGCTGATCACGTTAAGTGTTTCTTTTTCGCTACTCACCTTAGAAGACATTTTAGAAGGAACGGTCGCTTTGTCGGGACTGCTAGCGATCATGAGTATGGGGATCGTCTTGAATCAGTTGTATCCTAAGTTGTCTGCAGAGTTGTCTCGTACCTATTCCGGTCTTTGGATCGGTGCAGAAATTTTGTTGTTTGTTTTAGTGGGGACGACGGTTGATTTGAATTATGCTTTAACTGCTGGATTGGCTGCGATCGTTTTGGTTCTGGGTGCATTGGTGTTCAGAATGCTTGGAGTTTTCCTCAGCTTAACGCCTTCAAAGTTAACGAATAAAGAGAAGCTTTTTACAATGATTGCTTATACGCCAAAAGCGACGGTTCAAGCAGCTATTGGTGGTGTGCCCTTAGCGATGGGACTAGCTAGTGGTGAATTGATTGTAACGGTCGCGGTCTTGTCTATTTTAATTACGGCTCCCATTGGTGCTTTTGTGATTGAACAGTCTTACAGAAAATTACTGGAAGCTGAATAACTTGTTGCAAAATTTCGACAACTCTCTTTTGTAGGTATGAATTTACAAAGAATTTTTTTGAACTAAAACAGCGTTACGGTATACTAATATAGACCTGAATAATCAGGTGTTTGAAAGGATGATGCTCGATGAAACCTGTTATTGGAATACCTGGAAATATTTTAACGAACTTTAGTCCTCGCTATAATAGTTTACCTGTCACTTACACACCTCATGGATTTGTGGAAGGATTGCATGCCGCTGGTGCACTGCCTGTTGTCTTCCCTATCTCCAGTGAAGAAAATGCCAGACAGTATGTAAAGAGTGTGGACGCCATTTTACTAGCTGGTGGTCAAGATGTGTCTCCTTTGACTTACGGTGAAGAGCCGCATTTAAAATTAGAAGAAACCAGTCTTGAGCGCGATAAATTTGAGATGGCCGTTATCAAAGAAGCCTGGGCAGAAAATAAACCTGTACTAGCAATCTGTCGCGGTCTACAAATCTTTAATGTGGCGTTTGGTGGAACCTTGTATCAAGATGTTTCTCTTTATCCAAAACTTGGCGTGCAACATGTACAGGTCTCGACTCCTGAAACAGCTGCGCACTCAGTCACCCTTGAAGAGGATTCTTGGTTAGGCCAGTTATATGGTAAAAAAGCCAATGTGAATTCTTATCACCATCAAGCTATCAAGAAATTGGCAGATGGCTTACGTCCTGTTGGTTGGTCGAATGATGGACTGATTGAAGCCTTTGAAAGTAGCGACGACAAGCACATCACAGTTGGCGTTCAGTGGCATCCTGAACTGATGATCCATAACAGCGACGCTGCCCAAGGATTATTTGATGCTTATGTACAAACCGTAATTGACTGGAAAAACAAACAAGCTTAAAACCAAAACGAAGCAATGACTGAAATGGTCACTGCTTCGTTTTTTGTTTTGTTTAATGGATTAACGTGTAGAAACGTAATAGGTATCGTAAGCTTCTTTTAGCACGTATCCTAGTGACTCTGCTAATTTAGCAGAGCCTATATTTTCTGCATCCCAGCCTGGATAAACATTATTGTCAAGGCAATCCAACATTAAAGCCGCAGAAGCAACGGCCGCTAAGCCTTGTCTTCTATAATTAGGGTCTGTGCCCACTTCAATTTCAATCCCTTCATCGAAAATACTGAAACTGGATGCCCCACTCACCACTTTCCCTTCGTGTAGCACAACGTAACCCATACCTCTACTGAGAAAATCTTCGTGAGACTTGAAATTTCCTGTAAAGTCCGGTGATAGTTGATGTAAAGAGGGTAATTCGATTACCCTCTGATCAATTTTTCTGACTGAATACGGTTCAGGTAATTGGGTGACCAGCTTTTTTAAATGGTTTCGGTCAAAAAATTCTGCAATATGTTCGAAGCGGTATCTAGAGTATTTTTCAAAAGCGCCTTCGTGCATAGCTTCCAGCTTTTGTTTCCAGCCTTCTGACTCTGTAATAACAAGAGCATCTTCTGGTAGGTTCTCCAGCATTTCTTCCGCTGCCGGTGAATGATGATTTCCAGCATAAAAAGTGAAAATGCTGACGGTGATCTGAGCGGCTGTAGGCTTATCCAGATCATCTACCCAAGCTTCTCCCATATGCCCTTCCAGATAAGTTTGGATCATCGTATTTTCTAGTCCTTTAAAAAGGGATTCAATTTTCTTTTGAACGGTTTGATCTGCTTTATACAACATAAGTTCCTTCTCTCAAGTTAGTGAACCAGCTTAAAAGAGACTGCAGATAAAGTGTGCTCGTCTTTAGTTCTGGATAAAAGAACGGAAGGGTTCGGCCATTTTGTCTGTATCGATAATATAAGAACTGTGGTCTTCACCCTTTAGAACCTGCAACTCCGCAACTGGTATCTTTTTTTCAATCGTTTGATACATCGATCTGTAAAAAAGATCATGTTCGCCCGCTGTGACTAATGTAGGAACGTTGATCTTTTTCAAATCTTCGGGATCGATATTTGGTTCATTTAACATCAAGTAAAATGCCGGGTCTTTTGTTTCATTGAATTGTTTTGTTAAATCGTCTAGTGGTTTTTTCTTCCAGTCTTTCGGTGAAAGATTGGGGCTTAGACTGATGAGTTTGCTTAAGTAGCGCTCTTGTCTGATTCCAAGAAGTAAAGCGATGATGCCACCATCACTAAATCCTAGGATCGTAACCTCTTTTAAGTTTAGTTTTTCAATAAATAGATGGATATCTTCTGCTAGGTCATTGTAATTGTATCGTTCACTGATTTTGGTGCTCTTTCCGTGATCTCGACTATCTAAAGCATAAACGGTGAATGACTTTTCCAAGTTAGATACTAGTGCATCAAAAATATGCAAGTCTTCCCCATTTCCGTGTAGCAATACCAAATTCGGACCTTTTCCGCTCACTTCGTAATGTAATTCAATTTTTTGATTGATTTTAATGTTCATATGTACACCGTCCTCTCTGCGCTACTTTCTTTAGTATACCGCAAGAACTGACTTTTAGGCACAAAAAAGTGCCTTTTCCCTTTTGGGAGCCAGCACTTTTGTATACAATGTTATAGATTTTCGTAACTATTGTGTGTATTCAATTCTTGAATCTCGCCTGTTTCAAAATAGACGATCCATTCAGAGATATTTGTGATGTAATCTCCGATACGCTCGATATATGTGCTCGCCATCATATAGTCGGTTGCACCTAAAACCAATTCAGGATCTTTTTTCATTTCAGCGATACAAGCTTCTTTGATATCGTGAGCTAAGCTATCGACTAGATAATCGTATTTAGCGATTTCAATGGCTTTTTCTGTATCATATTCTATATAAGCTTTTAATACGTCTTCGCCCATTTTTTTGATTTTCTCACCAGCATCTGAAATCATACCTTCGATCATTGTATTACGCTTGTTGCCTTTAACACGAATCGTTGATTTTGAGATACTAACGGCATGGTCTCCCATACGCTCAAGATCGGCAGAAGCTTTCATAACGGTAACGATTTTTCTAAGATCTGTGGTCACAGGTTGTTGTAAAGCAATCAGTTCAATACAAGCTTGTTCAAGATCGTGTTCGAATTGATTGATCTCACTATCTTCATCAATGACGCCCTTAGCTAGTTCTTTGTCATGCTTAACAAAAGCTTTGATCGATTTATAAATGGCTTCATTCACCTTACAACCCATTTGGTAAAACTTTCTGTGCAGCTGTTCTAACTCTTCATCATATGCTCTTCTCATTTTATATACCCTCCTATTTTCATTGAAATTTGCTTAACCGAATCGTCCTGAAATATAATTTTCAGTTTCTTCTTGATCTGGGTTTGTAAAGATTTTACGGGTATCAGCGTGTTCAATGATGTGTCCATTCAAGAAAAAGGCTGTTTCATCAGATACTCGAGAAGCTTGTTGCATGTTATGTGTGACCATAACGATAGTATAATCATTTTTCAATTGAGAAACCAATTCTTCGATCTTAGCTGTAGAAATTGGATCCAAGGCACTTGTCGGTTCATCCATTAATAAGACTTCTGGTTCTACCGCTAAGGCTCTAGCGATACAAATCCTTTGTTGCTGTCCACCAGAGATGGATAAAGCATTACGGTTTAAATGATCTTTGACCTCATCCCAGATAGCAGCTTGTTTCAAGCTGCGTTCGACGATTTCATCTAATTCTTCTTTCTTTTTGATTCCATGTGTACGAGGTCCGTATGCAATATTGTCGTAAATACTTTTTGGAAATGGATTCGGTTGTTGGAATACCATGCCGACTTTTTTTCTTAACTGGTTGATATCGGTTTTACTTCCGTAGATATCTTTTCCATCTAGCTCTACTTTTCCTTCAATACGGCAGTTCTCAACGAGATCGTTCATTCTGTTCAATGTTTTAATGAACGTTGATTTCCCACATCCAGAAGGTCCAATAAACGCTGTGATCTTTTTCTCAGGAACCTCAAGATCCAGTCCATGTAATGCCTGGAAATCTCCGTACCATAATTTAAGATCTTGAACTTTAATTTTTGAAGTCTGTGTAGCCATTTATTTTCCTCCTTTAGATAATCGAGAACTGACAAACGTTGAAAGACCGTTTAAGATCAGTACAAATAATAACAAGATAACTGCAGTCGCGTAAGCTTCATTGACATGGAAGCCTTCACTTGAAAGAACATACATATGCAACGCTAGTGTTCTACCAGAACTGAATAATGAATTTGGCAGGTTCGTTGATGAACCTAAAGTATATAAGAGTGCAGCCGTTTCACCAATGACACGTCCACTCGCTAAAATGACTCCAGAAAGAATCCCTGGCATCGCAACAGGTAATACGACTGTAAATATCGTTCTTAATTTACCTGCTCCTAAAGCATAACTGGCTTCACGGATTGGACGTCCAGTAGAAATCAATGCTTCTTCTGTTGCACGAATAATTAAAGGAAGTGCCATGATTACAGATGTTAAGATCCCTGCCAATAATGAGAATCTTAAACCTAAAAACGTTACAAAGAATAAGAATCCGAATAACCCATAAACGATTGAAGGAACCGCTGCTAGTGTATCTGTAGCCATACTAATGGCTTTAACGATTGGATTTTTTCGATTGGCATAATCCACTAGGTAAAATCCAGTAAAGACGCCAATTGGTGTAGCAATCAGTAACGTTCCACCTACTAGATAAAATGTTGTAATGATCGCTGGCATCATAGAAACGTTTTGTGAGTTATAATTCCATGCAAATAAATCTGGCGTGATATATCTAAGACCATTATACAAAATGAAGAAAATAATATATCCGAGCATCCCGAAAGTGATTGCTGAGGCTAAATAAACTAAGCCACGTAAAATTTTTGAACCCATACTTATTTAGCCTCCTTATTTTTGAAGTATAAAAAGATAGAATTAATGATTAAGATGAACGCAAACAAAACAACAGATGTAGCAATCAAGGCATCACGATGTGGACCACTTGCATAACCCATCTCGAGAACAATATTGGTCGTCAACGTACGGACACCTGACAACAAATTACTCGGGATGATTGGTTGATTTCCCGCAATCAATACAACTGCCATCGTTTCGCCAATTGCACGCCCGATTCCTAAAATAACACTGGATACGATACCCGATTTAGCAGCCGGAATCAGTACGGCAAACACACTTCGTTCTTTTGTTGCACCCATTGCGATACTACCTGTGTAATAAGATCTAGGAATCGCTCTTAACGCCGCTTCAGATAAACTAATAACTGTCGGTAGAATCATGATTCCAAGTAAAACTTGAGCTGTAAGCACACTGAATCCTGTACCACCTAACCAGCTAGTCTCACGAACGAAAGGAACGAATACTTGTAAAGCAAAGAATCCGTATACGATTGAAGGAATTGCGGCCATCAAATTCACTGCCGGTTTCAATATTTTATAAAGAATCGGCGGACAAAATTCTGCCATGAATACAGCTGTCAAAATCCCTACTGGAACACCGACTACCACTGCACCAAGTGTGACATAAAGAGAACCTACAATCATCGGGAAAATTCCATAAAGTGCAGGATTATTAGAAGGCGTCCATTTTTGACCGAACAGGAAATCACCAAATCCGTATTCCGCTATAAATGGTACCCCATTAGCAAATATAAATATAACAATTAATAATAATGCAACGATTGAAAAGATAGCGGATAGGAAAAAGATTCCTTTCATAGCTGTTTCTTTGCCATTCTTCAAAATTAACATCCTTTCTGCGATAGAGATCATTTCATTTTAGATTTTTGATAGAATATCAGATCAAATCAAGCTTAAAATTCAATGACCTCTACCTAAAAGCTCAATTGAATAAAAACGCATAAAAAGGGTTAAGAGTCGAATTAGAACTAATTCGACTCCACCCCTCCAAAGCTAGACCTATCATTTATTTAATTGTACTATTTTCAACGAACAGAATCTGTTATAAGGGGAGACTTGTGATTGATTGATCTGTTATAAAACATTCGAACATTTGAAATAGAACGATTAGTTCATGACGTCTTCCCAAGTTGTTACTTCACCAGTGAAGATTTGTTGAACTTGGTCTAAAGTTAAATCTTCAAGTGGGTTTTCAGGATTTACAACTACTGCAATTCCATCCAAAGCGATTGCTTCGTGTGAGATTGTTGCACCTTCATCATCAGTGATTTCACGAGAAGCCATTCCGATATCAGCTGTTCCGTCTTGAGCTGCAGTTACACCAGCACTTGAACCTGTTGCTGAAATATCAAAATTCACATCCGGATACATAGCAGAGAAAGCTTCAGATAATGCTTCTGCTACTGGTGCTACTGAAGTTGAACCTGCAAGGCTGATTGTTCCTTCGATTCCTTCAGCTTCTTCGTATGCTGCTGCATCTTGATCTACTTTAATGTAACCAGCTTCTTCAACAACATCTTGTCCTTCAGCAGAGAAGATGAAGTCCCAGAACTCTTGAGCTACTGGAGATAAGTCTTCACCGTATGCCATGTTAAATGGACGAGAAATGCCATAGTTTCCATCAACAATCTCTTCATCAGTCGGAGCAGCTCCATCAACGTTTACACCTTTTACTTGGTCACTCATTGAACCAATAGAGATGTAACCAATACCATTAGTATCGCCTGCAACTGTTGTAATGACTCCGTTCGTACCGTTTTGGATTGTTGCTGCTTGATATGTGTTATCAGTGTCGCCGTCTTCAGATAACACGCCAGTGATTTCGTTGAAAGCATCACGTGTACCAGAACCGTCTTCACGTACAACAACGTTCATTGTAGTTGAAGTATCAAAGTCACTTGTTGCTGCATCATCAGTTGCTGCGCCACCAGTTTCTGTAGTATCAGTATCATCTGTACCAGTATCTCCAGAACCTGTATCAGATCCGCCGTCTCCACAAGCTGCTAATAATGCTGTTGCACTAAGTGCCATAATCCATTTCGATGCGTACTTAAGTTTCATTTTAAATCTCCTTCTGATTAAGTTATGTGATGGACAGTTTATCTTGCCCTCGGTTCTTATACTACAATCCGATTGTTGATTCATTGCTGAGATTATGTGTAGTTCATGTAAATGAATGTAAATTTAATGTAAATATAAAAGGAATTCCAAAACAACATTTATTTGAAATCCTTTACCTAAAGCATTGTCAAATGTAAACACTCTTTATTTTGTGGAATTAACAAAAAAGTTCTTCTCCCAAATCATTCAATTTACATTGAACAAATCAAGACAAGAACTTCAAATCTCTAAAAATTTAGTAAGATTGGTTGTAGGAAATAGACTGCTAGTACAATAACGACAATACTGACGATGTTCATCCAGAAACCAGCTTTTACCATATCTTCTATTTTCAATTCGTTAGTACTAAATACAGCTGCATTAGGCGGTGTTGATATGGGTAACATAAACGCGCAAGAAGACGCTAAAGCAACAACAGCCATAATACCGTATGGTGCGACTCCTATCCCTGCTGCAAGACCGACACTAATAGGCATCAGCATATTGGATACAGCTGTATTGGACATAATTTCTGTCATGAATAAGACAGTGGTGGTTAAAATAATCAAAATTACAAAGTAATTGAATTGATCGAGATTAGACAAGATCTCTCCAAACCATAAAGTCAGTCCAGAAGATTCAAAGGCCGCCGCAAGAGATAACCCTCCTCCGAACAACAATAGTAACCCCCAAGACAGATGCTTCATATCGATCCAATCCAGTAACCTACCACCTTTTGAGCTTGGAATCAAAAAGAGTAAAGTTGCTCCAAAGATTGAAATCGTCGTATCTGAAAGTTCAAATGGAAGAAATCCACCAAAGATCCAAAGTAAGCCAATTAATGAGAAGACAATTAAAACCATTTTTTCCTCTATAGACATCGGTCCTAGATCAATTAATTGCTGCTTTGCAAAATCAGAAGAGATTTCTCCCACCTGTTTCACTTTGAATTTGATCCTTGTAATGTAAAAGTATAAAACAATCATCAAAACTATTGTAATGACGATACCAAATAAAAACCAGTCCGAAAATGTTACATTTTGATCCAACATAGTCGAAGCGATAGCTACGAACGCTGCATTAGGAACTGAACCAACGATTGTTGCCAGTCCCCCTATCGAAGCGGAATAAGCGACCATCAAGAGTAAGCCTTTTGAGAAGTTTTCCATAGATTCTGTATCAAAGAAGTTCTTCTCTCTTATTTCTGAAATCAAAGCAATTGCAATGGGCAGCATCATCAGTGCTGTTGCCGCATTGGAGATCCACATTGATAAAAATGCCGTCGCCAGTCCAACGCCTAATATGATTCGATTACTACTTGTACCTAGAATCGAAATAATTGTCATTGCAATTCTCTTATGCAGATTCCATTTTTCAATAGCAATGGCTATTGTAAATCCTCCCATATACATAAAAACGATTGGGTTCCCATAAGCTGCCGCGGCAGTCGCTTGGTCTGCTCCACCTGTTAACGGCAATAGGAAAATGGGTAACAAGGATGTAGCTGGTATCGGCAAAGCTTCCGTGATCCACCAAATCGCCACCCAAGCCGTTACGCCTAACACCGCTCTAGGTGAATCTTCTAGCCCAGTAAGGTTGGGTAAAAAATAGAGTACTGAGAACAACAGTGGACCAAAGATCAGTCCTACTTTTTTTGTATCGATCATTTTCTTTCTCCCCATTTCTTGAATCTATTATAAAAAGACTTCTCACACAGCGAAATAGTGCCCACCCAGTCTTTAATTGTTACTGGGCAGCACTATTTTTGTTGTGGACTCATTCAATTTAGTATTTCAAAATTATCCTTGATACTGACCTTTAGTAGCAATATTGGTTTTCTTAATATCATTGATGATGACTGTAATGGCGTCTTTTTGAGCACCTGTGTGTGTTTCTACCGCCTTAACGATATCCTCTACTAAATGCTTTTTCTGTTCATCAGAACGTCCTTCAATCATCTCTACGTGAACGATTGGCATGTGTTTCACCTCTTTTTGATTTGTATGAAATATCATAGCATACTTTTTCTAACGCTCTGCCTTCTTTTTAGAATGTTAAGCAAAAAGGATCAATCACTTTATTAAAAGCGATTAATCCTTATTTTGACTTAAGAATATTTTGTTAGAAAATTATTTACTTGGAAACCGGTACAACTGAACCGCCCCAAGTTTCTAGAATGAAGTCTTGTGTTTCTTGACTATGCAATTCGTCTACTAGCTTAATGATGGCTTCGTTTTCAGCATCTTCTGAACGAACAGCAATAATATTAGCATACGGAGAATCTTCTCCTTGAATCGCGATTGAATCTTCTACAGGATTTAAGTCATTATCCACAGCGAAGTTTGAGTTGATAAAGACAACATCTCCTTCGTTGTTCTCATAAAGTTGAACCATCAAGTCGGGTGCATAATCATACTGGAAGTCAAGGTTACGTTCGTTTTCAACGATATCATCAAATGTCGCATCTGTGATATTCACACTTTCATCTACTTTGATTAGATCGTGGTCTTGTAGAATTTCAAGGATACGGCCATAATCAGATGCATTACTACTGACCAAAACTTCAGCACCTTCTGGAAGATCTTCTAATCGGTCAATAGATTGCGAATAAGCTGCGATCGGTTCAATATGAATTCCACCTGCATTAACAAAATCATAACCGAACTGTTCTACTTCTGCATCAAAGTAAGGAACATGCTGGAAGTAGTTTGCGTCTAAATCTCCAGCATCTAGAGCCTGGTTGATTAATGGATAATCTGTATAGGTAATAATTTCTAAATCAACACCTTCTTCTGCAAGTATTGGTTTAACGAACTCTAAAATCTCTGCGTGTGGTGTGTTTGTCGCACCGATTTTGATAGTTGTTTCTTCTGATGCTGAGTCTGTTGTGTCACCTGAACCCTCATTTGCTGAATCATCCGATCCATTGCCACAGGCACTTAATAGTGCAACCGCTCCTGCTGATAGTAATACTTTTTTCCATAATGAATTTGTCATGTTATTTTCCCCCATAAATCTATTTTTTAAAAGTTTATTCCTATAGTTATTGATGTTACCTTTTATCGATTCTCTTGACGGCAATATCTCCAATCGCTTGTAGGATAAATACAATGAATACGATTGTGATCGTTGCGACGAGAACCACTGTGTTTCGTCCTCTTTGAAATCCATCCAGATAAGCCATATTGCCTAAACCACCTGCTCCGATAATCCCAGCAATAGCTGAAAAACCGACCAATGAGATAGCTGTGACGGTGATTCCTGCAACAAGTGACGGCAAACTTTCAGGTATCAGTACTTTGCCGATGATCTGAAGCTTACTCGCGCCCATTGCTTCGGCTGCTTCCACCACGCCTTTATCAACATCTCTGAATCCTGATTCAACTAATCTAGCATAAAACGGTGCGGCTGATAAAATCAGAGCCGGTAGCCCCGCCGTCGGACCGGTCATCGTACCCAGTAGTGCTCGAGTAAATGGAATCATCAAAACAATCAAGATAATAAAGGGAATGGACCGGAAGACATTAACTAAAAATGTAGTTATATAGTAAACGATTTTTGCAAACCCACCATTTCTACGACTTGTTTCATATAATAGCAAACCTAAAACTAAGCCAATAATGAAAACTGCAACTAAAGAGGCGAACGTCATATACAAGGTATCTTGAGTGTTTTCCCACAGTTTCGTTAAGTCAACATCTTCCCAGTTGGTGTAAGACTGGAACACTTCCAATAAACTTTGATCTCTACGCATAATCAATCACCTCTATTTCAATATCGTATCCTTCAATCTGTTTCAAGCCTTTCTCCACATCTTTTGGATCTCCTGTTACTTGAACGTAAAGGGAACCTACTGCATCTTCTTGTGACTCTTGAATATTCCCTTGAATAATATTGATATCCACATTACAAGTTCTGGAGATTTTAGAGATAAATGGATTCCTTACTTGATCCCCTGCGAAAACCAGTCTAGCAATTTTCCCTTCAGGATATTTTCTAGCCAATTCATGCAAAATCGTAATGACATCTTCTGAATCAGCTGATGTATCTTGTCTAATAAACTGTTTTGTAATTTCTTGTTCAGGGTTCCTGAAGACTTGTGTAACTTTTCCTTCTTCCACGACTTTCCCTTTGCTCATGACTGCTACGCGATCACAGATTCTTCTGATCACTTGCATCTCATGTGTAATCAAGACGATGGTCAGATTCAACTTACGATTAATATCTAGTAATAATTCAAGAACATCTTCCGTCGTTTTAGGATCTAAGGCACTGGTTGCTTCATCACATAAAAGGACTTTAGGATCATTCGCCAAGGCTCTAGCAATACCGACTCTTTGTTTTTGTCCACCTGAAAGTTGTGAAGGATACGCTTCTTCTCTGCCTTCCAGTCCAACTAAACGAATCAGTTCTTTCGCTCTATCCACTCGCTTTGCCTTAGGTACTTTTGCGATTTCTAGCGGAAACATAATGTTTTCTAAAACTGTTCTACTCCAAAGTAGGTTAAAGTGTTGGAAAATCATCCCAATTTTCTGTCTTTCTTTTCTCAGCGTTGCATTTTTTAAAGTGTTCAGTGCTTTACCGGCTAATGATACTTCTCCTGATGTTGGTTTTTCCAGTCCGTTCAGTAATCTAAGTAACGTACTTTTTCCAGCACCAGAGTAACCGATGATTCCGTATATCTCACCATCCTGTATCGCGATATTGACATCGTCTAGAGCTGTGACGTCATCTTGTTTTGTCTTATAAACTTTATTGATCTGTTTTAATTCGATCATGTTGTTTCCTCCTAAAGAAAAGTGGTTCCCGTCAGCCGATTTCAGAGATAAATATGTCTTATTCTTAGTGATTTTAACAATAAAAAAAGCTTTTGTCCTATAGAATCCATTCGTAGATTCCAAAGGACAAAAGCTTTAGCTTTCGTGTTACCACCTTTATTCGTCTGGTACTCGCGTATCAGACCTCAACCAGTACTTGGACTATTTTCCGTATACCGTGGCACGTTATCGGGTGCAACCGGATCAGGCTTATGATTGCTCATTCACCTAATCTGCTCAAAGCTCATTTTCCATCCCGTTTACATTGCTGCTTTTCACCAATTAGCAGCTCTCTTTGAATGTTTCTTGGATGTACTCTACTTATCATCGCTTGTTTATTTGATTCGCATAACTTGTTGTATTAATGTGATTTTTATAATATCAAGATACCGGAAGACTGTCAAGCTTAATTTTCGTTTCCCCATACTTTATCTGAAAATGTACGAACTGTATCGTGATCTGAGCTAGCCAATTCTACGATCCAATTTTCTGTCTTGTCCGCTGAATTCAATAATTCTGGTTCATCTTCCACTTCTTTATGAACAGCAGTTATGGTTCCACTGATAGGAATGGTCAGCTCCGTTACGGCTTTAGCACCCTCGACACCTAGTAGTACGTCTCCAGCTTTAAGATTTGTGCCTTCTTCCGGCAATTCTACAAACATAACTTCTCCAATATCATCTTGCCCTTTTTCTGATAGTCCAATTCTATAGTTGTCTGATATTTTTTCGATCCACACACCAGACTCATGATATTTTACCGTCATTTTTGATCCTCCTTTTCTTTTTCCCACACTGTTTCATATTCTGCTTCTTTAAATCCAACTGTTAGATTATTTTGATTGAAAGCTAGCGGTCGCTTGACTAACATGCCGTCTTGGGACAATAACTCTGCCGCTTCTTGAATCGTTAGATTCGGTACTATTTCTTTTAAGTTTTTTTCTCGATATACTTGTCCGCTTGTATTGAAAAACTGTTTGATCGGACGATCTGTTTTTTCAAGCAATTCAGCCCATTCTTCTTTTGATAAGGATGTCTCTTTTAGATTGATCCACTCATATGCGATTGATCTTTCGTCCAGCCACTTTTGGGCTTTTTTACACGTTGTACATGTCGGGTGGCAATAAAATTTCATTTTCAATACTCCTTATCGTTGAATCATCTCTATCTATTATACGGTATTTCACTAAAAAGAAAAAGAGGACAAAAGAAAAACGAGGAAGGTCTCCCCTTAGCCTCGTCTTCGCCTTTAATAAACTAACCATCCATTTTTGCTTCATCACTGTCTTGCTTAATGGTCTCAAGTTCGTCTTCTTTTAACCGATTTACTTTGTAAATGACTTTTTTCAGAATCACTGTATCTTCCTCGTCTGGATAACCCGTCCATTCTGAGTCACTGATCTGTTTTTCTCTTCTAAGGTCTGATTCATATTCCGGAACAGATTTGCCATTTTTCCATTCAAAAATAATCGTATTCAAGAGTCCACCTAGTAAAATAATGATACTAGATAAAAAGAGAAACAACATCAAAGCGATGAACGCTCCAAAAGTCGCATTTGCTATGGCATCTCCACCTGCAAGATTCAAATAAAGTGAGAATCCTTGCACAAGGATTAACCAACCAATAGTAGAGAAAATCGCACCAGGGAAAGAATATTTCATTGTAAGACTATGGTTAGGTATAAACCGATATACGATTAAGAATACGATGAACAAAATGGCAATCAAGACAACATATCTTAAGATTAAAAAAGCATCAATAAACGGTAGTTGTAGGCCGACAAAATCTTGTACGATATTCAGAATTTGTTCTCCAAACACGAATAAGAATACAGCTAGACCGATAACTACTAATATGGCGACCATCACAAACACTGAGATAATACGTGCAATGATAAAGTTATTTTGCATCGTTGCGCCATATACATCATTCAAGACTTTTCTGAGTATATTGATCACTTTACTGGCTGACCAGATTGCACCTAACAAACCAATGGAGATTACGCCTCCACTTCCGCTTTCCAAGTAACTCGCGAGTGTTGGTTCAAGTACATTGAAGATATCTTGCGGGATAACTTCTGACATAAAATCCAAGATATCCGCTGTCGCTACTGGTAGTAAAGGTATCACGTTTGCGATAACCAACAGTACCGGCAACAGAGATAGCAAAAGGAAATACGCCATTCCAGCTGCACTCTGATTGATATCTGCTCGTTCCCAATTGGACTGAAAAATATTAATCAGTCGAATTAGTTTCTTCTTATGAGGAATCTTGTCCTCGAATTTTTCTACTTTTTCCATACTCATCACTTCCTAATACTGTTGATCCCCAACAGTTCTTTGTTTCATCATATCATATTCATATACTCAAACCGTATTGAAAGGCATTTACAATTTTGGATTCTTTTTAAATCGACTACATAAATAAAAAACCACACCAGATTCCATAAGGGACCTGATGTGGGACAGTTATTTACGCTTACTGGTCGTGCAAGTTGTATTCAGAAATGATCATCTGAATACCTTCTTCAACGGTTTTTGCAGTCATTTCTTTATCAGATTTGTACCAGATCATCGCTTGCTCATCTTGAGCTTGACGAACTGTACCGATCACTTTGTTTTTCACTAAAACTTCAAGTTCAGTTAAAGTATCTGACTGATTAGCAGTTTCTTTGATTTCAACTTCAATATTTTTATTACGATTAGACATGTGTATCCTCCGTTTATAAGCCATACGCTTTATCTTTTGTCTCTTAAGGATACTTCAAACCAGCCTTTTGAGCAAGAAGAAACAGATTTAAATTCATTATAATTTTATATCTTTAAGCTTTTCGATATAATACTCTGAACAAACTATTTTTAAATCGTTCCATACTTTTAAGGAGGAAATCCGTATGAAACTCGTCCAATACTATACTGCTTCAAATACTCAAGTACAGCTCGGTATTGAATTAACCTCTGGTATTTTGAACGTCGAGACTTTAGCAAAGCATTTCGAAGACCCTTCTGAATATACTATGAATTCCGTCATTCAAAAACCTCATTTTCAACTACAACTGAAACGTCTGCTGGAACGTTATCATTATGAAGACTTTGACTCTGAAAATTTTCTTGAACAAAGCGATCACATCTATTACCTTCCAGTTGTTCAAGATCCCGAGAAAATCATCTGTGTAGGCATGAATTATGTAGATTACGTTAAAGAAGTTGATGGTGAATTGCCAGTGACACCCATTTTTTATAATATATATAATAATGCACTAGCCGCTCATCGACAAGAGATCCCAGTACCTTCTGTGGCTAGAGATGTCGATTATTCTGCAGAATTAATTGTAGTTATAGGTAAAGAAGCATCCAATATTAATGAGAAACAAGTGAGTGATTATATTTTTGGCTATACGATTGGTAACAATTTAACAGATTGGACTATTCAAATGAGCTCTTCTCAATGGATGCTTGGTAAAACACTAAACTTTTTTGCACCGATCGGTCCTACTATCCTGACTTCAGATGAACTAGTAGATCCCACCAATTTAGCCATTACGTTGAAAGTCAACAATGAAATCAGGCAACAAGGAAATACAAAGGATATGATTTTTACTATTCCTTATATTATTAGCTACTTGTCTCGTCATATAACCTTAAAACCTGGTGACTTAATTTTCACAGGAACACCTAAAGGGGTTATTGCTGGAAAACCGATAGCTGAGCGGCAATGGCTTAAACAAAATGATTTGCTGGAAGTTTCGATTCAAAATATTGGTACACTTTCTAATCAATTAAAATGAAAAAAACAGTCTTGTTCTCTAGTCGTAATGACCAAAGACAAGACTGTTTTTTTGAAAAAATTTTAAGAACTCTCTGTTACTTCTTTGACGTAACCATGTTTTGGTACTTTTGATTGTTTTTGGAATGGATAACGCATACCTAGAGTATGTTTAACAATTTTAGTCGAGTGGTCAGACATTCGCTCAAGGTTAGAAACAATATCGACAAATAAAATTCCGTCTGATGGTAAGCCAATACCTTTGTTCAGGCGTTCAATAAATTTACTACGAATATCATCTTCTAGCTTATTGACTTCTTTTTCACGTTTCAGTACTTTTCCTGCTAAAGAATAGTTGTCTGTTGAAAATGACGTGATCGCTTCTTTGATATTTTGTTCTACTAGCTCAAACAATCTGACAAGGTCTTCGTCGAAAAAGACTTTATCTTCTTTGTTGTAATTTTTGTTATGCTTTTTGTTTGCTTTTACAGCTTCTTGAATATTTTTAATAATATTTTCAGAGTGATCACCGATTCGTTCCAGATATTTTGTCACATCAACGAGTTGTGCATGTTCTGCTGAGTTTTGTAACGGAAGATCTTCTACTGAGATCAACATTAAATACTCTGTTAAGTGAACATCGATTTTATTGACGACTTCTTCTAATTGGAGTGTATCTGTCCTACTTTTTTCGTCTTGTTTTTTATAATACTTGAACATTGAGTTGAATTCTTCTACTACAAATTCACCCATCTGCTCAATTTCGAGTTTAGCTTGATTCAAAGCAATGGATGGTGCTGTCTGAATAAGAGAATAATCCAAATGCGAAGAATCGTATTCGATCAACGCATCGTCTCCAGGTACGATTTTTGTAACAATAGCAGCAATTTGACTAATGAACCACATTTGTACTAGTACGTTAAAGACATTAAACATACCATGCGCAAAGGCAATCTGCATAGGCGCATTTAGCCCGAACTGTACAGATAAAAAGCTCACAAGGCTTGTAAATGGACTCAACAGTAACAAAATGATGACAGTTCCTAATATGTTGAATATCACGTGAGAAGCTGATGTACGTTTTGCTGCCACACTTGCCCCTATTGCTGCAAGAATCGCTGTGATGGTTGTTCCGATATTACTTCCGAATAAAACGGGCAGAGCTGCTTCAAGCGTGATACTTCCGTGGCTATAAAGTTCTTGTAAAATCCCAATTGTTGCAGAAGAACTTTGAAGCATAAAGGTGAATAAAGTTCCTGAGATTACACCGAGAATCGGGTTGTTTGATAGTGTGACCATTGCATCCGTAAAGACTTGAAGATCTTCAAGCGGCGCTAGTCCTTCCCCCATCAACTCAAGTCCGTAGAATAGAGCTCCGAAGCCAAAAACGACTTGTCCCATACTATTCACAAATGGACGTTTAAAGAAGAATAACAACATGGCTCCTACAGCCAGTATAGGTAAAGCATACCCACCTATATCAAATCCGATAATAAATGCCGTGATCGTCGTTCCGATATTAGCACCCATAATAATTCCAATTGCTTGTTTGAGTTTCATAAACCCGGCGCTAACAAGTCCTACGGTCAGTACGGTTGTCCCACTACTACTTTGAATCAATACCGTTACGACGATTCCCGCGAGCACCGCTCGAAATGGCGTAGATGTAAACTTGTTTAAAATATCTCGCAAATTATCTCCAGCGGATCGTTGAAGACCGTCTCCCATATATTTCAAACCGAAAAGGAAAATGCCTAGTCCACCAACGAACTGAAAAATGATTTGTTGTATATCCACTTTTTTTACTCCTCCATTAGATGTATTACGTACTTTAGTGATGGATAACTTGAAGTAATATCGAACACCTATTACTTTCGAATTCAGAGTTTCCATTCTTATCTTAAATGTATCTTTACAATAAATGAACACTAAATTTACAAATTAGAAGATTTTTATTTTATACCCTTTGTATTTGAACATGATAACGATGGTCTTTTAAGCCGATTTTTGAGACCTTTGCGTCATAACCGAATTCTTTTATGTATATAGTTAGAATAGTTCGGCATAAACTTCAATCCACCAACAGTGTTCCGCTTACATTTCTATAGACTTCGTTCGTCCCTAAAGTTGTCTATCCAATCATTCTTTACATAACGTTCACATAAAGTTAACAATTGAATTTTTTATCTATCAAAAGTCTTTCATTAAGGTAGTCCGTTCTATTTTATTAAATGCTTTTACCTCTTTTAAAAAGATGAAACCCACTTCTCAATTGTAAACTTTAGGATAATTATTGATTGATTTTGTCTATCTTTCTGACTTATTTGATAAAATAAATTCAACTATACTCAAGGGAGTGTGATAATTTTGAAGATGACTTATACGAAAACTGAACATAGTTGGATGTTTTATGATTGGGCGGAATCGGCCTTTTCGATTATCGTAACAACCGCTATTTTCCCTATCTACTATAGTAGCGCAGCTGAACTGTCTGGTGTGTCGACCGGAAACTCTACTGCCTATCTTGGATACACCATCTCTATCTTTACTCTGATTATCGCAGTACTATCACCGCTTCTTGGAACAATGGCTGATGTCAAAGGTTTCAAAAAGAAATTTTTCTTCACGTTTTTTGCACTCGGCGTTCTAGGAACGCTCAGTCTCGCTTTTATTCCTGACACTTCTTGGTTGGTTTTATTAATCGGATATGCCGTAGCCTCGATTGGAATGGCTGGATCAAATGTATTCTATGATGGATTTCTAGTTGATATTACAAAGCCAGAACGTATGAATCGCGTTTCTTCCAGAGGTTTCAGCTTGGGTTACATCGGGAGCAGCATTCCTTTTTCGATCAGTATCGGCATTATACTCTTGTCTCAAAATGGTGTATTACCTTTTTCTACGATCAGCGCAACTCGCTTCGCATTTATACTGACAGCTCTTTGGTGGACTGTGTTTAGTTTACCGATGCTGAAAAATGTTCATCAAATCCACGGGATCGAAAGACAACCCAAGCTCGTTAAGCACAGTTTTAAGCGTCTTTTTAGTACCTTCCGTCAACTAAAGCAGTACCGTGCAGCCTTTTTATTTTTGATTGCTTATATGTTTTATATTGATGGTGTGGGAACGATCATCTCAATGTCTACGGCTTATGGAACAGATCTAGGTTTGCAAGCGACTGACTTGCTTATCGTATTGTTCGTTGTTCAGATCGTCGCTGCACCATTTGCTATATTATATGGTCGACTTGCTGACCGTTTTCCTGGTAAAACGATGATTTATGTAGCGATCGTCGTATATATTGGTGTATGTACCTACGCATTCTTTATGTCCACTTTGGTCGACTTCTGGATACTAGCGATGCTGATTGCGACTTCTCAGGGTGGTATACAAGCCTTAAGCCGTGCTTATTTTGGACGGATTATCCCTAACCATAAGGCTAATGAGTTTTTTGGGCTCTATGACATTTTTGGCCGATTTGCTTCTATTATTGGTCCCACAATGGTCGCAACGATTACTCAGCTAACCGGAAAATCCAATTACGGGGTTTTTAGTCTCATTTTACTATTCTTTATCGGATTCTTCATCTTAACCAAGGTCCCTGAAGAAGACACAACCACTGCTGTAGATGAGTTGTCTTCAATCATTTGATTTCCACAAAAAAAGTGCCTCTCAAAAGAGACACTTTTTTTGTGGTTATTTTCCAAAGTTTTGAAGTAGATAAGCCATATGCGCTGTTCCCTCAAAAAAGTCTTTGAGTCTTACAGATTCATTGGGTGCATGTGCTCTAGAATTCGCCCAACCGCATCCGCTGCTTAATACTGGAAGGTGTAAATACTTGTCGAAATTGTACATGGGTCCTGTTCCAGCGTTATTAGGAGATAAAACAATTTCTGTTCCTGCTCCGTAAGCTTTCTTAGCAGAGTCAACAACCACATCCACAAAATCATTTGTTAAGTCTGAACGAAAGGCTTTTTGAGCTTTGATCAAGTCTAATCGTACATCTTCAAAGCCGTGTTTATCTAGATGCTTACGAATCAATTCGTGGATTTTTTCCGGATCCTGTCCTGGCACGATTCGGCAATCTAGTTTTGCGGATGCTGCCCTCGGTAAGACCGTTTTTGATCCTGGTCCAGTGTAGCCTGAGATCATACCACAAATCGTCATCGTAGGATAAAACGCTAAGGCTTCATTTGGCGTCCAGTCTAAGTCTTTAGTGATCAGTGGATGTTTCAAGCCATAAACTTTCTGTGTTTTTTCTTCATCAAATGGTTTTCGTGCGACCACTTCTTTTTCAAAGTCTGTCGGTGGAATGATATCTTCGTAAAATCCTTCAACGAGTACTTGGTTATCTGCAGATCTTAAGCTAGCTAGCGCTTGCGTCAGTCTCCAAGCAGCATTATCCACGACTGCACCAATAGAAGAATGAATATCTACGTCTGCACTTTCCACGAACAAATCAAAATACGCCATTCCTTTGATTCCTGCTTCAATCACATAGTTTTCTTCTTCATCTTTTCCACCAAATTCCCAGATACACGCATCACTTTTAAATAAATTTGCATATTTTTCTAAGTAGGCTCCAAGGGACGGACTCCCGTTTTCTTCTTCTCCTTCAATAAGGAACTTGATATTACAAGATAAGCCTTCATCCGTATCCAGCAATGCTTGAATGGCATTTAAGCGAACCATCAGATTCGCTTTATTGTCCGCCACACCTCGACAATAAAGAATACCGTCCTTTACTGTAGGTTCAAATGGTGCACTATCCCATTCGTCGATTGGATCTTCTGGTTGAACATCATAATGATTGTAAAACAACAGTGTCTTTTCACTATTCCCTTTTTTACCAGCTGGGAAATAACCATATACAACAGGATTTCCACCTAAATCATCTAGTACTTGGACTTCTCCTCCTGTCTTTTCAAGCATTTCTTTAACGTAAGCGACTGTTTCTGGTATTTTTCTGTCTTGTGTGGAAACAGAATCCAATCTTAAATAATCAAAAAATTCATCCATTCTACTATCGATTACACTCTGTAATTTCTCTTCTAGTGCATTCATCTACTCTTCTGCCTTCTTTCATCCATTAGTTTCTGTTTAAGTTCTCGTTTATCTTACATTTTTTAGTAGAGGTTTTCTGTTCAGTATTTGATTTCGTCCTAAAAAAAGACTGCATCAAGTCTGGCCACTGTTTTAAAATATCTTAAGATCAGTGGGTTCATACTTGAAAACAGTCTTTGGATTTCGAGCTCGTATTAAATCATCCTAAGCATATTTCTGACCTTCACGTAACAGTCTTTCTCGTTTTTTTCTGTAGACCTCTATTTCATTTTCATGGCAATAAATGTAGTGCTCTGGAGCAATCTCATGCAAACCAACTTTTGTTAAATCATCGTATTGATGGTATTTCGGATCATACTCTGTTCTAACACGATTTCGCTCATTCTCTGGATCTGGCGTTGGTATAGCGGAGAGTAGAGACTCCGTATAAGGATGTAGCGGAGCCATGTACAACTCGTCTGCCTCTGCTACTTCAAGCATCCGTCCACTATTCATGACACCAATACGGTCGCTGATATATTTAACCATCGACAAGTCATGTGCAATAAACAGATACGTTAAATTGTTTTCTTTTTTCAACTCTTTCAACAAATTGATTACCTGAGCTTGAATCGATACATCCAGTGCTGAAATAGCCTCATCAGCAATAATAAAATCCGGTTCTACTGCTAATGCACGCGCAATCCCAACACGTTGACATTGCCCACCAGAAAATTCCTTAGGGTAACGGTTCGCAAACTCCTTGCTTAATCCCACTGCTTCTAGTAATTCATAAACCCTTTCCGTACGCTCTTTACTATTTTTGTAAATCCCATGGACTTTCAAAGCGCCTCCGATAATATCTTTCACTGTGATTCTTGGGTTCAATGAAGCGTATGGATCTTGAAAAATCATTTGCATCGATTTTCTGAAATCAAGCAACTTTTTACGTCCGCGAATTTTAGAAATGTCTTGACCTTTATATAGAATTTGTCCACCCGTGAACTCTCCTAATTTGATAAGCGCTCTACCAGTCGTCGACTTTCCACTACCCGATTCTCCAACTAGACCAAACGTTTCCCCTTCATAGATATTGAAGCTGACATCGTTGACTGCTCTGACTTCACTTTTCTTTCCCGCATTGAAATACTGTTTAAAACCTGTAATTTCAACGATTGATTTTTTTTGTTCAACCTCTGCTACCAACGACCTCACCTCCTGACTGAATTCTTACCTTCTTTTCACCAAATAATTGTTCATATTTCTGCTTACGCCTGACCACTTCCGCAGGCGGCGTCACACTCGGCGCTTTTGGATGCAGTAGCCAAGTTTTGGCGAAATGCGTATCTGTGACTTTGAACATCTCAGGCTCTTGCTCAAAATCGACTGCTAATGCGAATTCGTTTCTTGAAGCAAAAGCGTCTCCTTTAGGTGGATCTAGCAAATTGGGTGGTGATCCCGGGATATTGTAGAGATCCGTTTGATGGATATCCAGGGTCGGCATAGAGGCCAACAACCCCCAAGTATACGGATGCATTGGATTATAAAAAATTTCGTCTGCTGTTCCGATTTCAACAATTTGACCTGCATACATAACCGCTACACGATCTGCCATCTGCGCTACGACCCCTAAATCGTGTGTAATAAAAACGATAGAGGTTTCTAAGTCTTTTTTCAAATTATTCATAAGGTTCAGAATCTGTGCTTGAATGGTCACATCCAAAGCTGTCGTCGGTTCATCCGCAATCAAAATCTTTGGTTCACACGCTAAGGAAATTGCAATCATAACCCGCTGTCTCATTCCCCCTGAGAACTGGTGAGGGTAATGTTTATGTGTTTGCTTAGGATTCTTAATACCGACCATTTGCATTAATTCAATGGCTTTTTCAGTAGCTTGTTCTTTTGTTAATCCTTGATGTTTAACCATCGGCTCAGCAATTTGTCTACCAACTTGCATTGTCGGATTCAAAGAGGTCATTGGATCTTGGAAGATCATGGCGATGTCATTTCCACGAATCTTCTGCATTTCTTTATCTGAAATCGTCAGTAGATCCTTGTCTTCGAATAAGATCTGGCCACTCTCGATAATGGAATTCTTTTTAGGCAACAAGCGATTGATTGCTTTTGTTGATACCGATTTTCCGGAACCCGATTCGCCAACAATTGCTAGCGTTTCGCCTTTTTTTAGTTCAAAATCCACTCCTCGAACAGCTTGGACTTTACCTTCAAACGTTTTAAAAGAAATGGCCAAGTTCTTTACTTCCAGCACATTTGTGTTATCCATATCTTCACACCTCTATCTTCCTTTTGAGCTATCAATAAAGAGCGTGCAGTCGCACACTCTTCATCGACTCCTACTTTGCAATAACTTTTTATTGAGGATCTAATGACCATTCATGAACATCATGAAGCGATCCTGCCCAGTATTTATTGATTCCACCGTTCAAGTAATCGACTTGAACTGAGAATTGAGAATCAGAATATAGTGGAACGATTACAGCTTGATCTTGCATATATTGTTGTAATTCTTCATAAATTGGGAATCTTTCTTCAAAGCTTGTGCCTTCGTTTCCTCTTTCAAGTAGCTCATCAATCTTAGGATCAGCAAGGGCTGAATTATTAGATGTAGCACCTGTTTGGACATATGTCGCAACGTTCGGATCTACTGTATGACCATATCCCATCATACCAATATCATAATCAAGGTCTTGTGCTACTTGTAGCCAAGTTGGGAAATCATATTGTTGGATCTCAACTTGTACGTCAATATCACTCAACCATTGTTGGATTAAGTTAGCATTTTGTTCTCTGATTGCATTCCCCGTTGGGACACCTAGTCTCAAGGTTTGGCTAAAGTCAAAGCCAGCGTCTTCTAGCATTTCTTTCGCTAATTCCGGATTGTATTCTAGTGGTTGGATATCATCAGAATTATACGGACTAGCTGATGTGTACATACTAGACAAGACTTCCCCGCGACCTTCCAGTAGATTATCGACTGTCAGTTGACGATCGAACGCATGAATAAAGGCTCTACGGACTTCCGGATCTGGGAATACATCATTATTAATGATCATATATTGACCGTTAAAACTAGGGTTCTCAACGACTTCCAGACCTTCGATATCTTCTAGTAATGAAACATCTTGAATCGGTACCATACCGATACCGCCACCTGCAGCCATGTGAAGATTTCCAGCTTGGAATTCTGTTACGAGCGCTGTTCCGTTCATGATACGTCCATAGATCGTCTCAATTTTCGGAGCGCCTCTGTAGTAATCAGGATTTGCTTCTAACTGAACATAGTTATCGTTGTCATATTCAACGAATTTATATGGTCCACTGAAGACTGAAGGTTGTGTTGCAGCTTCAGAGTTTGAAATCTCCGTTGGTTCCATTTCTCCAAAGATATGTTCAGGCGCAATCAATACATCGAAGCCTACAAATTCTTGAATTAACGCCAAATCAACAGGTGTTTTAGTCGTAATCGTTAGGGATTTGTCTCCCGTTACTTCTACACCAGATAATGATTCCGCACCTTCTTCTAAAATACCAGAATCATCTGTTCCTTCAATCATAGCGATTCTTGTTCCTAGTGATGTTTCGATCTCTGGGTTCGCAATAGCATTAAGCGTGAACGCTACATCATCTGCCGTAACCGGTTCGCCATCTGTCCAGTTCGCTTCTTCATTGAGTTCAATTTCAAATGTTTGATTATCTGTTGTGTCAAATTTGGATGCTAGGGCGTTGTCCCATGAGTCTGCTTCTGGCATCACAAGTAAACTGTCATACATGAATCGTTGGATCCATTTACCACTAACACCTGGTGCGTAAAAAGGATTGAAACTATCTGGTGCGTTTGTTAACCCAACCATCAATGTACTTGTATCGCCCTCTTCAGCTTGTGGTACTGCGCCTTCCCCATCATTTTCTCCGTCAGTTTCACCTTGAGCTACATCATCTGGTCCTGGAACAGCTGAATCTCCACACGCTGCTAGTACCAATGTTGAAGCAAAAATCGTTGTCCCATACTTTAATCTTGTTTTCCAATTTGACATGAAAATCTCCCCTTATGACTATATTCTTTCGTAGAACATCTCTTTTAGTCCCCCTAAAATTGACAAGACCTTCTACTTGAATCATTTTTCATGAAATCTTTTAAAGCTTTTATTGAAAACTCACTTATCCTTTATTTTCCCCTTCAATCGCTTCTCTCAACCCTTCTCCGATAAAGTTGATTGATAGTACAGCGATAAAGATCAGGATACCGGCTGGAACCCACCTCCACGGTTCAGCGGTCAATACTCTAATAGATTGAGCCTGAGAAAGAATATTCCCCCAGCTTGGTTGCGGCGGTCTAACACCCACACCCAAGAAACTTAGTGAAGCTTCCGTCAAGATTGCTGTTGCAATCCCAAACGTTGCATTAACTAAAATCGGCGAAAGTACATTCGGTAGGATATGAACAAATAAAATACCAAAAGTCGAATACCCTGTCGCTTCAGCCGCTAGTACAAAATCTTGTCCTTTAAGCCTTAGCACCTGCCCTCTGACTAACCTACATAATGGAGGCCAGCTGAGTGCTCCAAGTACAATCGTTACGACCCAGATACCCGATCCCAAAAGAGAGACTAATGTTAAAATAACTAGGAAAAACGGGAAAGACATAAAGGCTTCTGTAATTCGCATGATCACTGCATCAATAAATCCACCGAAATAGCCTGAAACTAAACCAAGCGTTGTTCCGATGACAACATAAATGGCAACCGAGCAAAGCCCTACGATCATAGAGACTCGCGTCCCATGAATCAACCTTGACAATACATCTCTTCCTGTATCATCTGTTCCTAGAAAGAAGTTTTCATAAGGTGCTGCTCTAAATAGTCCTACAGACGCATCTCTTGGATGTGGTGCGATCTGATTTGCGAATACTGCGACTAGGATCATGATAATGAAGACACCTAAACTGACAACGGCTACTTTGTTTTTGAAAAACCGTTTGGCAATTGTCTTAACATAACTATCCCCATCTGAAACGACTTGTTCCGCTGCAACTCCAGGGAAGTGAGCACGTTCACTATCCTCTACTAAATGAAACAGTGAGTCCGCTGGTGTATTTCTACCTACGTTTTGAGCCATTTTTCTTCCCCCTTTAGTTGTATTTAATCCGTGGATCAACAACAGCGTACAAGACATCAACCAGAAGATTCGCAACAAGTACGACGATTGCGGATAACATCGTGACCGCCATCAGAATGGGATAATCTCTTTGCTGAATCGCCGTGATCGTTAAACGACCAATCCCAGGCCACTGGAAAATCTGTTCTGTAACAATTGCGCCCCCAACCAGTCTTGGTAAATCAGTTCCAATGATTGTTACAACTGGAATCAATGCATTTCTAAGTCCGTGTTTTGTTAAGATCGTTTTGGATGCTAACCCCTTAGCTGTTGCGGTTCTCATGTAGTTTTCCCCATAAACTTCAATCATGGTCGACCGCATATAGCGAGCCATATTCGCGATGTAAAAGGCAGATAGAACGATCACTGGTAGTACAAGGTGACGTAAGACTTCAAAGAATCCACCCTCTCCCCCTAGTTCGGACATGCCACCCGTCGGTAACCAACCTAATCGAACAGAAAAGATATAAATCAATCCTAGACCTAAGAAAAAGTTCGGAATCGATACACCTATAAAAGAACTACTGGTCAATAAATTGTCAATCCAAGAGCCTTGTTTTCTAGCACTCAAGATTCCAAGTGGGATGGCTACAATATATGAGAATAGTAGCGTGGATCCCATAAGCACAACTGTTGGAAAAAGTCTTGAGACAATAATTGGTAACACTGGATAACGTGTTGAGAATGAATTGCCGAGATCTAGTCTCAAAGCTCTTCCTAACCAACGAACATACTGGACAGGTACTGGCTGATCTAGTCCAAGTGCACGTTCAGTCGCTGCGATTTGCTCCGCTGTGGCATCTGGTGAAACAAATAGTTCTGCTGGATTTCCTGGTGTTAAATTAACCATCATATATGCTGCAATGGAAATCATCAGCAATACTGGAATAGCTGTCAGCAGTCGCTTCAAAATAAATTTTTGCATCATTTTCTCCCCCTTTTAGTTCAATGAATCCTCTCTCTGCTGTGTCTATCCTAAATACTCATCAATAATGGATAAGAACACTTCCCCCGAACGCAGTAAGGATTCTTCATGTATAACGAATTTCGGATGATGATGCGGATAAGGTGACGCGTCGTCTGGATGTTTCGCACCTACTCTTAGGAAAGCCCCTGGTTTCTCTTTCAAGAAATAAGCGAAATCTTCTCCCCCCATTGCCCCTTCGACTTCTTCCACCTCAGAATCATTGAACACGGTCAAAAAGCGATTTTTTAGTTTCTCGACTTCTACCGCGTCGTTTTGAATCGATGGATACCCTCTTTCATAGTCGATATCTAACGTAGCATCGAATGCTTCCGCAATATGTGTACTGATTGATTTCAATTTACTTTCCATCAGATCTTGAATGTCACCGTGCATCGTTCGAACGGTACCGTTGATTTCAGCTGAGTCAGCTATAATATTGTACGCTTCTCCTCCCGCTTCAAATCCTGCAAAGGTCAGCACTGCTGGTTTGACGGGATCCGTTAATCGACTGACGACTTGCTGTAGACCTGTGACGATTTGTGTCCCAATCGTTAAGGCATCGTGCGTATCATGCGGTGCAGCACCGTGGCCACCTTTTCCCTGAACCTTCATCTTGAACGTGTCCGAGTTTGCTGATCCAAAACTATAATTATAGAAAACTTTTCCAAGTTCTTCCATTGAATCTAAGTGAATACCAAATACGTAATCGACTTCTTTTAGCGCCCCCGCTTCAACCATCGATTTAGCCCCACCTGGTAAAACTTCTTCAGCGTGCTGATGCAGTAAAACAACATTTCCATGTAATTCATCAGCATGATTCGAAATGACTTTTGCTACACTGAGTAAGGAAGCTGTATGCCCATCATGTCCACAAGCATGCATGATGCCGGCATTTTTTGATTTGAATGGTACATTCGATTCTTCATGAATTCTTAATGCATCAAAGTCTGCTCTTAATGCAATTGTTGGCCCTGGATGACCGCCTTGAATTTTTGCTACGATACCATATCCATTTCCTACATTTGTCTGGATATCTTTTATCCCAAATGATTGTAATCGCTCTAGAATATACTGAGCTGTTTCTTTCTCTTCAAAAGAAGGTTCCGGATGCTCATGTAAATGTCTTCTCCAGCTGACTGTTTCATCAAAATTCTGTTTTAATTCTTCTGTCCATGTCTCGTAGGCCATGATCCATCTCCTTCTCGTTTATTACTGATCATTTACTAGTGTTTAATAAGTTTCCACTGTTACAGACTCTTTAGCGTTACTGGTTTCTTTTTTCAATAAATAATGTTCTACAATAGATAAGAAACATTTTCCTCCAAGTAATAATGCCCGTTCGTCAAAATCAAATTTTGGATGATGATGTGGGTAAGAAATGCCTTTTTCTTCATTACCTGAGTTCACAAAGAAGAATGAGCCTGGTTTTTCTTGAAGGAAGTAAGCAAAGTCCTCTCCGCCCATTCTAAGCGGTGTTGATTCCACTGTCTCTTCTCCAAACTGATTTTTGAAAATCTCTGCAATCAACTCTGTTTCTTTTTCATGATTGTAAAGCGCCGGATAGCCTCGTGTATAGGTGACCTCACAAGTTGCGTCGTGCGCTTCACAGATATGCTGAGTCATTGTACCGATTTTTTCTTCTATCATATCTCTAACTTCTGGTGCAAAGGTTCGAACGGTTCCTTTAATAAGTGCTTTGTCTGAAATCACGTTATGCGCGCCATCTCCCGCTTTTAAAGTAGAAACCGTCAGAACTCCTGATTTAGTGGGGTCTTTTTTACGACTGATAATCGTTTGTAGTTGGTTTACTACATGAGAAGCGACAACAACAGAATCTACTGTGGTATCTGGGTGCGCTGCATGTCCGCCTTTTCCTTGGATATTGATTTCAAAGAAATCCGGAGCCGCCATGGCATAACCTGAACAATAAGTGACTTTCCCATATTCAAGCGGTGATCTTAAATGAAGTCCGTAGACATAATCCACATCTTCCAATACGCCGGCGTCTATCATCGCTTTCCCACCACCTGGTAAAACTTCTTCTGCATGTTGGAAGATGAACTTAACCGTTCCTGAAAGTTCTGCTTGTTCTTCTTTCAATACCTTTGCCACACTGAGTAGCGTTGCGGTATGTCCATCATGCCCACATGCATGCATGACACCAGGATTCTTTGAAGCGAACTCTAAATTTGTTGCTTCTTGGATTCTTAAGGCATCGAAGTCTGCTCGAAAGCCAATCGTTGGTCCATCTTCAGCCCCTCGAAGATAAGCAGCAATTCCTCCGCCACCAATATTTTCTTCAATTTCTTCATATCCAAAAGATTTTAATGTTTCTATAATATATTTTCTCGTTTCATATTCTTCGAAAGAAGGTTCAGGATGTTCATGTAAATAACGTCGCCATGAAACAGTCGTTTCATAATTAGCAGTCAAAGCTTCTTCCCATTTACTATAACTCATGCACAATTCTCTCCTTCATCTCTGCAATACCTTAAATTAGTAATTACACATTTTTATAATGTTTTTCAAATCTTATCTTTTAAACATTAGATTGTCAATATGAATTATCAGTAAATAAAAGTATATATTCTAATATAACACAATCTATAATATTCATCTTTGCTATTAAAGGTTTTGGGATCGATTACATTATTTTGTGACAGAAATATGTCTTTTAACTAAAGGGAATTCCTTGTATTACGAGTATTTTTACTTTCTTGTCTTTTATCTAAATATTCATTTTATTTAATTCAGATTTAAGATGATCAATATTTATACAATTTGTTGGATAATTAGTCATCCTATTCCCTTATCTAATTTTAATTTAAGTTGACCGGTAGTCATGATTCTTATTTCGTTTTACAGTTTTATGACTTATGTAGTGATTTTGTTTACATAGTCTCTCTCATAGATTATTATTGTAAAGTGATTATTTATTTATATTTATAAGAATCATATTTTTGTTTTAGCACATACTTAATTGGTAGAGGATGAATTGAATGAGAAACGATAAGGAATTTCAAGAAATAATTGCTTATGCAAGTACTTTAGGTATGTCGACAGATGATTATCTCGTTTATCTTCATCACAAAAACCAGGCTGTTAAATCGATCCTGCTAGATGACAGCTTAGGGTTCAAACAATTTTTACAAGAATTTCATGATGTATTGGATGGTCTGACTGTACCAGGTGAGAACGACGATACAGCTGTTTCTGAGAGAAAAGAACAATCAGTGCAAGCGTCCGCTGACTTGTTAGCTAAGATCAGCTCTGATCCTATGCTGCTGGCTCAAATGTATGAGCACTATCAATATGATTCCGATGAGGACTCCAAGACTATTATGAACAAAAAATAAAAACACGCTCTACTTAGATAGAATATCAATTCTATACTAAGCGGAGCGTGTTTTTTAACTTTCTCTTACTGCCGCAAGTGTTTTGCCAACTTTACCTTCTATAAATAAATCAATCTCAAGATTTCCTGTATTGATTTCCTCATTATTAATGACGACAACGTGCTTGCCCTTGAATTGATGAATATAGTTGCGAGCTGGATTCACACTCAAAGAGGTTCCCGCTATAATCAGTAAATCTGCCGCTTTGATTGTGGCTTTACTTTTTTCAACGATCTCTTTGTTGGGATTTTCACCAAACAAGACGACAGATGGTCTGACGATTCCATTCTCTATTGGACACCTTGGAATATTCCGTCCATCTTTTTGTACTTCTTGAGGCTGGTACACTCTTGAACATTCCATACAATACCAAGTTCGGTTATGCCCATGAAGCTCTAAAACAAATCGATGCCCAGCCTTTTGATGAAGTCCATCCACGTTTTGAGTGATCACGCGAATGTCTTTACCGGCTTTCTCCATTTCAGCCAACACTTTGTGTGCATCATTTGGGGTAGGTTCCAACCTTTTGTTACGAGGTCGGTTGAAAAAAGCTTCTGGATGTTCCATGAGGTACTTTCGGCTCATGATTTTTTTAGGATCAAGTTCTTTCTTTTCAAGCTCTGTGTATCTTCCATCTTTTGAACGATAATCTGGTAGGCCACTTTCTGTAGAAACTCCAGCACCTCCAAAAAAGGCAATAATCTGAGCTTCTTCTATATAAGATTTTAACTGTTCGATTTCTGTTCTTTCCATAATAAACACCTCTCTGAAACGTGTCTGTTTATTATACCAACTAAATTTACGAAAGACACTTGTAGTAGATTATAAGCGAACAGACTTTCATTTCCATCGATGATATGCTATAATATATCTAGAAATGATAGCAATTCGTTATCATTTGTTTTTGTTTTCTATATTGGGGTTGTTACGGATTCGACAGGCATAGATTGAGCTTGAGTTGCGTTCTGCAGGTGACGAGACTGCATACCAACGTCACAGTTAAATATAACTGCAAACAATAATAATAACACATACGCTTTAGCTGCGTAAAAGTAGCTAGCGTGATCCGAACTGGTATCACCCACGTGTCACGTTTGGGTCCTATAATTAAGTGGGATACGCTAATTCTTTCCGTCTGGAAGAATTAGAAGAGATTATCAGACTAGCGATACATGATGCCTGTTAGGCGGCTAATGTAAAGCGAAATCTTAATAGCATAACTATGATCGTAGATGCTTGAGTGCCAATGTGTCTGGACAGGGGTTCGACTCCCCTCAGCTCCATCAAAACATCCGTATAGGAAGAATAAAGAAGAGAAATGCCGATAAACCGGCATTTCTCTTCTTTTGTTTATGCTATGAGAAGGTAGAAATTTTAGTTAGGGGGAGTCAAAAGGGGAGTCGTTTCAAATGCAAAAGACCCCACCGTGGTAAAGTCTAAACTAAAAATTAACTTATGTATTTCAGGCTCTGTATTATAAATCTTGCTGCTCACTTCCAAAGTATAAGTACCCACTTTGTTTTTGTAGGATTCCCCCTAATTCATAAGCGGTCATTTTATGTGCTTTCCCACCCACTAAATCATCTTCAGGAAATTGAAAGTCATAGTATATGATTTTCTCATCTACTACCTTATAATAAGCTACTATTTCTAAGTTGCCTTTTTCATCAATAATATCGGCAAGTTCTACTTCTATTTCTTCGTAATCAGCAGCTCCTATTTCATATCTTGGTTTGAACATGTCCTTTCTCCTTTCAATATATACCAGCAAATGGAGGCACTCATTAAGTTACTCTCCTTTTTGTCTATTCACTTAATTATCCTGATAATTGATCTTTCTCAGTACATTCTCTTTTTTCTTTTCTAAGCTTTTATTATAGGCAATTAATGCATTAATATCGTTGGCACACTCTTCGTAGGTATCAGTTACTTTAACTAGCCTGTAAAAAATATCTCCAAGACTATTCAATATCACCATTTGAGCTATGATATCTTGGTAATTTATTTCGTACTTTACCTTTCCAAGTCTAAAAAAGATGTCTTTTCCATGTACGTATTCTGAATAAAAATTGTACAAATATAAACCTAAAGGAGTTACTTGGCTTATTAGAAATGTATCTGTGTTTTCATACTTGTTTTCTAAGTTAAACCAATTCCTGCGATTCTTTCCTTTAAATAGATAGTTTCTTTCCATTGTTATAAATTCATTGAGCATATCGAAATTGTCACCCAGTTTAAAATCTAACATTAACTCATTTATAGCTTTCTCCAATTCTTTTGGTTCAATAATCTGACCATCTTTATTAATTTTCGTAATGTTATACATAAACTTTTGTGTATGCCAAACGTTATATGTATAACATTTCAAATTAATTTTGTCTTCTTCTTCGAGTATATAAAGTGTGTCTGCAACACTTTCTAAAATAGGTCTAATTAATGTTCTGGATGAATTCACTCTTTTCTTTTTAATTGATTCTATGTAAACCCTAAGTTTCTCAAGTAATATTTGAATCTGACTTTCAATGAACGTGCGCGTGAAGTCGTCATCTATTTTATTAGAACAACTTTTTAGAATTTTTTCGTACTTATATACTTCTCTTATTGATATTAACATTTACAACCTCCTACTTTGGATTATAAACTTAATTACATACAAAAAAAAGCCCTAATCCAATTAAGGACGAGGGCTTACTTACTTTTGATAACTGGTCGATTTCGACTAGTTTAAAACTATTTGCTAAGGTTACCTAATCGAGCAAATCCAAGATAGTCTTGCTTACCCTTTGTTTTAACTAAGCGATAAGGATTTCTCCAACCGTTATCGATTTTATTTACGTATCCAGTGATTGACGATTTACGTGCTGGACTCTCTGCAGTACTTGTTCCGTATAGTTGACTAGCGGTGACTTTATCCCCTACTTTTATCGCTACAGGCGCCTGAGCTTTTTGAGCAGTTTTAACACCTTCTAACTCATTTACTCGTGCTCTAACTTTTTCATATTCTGTAGCGCTAATTTTAAGTGAATTCTGACGGTTGATATGACCATCACCGTGTTTTCCTTCTCGAATCTCTTGCGCCATTTGGTTAATTGTTTTGCTTACTGGTTTTGGTGATAACTTCGTACCTAGCGTTCTTTCATTTACACGATCTCGCACTTGTTGATACATCGCATCTGTAAGACCGAGTGATTCTTGACGATTTTTATGACCGTCACCATGATCTCCACTGATTACTTCTGTGGCCATCTGTTCAATAGAACGCTCACGTTGAACAACTTCTGGATTAATTGGTTTAACTTCAACAGGTACATTCACTTTATCTAGCTTAGTATTCAATACAGATTCAAGCAACGCCTTAGCGAATAGATCCGTATTCTGAACCATTTCAAGGACATCGTGTGAACTCGTACCAAAAGCCAATTCTACCAAACGGTAGTTGATACCTTTATTCGCAGCAATACGAGCGTTACCTAAGTTACGACCGCTGATACCTAAATCACCTTTGTGGGAATAGCGAATCGGAACTCGACTCTTAATCGCTTTTACTAAGCTCAAGTCAATTGAATCAGCTTTAAATTCATGCCATACAATGACATGTCCACCACGCGCAGCAGCCATTCCAGCATCATAATGCATTTCAATCACGATTGTATTTGGACCATAAGACTTGGCTAACTGTTCCAGATTACCATGTGAGAGAACGTTATAGTCGGAGAAGAAAACAACATTAGCCCCTTTAGGTAGTTGTTTCTTCATGGCTGGAAAGAGATCCTCTTTCATATATTTATGCTCGCCTTTAGCGATTAACCCAGTTGCTCCTGGATCAAAAGTACCGTTCTTTCTTCTTCCGTGTCCTGCAATAAATAAGATTGTTTGTTTAGTCATGTTATTTTTCCTCCTTATTTTGTAGTTGCTCAGGTGTATTATTATTTAACGAATTTTCAATATCCGTCACACGTTTTTCTGTCTCTTCATTATTACCTTCAATTTTCATTACATCTGCATCAATATGAATTTTGTTCTCCGTCGTTTTCTTCAACTTAATCAATGAATTTCTGACTACATCAGGCAATGGCAAACCCAAGTGTCCCCAATTTTCTGTGAGACTTATCAAGTATGTTATGATCATCCATAGTGTAAATCCTTGGGCATAGGTAGCAAAGCCGAATAGTGGCAAATAGACGTTTAAAACGAACATCAAAAGTACGACTAAGGCATGTTTGGCAATACCAAACAAACTTACGGTTGAGCTCGTTTCCCCTGTCTTGAATGACTTTAATAACCCTGTGAGGATATCAAAAAACACGCACCAGATTAGCGCGTGCATGAATCCATTCTTATAAATTTGTACAACTTGTCCTGTGATATCTGAATATTCTAGTATCAACACGGGTTTCCTCTTTTCTATAATTTTGTGTAAAGAAAAAGAGCAGCCGCTATTGGCTACTCCATTTAAAAATACTTTTCAGTTCTTCTAGTCCAACAGTCAGTTCTTTTTGAGCTTCTATGTGAAACACTCTGATGCAATAACCAGATGGTATTTCTTCGAACCCTTCAACTCTCACCATTCGATGTCTCAAACCTTCGAACCTTTCATGTGGAGACTCTAACATAAATTGGCCTCCAATTTTGATTTCGTAAGATTTATCGGTTTTTTCTCCTTTAACGAAGACCTTAATACTAGATATCTTGTCATTTTCATCTCGAATGATAGTTGCGGTAGTTATAGTTTGCCTCACTTCAATCCCTCTTTAAATAACATATTTTATTTAACAGTATTTACTATACTATAAATAGGGACCACCGAGGGTAGATTATGCTTCTTAAGTGAGACAAGCTTATTCGCCTGTCCCTACCAATACACCAATCTTCACTTTCAACTTCTCCTGATCACTGCCAGCTTTCTCATATTCTTCTGCTGTCAATCGTACGCGACCACTAAGGCTATTGCCGTCTTGTGGTTGTGGCGTTGAGAAATCGACATCATAAGCACTCGGTTCAAAGTCTGAAGGCGTAGAAAACACTCTTCGAACATTGTTAATTCTAAAGTTGATCATATCTAGTTCCTCCTTAATTTCGCTTCCGATTTCTGTTTTCAATTCAATCAGTGATAGTGCCTCAATCTTTTCAAGCTCTAATGTCTGTCTCCCATCAAAAGCTGAACCCTCTTTTTCTACAACGTAGTTGGCCAATACTTGCGGATCATTAAAATCGATACTGGTTAAGTTCATTGTTCTTCCTCCTTGTTTTCTTCGTAGGCATCCATGAGCAGTGAATAGCCATAACTAACTTCTGCCGGGATTTTCTCTTCATAATCTTCTAAAGCCTTGAACAAATCCTCATATTTTTTGTTATACTCTGCGAATTCAATAACGACTTCTTCATTTGAAAGAACGTCCATCGCCTCAGTAAAAGCTTTCTGTTCTACTTTAGTGGCATCCTTTTTCACCAGTGGCCTAGAATCATCACTGTACTCGATTTCTCCATTCTCATCTACCTGGGCAATCGTCTTCACGATCTCCATCTCATCACTTGAGAACTCTTTCCGTTTTTCTTCTACACGGTCAAGTAATTTGTGCTTCCCCCTAGTTGGCTTTGGGTCTAATGTCGCGAAATTTAAAAACCCTGCGATCTTAGGTAAATCTCTATTTTTGAATACTAACTTTTTCATTACGCTGCTCCTTCTAAGAGATCTAGTCTCTTCTTAAGTTTTTTGATTTCGATGTCTCTTTGTAAATTGTCGTATGCGATTCTTTCAAATTCACTCATGACATGTTCTTTAAGATTGATGACTTTGTTATCTACCTCTTGTACGGCTTTAATTAGATAAGCGTCCACTTTATAGCCGTCAATACTATCTCCCTCTAACGAGGCAACTATCCGACTATCCTCGGCAATCAAGCCGATTTGCGTATGTTCAATACCATCTTTTAAATCTTTGATCAAATAGTAGTTAACAACCTTCAAACCATTGATGATAGATAATGCATCAACATCTGCAGGCCGAATATTGGTTTTTAATTTTCTGCTGGAGGAAACTAAAAAATTACTGGCACGTATATTATAGAAATCCCCGTTGGTATTACTGATACGAACCGCCCCTTGTCCATTGGGAGAAATATAAATATCTCTCGTACCGCTTCTTGGTGTTTCTAGACGATCTCCAATTAATCTCAACGTATTTCCTGAGACGTGATTCGTATAAAATAAACTTGCTTCTATCGAAGCATAATTGTTAGTACCATACGTCATCACTCGAACACGCCCACCAGTTGCAGGCATTAAATCCATGTGATTATCAATAGCCTGGATCCGTTGTGTTGAGTTATTTGAGCCTCTATCCTGAAAGTGGATATACTTGTATGAACTATTACCTACTCCATTTAAATAGATAGAAGCATTAGCACCTGTTCCTGTATTTCCCATCCCTGGAGCGATAACCAGTCCCTCTGTTGTATACTCTAATGACATGCTGTAGTTATTGCGGTTGAATAAAATACTTCCTTGTGTCAAAGTCAGAGTATTTCCAGTAGAAGGATTTGTCACTGATATCCGCCCATTATTTAGATTCCAACTAGAATTCGCTCCAGTGATTGTTCCTGTTGAGATTGCTCGAGCATTCATGTTGATAATATTTAACTGGGCACCGTTCAAAGTCCCTGTTGTGATGTTGTCAGCTGATATATCAATCGCCTTGATACTAGAAATAAAAGCTTGTTTAGAAGTCAGGCGATCAATCAATGCCGTTGTCGCAAAAAGCTTATCGATCATGGCTGTATCGGACTTGATGTGAACAGCAGAGATAGTATTTGCGATGAGGACTTTCGAACGTAAGGTTACGAAATCTCCTTCTGTACCGAATATTTTATTCGCTTTAAGCTCCAAAATAGCGGCATCAGGAATAAACGCCTTACCTGTGAAGTAAGTCGTCTCTGCATCCATTACGATTTGTTTGTTCTGAATTAATGTTCTTCCAGCTTGGATATTGATACGGCCGACGACATCGCCTTCCGTTACGGCTAAATCAATTTGATCTTTCAGTACGGATAGTTGTCCTTGAGATGCACCGCCCCCTTCAACTACGGAAACGAACCTTATTCTGTAAGATGCAGCTCTCAGAAAGAATATAGAAAAAGAATTTGTACTATTAGATTCATAGGAAAAAGTGATTCTTTTAGCCTCACTAGTACATGTTTCTTTAATATTATTTCCGCTAGTCTGTCCAATTGCAATTTCGGTAAAGCGATCAGCATTGATTTCTAATATTATTGTATAGATTTTACCGTTAGCCATATTGGTCATTGCTGGAGGTAAAAATATTCTGTTGCTTCCCGTCATATTAGGGTTATTGACAGACTGAGTGACAACAAACCCATCTCCAGCTGTTGACGCTAGAGAAACCTCAGCACCACGACTCCAAATAGAATGCAGTGCCCTGCCATCGTCGCCCGTAGTAACTAAATTTTGTACAGTCTGCTTACTCAATATACTAAACCCATTACTTAACGTAGCTACCTGTGTCGATAACCCACCTGGTCCACTTACCGTCTGTAAGGTACCGTTGGCAGTGCTCTCAATTGTATTCAAACGTCCTTCAGCTGTTCCAATTCGGTTAATCGTGCGATCAACATCAGACTGTAAAGTATTGAACGCTTTTGTCTCTATTTTTCCATCCAAGGTTGATTCAACTCTAATAATTGATTGGCTGAATCGCTCCGCTGTTTGTTCCATTTCAGTTTGGACAGTGGAAATAGCGTTACTTGTATCTGCTGGAGAAGGTTCCCAGTCTTTAGAGGTAGTATTACCTTTTACCAGTTTTAATTCTGAAAATTCAATTTCAGCAATTGTTCCTGGATCATGTCTAGGACAATATGCAAGAATCCTCATATCATGTACGTAACTTGGTAGGGTAACTGTCTTGACTACTTCTATCTCATCACCAACAACCATTGAAGCATATCGAGACCAATCAACGCTTCCTAAAACGAACGACCCTCTAGATTCACTATATAAATTGATAGTAATTGTAGCCCAAGGGTTATTTTGTGGAGTTGTAGGTTTATTGATCAATTTCGCTTTATATCTAATGGTATAAGTCGTATTAGGATTTAAGTTTTCTTTTACCCAACTATTACTATAAAGACCCGTTGCCCAAAACTTTGCTTTAAACTTTTCTAAAGTTTTTATCTGCAGACTTGTTGGCAAATCTTTAGCCGTCAGTATATTTCTTGTCCCGTTGTCTATTTCACCAATTGCATTCGTAATATCCGTCTGCCAAACTCGGTTCCGAATACTTCCGTTAACCTCATCAACTTTTTGATCAACACCATTAATTTTTGTATCTAACTTACCAGTCTCATTAAATGAGTCTATAGCTTTGTTGTAAGCTTCTCTCGCTGTCTGATCAGCTGTATTAGACTGCTGGATGATTCGATCAGTCAGGTCCGCAAGTGTTCCGCCAAACCCAGCACGTTGGATAGCATCCTCAATTTGTCGAGGAGCCGTTACGGCAATGTTTCGTACCTTGTCCAATTCACTATTGAATTCGATTTCGAACTCTTGGCTTTTTTGATCTGTATATTGTTCAGCATCGACTAATACCTGTTCGATAGCTTCTTGCGTGTTCTTCCGGTCAATTTCAGCTTCTTCGATAACGGCTTCTACTTCTCTTTTGACTTTGTCGATGTCAGCTGTATTACCAATCTCTTTCCAATACTTTTCTCCATTGACTTCAACAAGCAACCACATGATAGTTTCGTCGCCGTTATTCTGATAAGCCAAGTCTCCAACTTGCGCTTTTAGATCTAATTCATTAGGGTTTTTCGATACATTAAATACTCGAGTCTTACCATTGGCAGATTGACGAACACTAATAATCTCTTCTTGAATAGTATTTAATTCTTTTCGAATATCTTCTATATTGCTTTCACTAGAAGTGAATTCTAAAACATGATTTCCAAGCGTCGTACTTAGATAATGATTCTTCTGTAGTGGATCAGATGTGTATTCAACTAAACGAGAAGTTACTGAGAAGTTTTCTTCAGGTACAGAAACTTTAACTGTGTCTCCTTGCCTTACTTCTTGCAATTGAGCTAAATCTGAATATTCCAAAGTATTATTAAGCGTAATAAAATCCACGTTTACGACCATCTCTGGCTCATCTACGTGGTGAATAGTGTATTCTTCTCTGGCATATTCTCTCAGAAGTTTATAAGCCTCTTCTAAAGGAATTGCGTCCTCGTCATTAGCGTATTCTCCAATAGCAGCTTTCACTTCATAATCGATGATTCTTATTTTAGGATGTTCATTGTCAATAATCGGACTATCTATATACCTTTCTGGTAATTCTAGTCCATCGAAACCCCTAGGATATATTCTTGTCACTACCGTTGTTTCGTCAATAGATGCTTCGTAACCTAACAGGTCCTTCTTGTGTTCTATATGAACTCCGCGGTTAGATCCGAGTTGTGTCATCATATTGATTCTGAAGTTATCTCGAAGGATTTCGCCTCCCCAACGACTAACGAATGAATTGGCTTTACCATCGTCCAGCAATGCTTCTACCGGATTATATCTAACGATCCTGGCATTTGTTGAAGTCTGTATATTGGACAACCCTTCAAAGCGATGCGGGTATTGAGTAGATCGAAGTAATTGCTGAATAGCACTTTGTCCACTCTGTCCTACTATAAAAGTATCTTCGACTAGATTATCTAAGAGATCGTAAAAGATATGATGAGCTTCGACCTCAATAAACCCTAACACTTTAGTTATACGAGCAATTCTAAACAACTGATCTTGCATAAATGGAACTGGAACTCTAAGGATATTCCTGTTTATCAGTTGTTTTGAATTATCCAAGTACATAGGATACTCAAACGTGACATTGAATTCGCCATTCATTACCCATCTTACTTGTTGGTTAAAAATAAATTCATCAATATTTCCATATCCATTTTTAGAAAAATCCGTTTCTTTCTCGTGGTGAATCGTAATCATCGCCAACACCACCTTACTTCGATATCCACTTTTCTTGTGGATCCGCCAATTTCAATTTCATTATTACCTGGTAAAAATATAGGGTAGTGGCCACTCATCTTATTATCTTGATTGATTCCATTTCGATGAGCAGTCCCTCGATCAATGGTGATGTGCCCTTGAACATCTGTAAATACCATTTGATTATCATTGACTCGTACGCGACATATTCCATCACCGTATACTGTCAATTTCAAGGACGTCTCAATTACAGAAGGATTCTGTAAAGTAGTCTTTTGAGTAATTAATTGAATGCCGTGGTCTTTATACCAAAAAGGTTCAGTTATCATCTCAACTACAAAGTCCGCATACTCTCTAATATCATTCTCAGCATCGACTGGGTTCATTTGTTGGATAACACGGTAATAGTCTTTATCATCCGAAAAATGAATTTTACGTTTGTTCGTTAACCAATTGACGATATCTCTATACTTCGGTTTAGCACCGTTAATATCAATATAGTTAAATTTCAAACTAAAAGGCTTGGATCGATAACCAATCTTTCTAGTTAAAGATCCATGTCTTCCAGGTACCTCGATTGATTCATATTCCATCTCAGCAACTGGCACTACGGGGCGCTCTGCTAAACGGATATTAAATTTTTTATTGATACTTTCTTCATCAAATAATACGTCTATCAATTTTTACGCCCCTTTGCCAATGATTTATTTTTGTTCTTTTTACCTAATTCTCTATCAATAGGATCTCTAGTAACTTTTGCAATCGTTCTTCCATCTATTTGAATAACAATAGTTTGGTTTTGATTCAACAATTCTGATAAATGATCTTTGATTTGTTCGAGTAATTGACTTAATTGCTCTGCTCCAATATCCATTGTTGCAGCTATACCATCACCGATACCACCGAGTGTATCTTTATTTAACGGCAGAATTGCTTCACGTCCAGCTTCTCCACCTGCCATTATACTGTCGCCATTCATCCCAAAGGCTGTTGCCTTAGTCATAATCCCACCTTTGGCGAACCAATCAACTTTCAACTTTGGTACACCTTGAGTAATCCAGTCAATGGGATTCTTAGAACCCGAAACACTAAACTTAGGCATCTTCAACTTTGGTAACTTCCACTGAAAATTAAAGAAGCCTTTCATCTTATCAATCATTGTTTTAACTGTGTTCTTAGCTTTTGTAATTGGCTTTTCGATTGCTGACTTAATATTATTCCAAGTATTAGTTACGGAAGTTTTCAAGCTATTAAAAGCACTGGTCACTTTGTTCTTGACTGTATTTGTAGCGTTTCGAATAATAGATTTAACAGAATTCCAAACGCTATTTATAGTATTTCGAATTGCGTTCCATATAGACATAACAGTATTCTTAATTGAATTAAATACACTTGTCACTACGTTCTTAACAATATTCGCTGCATTGGTAATGATAGTTTTAATTTTATTCCATACAGTACTAATAAATGTGGAAATAACGTTCCAAACAGCTTGTGTTTTTGTTTTAATAGAATTCCAAACACCACTTATAAAAGTCGCTATAGTGTTTGCGACACCTTGTACTTTCGACTTGATTTTGTCCCAAATTGAACCTATAAAAGTAGAAACACTATTCCATACAGATTGCGTCGTATTTTTAATTGAGTTCCATACATTGCTTATGAAGGTAGCTATTGCATTAAGTGTATTGCTAACACTTTCTTTGATAGATTCCCAAATAGGCACAATCGTTTCCCTAATAAAATTCATAGTTGTTTCGATGACAGTTTGTATGAACCCCCACACCGAAGAAACTATGCCTTTAATAAAGTCTAATGCTATATTGATGATTGACGCATATGCATTCCAGTAATAAGCAATTACCGTCATGATTAATCCTAGTATCACAATGAATATTGTTTTAATGACTTCCCATGCTATAGTTATAACATTGGAGATAAAATCAAAAATTGGTTGCAATTTTTCCCCAAGCTTTTGAAATCCTCCTAATACCAGAGACTTAATAGCTTCTATTATGGAATTAAAGAATCCAGTCACTTGCGTCCATATTGTTACGATAGTGTTCTTTATCAAATCCATTTGTTGACGAACCATGTCGCCAAGCGTTGCCCAGTCTCCTGAGAATATGGCCAATATCATGCCTGTAACGTTCATAAATGTGTCGTAAATGAATGTCCAGTAAGTTTCAAAGATGTGCCATAAATTGGTCATCGCCATTTCAATATTATAGACAAAGTCTTGGAAGTGGCCGTTACCCATATCTAGGATATTAGTTAAAAAACCTACGATAGTATCATAAATGTTATTCCAAATATCATAAAAGAAGCTACGAATAGACTCCATTTTATCGGTAAATCCTTGAGTAAGATTATCAATAAAATTAAATACCGAATCTACAATACTATTCCAAGTATCTAAGAAAAATGTTTTGATGCTTCCCCAAATTGATATAGCTTTTTCTTTGATTGTATCCCAATTCTTCCAGAGTAGAACTCCAATAGCTATAACAGCTCCAATTGCTGCAGTAATAGCAACGAGTGGCCAGTTTATAGCAAACAAGACAGGCGCCAAGAACGTAATAGCAGTCTGTAAAAGTCCAACGCTACTTACAAGTGTCTTAATGATTGAGAAAGCTTTAAAGGCTCCTACGACAACAGGGACGATTGCACTAATCGCTTGAAAGGCTACAATAGCACCCATTATTCCCAATATTAGAGGCGACCATGTATCAATAAACTCTTTCACATCAGTTATAACCTGTCTAAAATCTATCTCAAGTAACGCTTCCCATAGTTGCGTTATGGCCTCCCATACGGTATCTAATATCCCAGAATCTTGTAATTGACCCCACAAGTCTTTGAAACCATCTTTAACTGCTATGATAACTTCTTTCAAAGACTGCCAAGCGGTCGAATCTTGAATTTGGTTTTTCAGTTTGACCAAGTTTTCAATTAACGGCCCAATATACTCCGCCGCTTTTTTTAAAGTATCTTCAAATGCTTTACCGAAGTTTGATACCATCGTCCTCATATCAGGAAGACCGTTTTCGGTTAACATCAAATCAATTTGCTGAATAATCGCAACAACACCACGAGTTACAGCCGCTTTCATATTATCAAAGGCTGCTCCCCAAGAAGCCCCTGCCTCTTTTGCTGCACCTGCAATACCTGCAAAGTTTGCTGTCCCGTCATCAAATGCTTTGTTCATCGTATCAATGAACTTATCTGCAGAAATGTTTCCTTTTGAAATTTCATCGGAAACTTGTTCAACACTCATTCCCGTTGCATCAGCATATATCTGTAGCGCAGGAATTCCTGATTCAATAATCCGGTTTAGTTGCTCCATACTTATTGAACCTTTAGCAGACATCTTGGCCATCGCATCATTTACAGTGGCAAATGTTTGGTTGGATCCATCGCCATAGAATGCAACAGCATTACCCCAAGACTCTACAGTTTTTTCTGCTCTTCCAATATCCATATTAGATGTAACAAAATTTTGGACGCCTTGAGCGGCCACATCTAAGCCGTAAGCCGTCCCCGTTACAATTTCTGTGATCTTGGATAAACTATTCGCTGCAGCATCAGATGAACCGAGCATTACTGTCATTACGCGATTAAATTGCTCCATAACGTCAATTCGACCAAAAGCTGATTGAATTGAACCTTTAACAAGACCAATGGCACCGTTTAAGAGTTTGAACACACCAACTGCAGTAACGAACTTTGCGACGTTAGCCGCTGCCGTTTTAAAGAAACCAGCGAATCCGTTACCGGCTTTTTTAGCTTTACCTGTAACGTTATCGATACCTTTCTCTGCGTCAGACGTGTCTACGCCAATCGTGCCGAATAATTTGAATATTTCTCCCACTTACTCACCACCTTCCACATTGATTGGTTTGATAAATTTGAAGGATTCGGCAATGATTTCTTTCTCTTTTTGTTCTGTGAGTTGTTTGGATTTTTCTTTGTTAATCTTCTTGTAGTGCTTTTTCTTGAAGTCTTGAAAGTTAGATTCTTGATCTTTATGCAACCAAGTCTCATATAGCTGGTCCTGATTCTCTTGATCAAACAGATACAAAATAAAATCCGAAAGACCTTCCAGCGTGAATGTCGCTAGTAAGTCTTTCGGATTTCCGTATCTCTTAAACAAGATATCTTTTATTTTAAACTCACCGTCATCTATTGAAGTAATGACGCGATAGAGGTAAAAAAATCTTTCAGTTCAGGTTTCTTAAAGAACTGAATAATCAACCCAGTATACTGAGTTAAACCAAGCTCTTCGATATCTGATTTCTTAGTATCAGTCAAACTGGCCAACAAATCATTAATGTCTACTTTCAGTTTCTTCGAATTTAATAAAACTTTCTGTAGCAAACCGGCCATTGCTTCCATTCCACGTTTTTCAGCTTCTTTTTCAAGTTGCTTCTGACGTTTCTCAGCTTTTTCTTTTTCAGCTTTTGTTGGTTCTTTTTCTTTGTGATCCATCGGAATAATGGTTGCAGTAGATTCTACATTTTTCTCAAACATCTGAATGAATTCTTCTTTGATGTCTAGCTTACCTACAATGTTCAATAAGTCGAATAGGTCATCGCCCTTTAACTCGCGTAATTCCATTCTTATTCATCTCCTTCTGTATTATCTGGACTAGTCGTTGATGATCCATCTTGTGGTGGGAAGAGAATACGCCATGGATATTCGTCTTTGCCAAGCTGCTCGTGAGTAGCATGTGCTTCATAGACCTGTTCAATAACAGCCTCGTTATTGTCTTCTGTTGCAATCTCAACACCATTATTAACAATGACATTATCCAAGATTACAATCACGGGTTGTGTACTTCCGCTTAATCTACCAACGATAGCAATGTTATCAATATAATCTGCGTCGTTGATGTAACGTTTGGAAGAGACTACCTTGTAACCTTCAGGCGCAATCGTGGGTGAAGGTGTTGTAATCCGCCCATTTAACGAACGTTTGATTGTTTCTGCCGTGATTTCTTTCATATTCGTTGTAGCTGTCGCCACAGCAGTTTCTAGTATCTTTTGACCTTTGACACGCATATGACTCGTCCCGTCTGTTTCAATGTCACGATACGTGTTTTCTACCGCTACCGTTACCCCACCACTCGTTGCGCCTGCTAACGTTCCTGTAAATTCACCATTAGCGAATTTTAAGTTTAAATATACGACAGCTGCATCAATCAGATAACGCTGCGGTGTTTCTTTTGTAAATCCAGTTTTTGCTAAACCCATTCTTTCTTCCTCCAATCAACCTTACAGTAAAACTGTAGGTTTCTTCTTTTTATAATGTCGTCCCCTGTAGGGATTTTTACTGAACGCAAAAAATTAAACCGAATATAGACATCATCCGTCATCACTCTGTTTCTTTTGAAATGGTCCTTCAATTTGCTTTCAATATTGAATATCTTCAGGTAATTACCTGAATCATCGAATATATCAACGTCAATGTAAAATCCATCTGTATGCAACTCAATTGGTTCTGAATCAAAGTCATACGTCAAATACGGATAAGTGACTGTACTAGATGAATTTCTTTCTAAATAACTTTCAGAATGCACACTCGTAAATTGTTTGTAGAGTTCTTGTAAAAAAGGGATCATCCTATCACTTCCCTCTAAATGATGATTTTAATTTAGTTCCGATCAAATTTTCTATTTCTTTCCTGGAACCACGGAATGCTGGTCTCAAGAACGGTTTCGGTTTCATCCCGTACGTGAATATCCATCTACCATCGGGATGTTTATAGACCCATCCGCCTTTTCTACCTGCCCCGTTTTCAGCAAACTCTCCAGTTCCGAATTCTACATAAAAAGCATGTATATTCGGTGACCCAACTTGACCAACTTTCGTATTGCCTTTAAACGTAATACGGTGGTCAATCTTGTCTCTTAGTTCTCCGGTATCTACTCGTGCTAATGCTTTTGCCCTACCTTCTACTACCAATAGGGCCGCTAGTAATCCTTCTTCACTGGCTTTACCTAACTGTTCTTTAGCCTGTTGTGAGTTGTCTTCAAATTTGAAACTATCTCTAGCCATTCAGTACACCGCCAAACTTACAATAAATTTCATTGTGATGGCCAACGCCTACTGGATCATCTGAGTAGGTGATGGTGTAGTATCTCTTATTGCTATCCACTACACGCATTTTGTCGGTTATACCTTCAGTGAATTGTGGTAATACAAGAATATGAGTTGATTCTTCAATAAAAGCATTTTGGACACTATTCATATCCGTCCCAGTAATCAGATCTAAATAGCCATCAACTTTCTTGAATTCTGACCATGAATCAGTATGGCCACCGATTCCGTCTGGTTCTCTCTTAGATTCTTCAATTACAAATTGATTCATGAACCCCACCGCATTTTTTCGTACTTATCTAAAAAAGACAGTAATGACTTTGGATAGCCATCTGTATTATCTGTTGCGTTGACGTCATAATAAGTCTTACTCATTCGACTAATTGTTTCCGATTTGATTCCGACTTTATCACCCATCTTCAAATCGTACTGAATCAACTTCTTGATCCCTCGTTTAATATCCGGTGGATACTGGACTAGAGTCACTATGATATCCTTGCTATTTTCGTCAAATAATCGCTCACTGTCGACTTTGATTGTTGTATCGACTATTTCATCGACTACATACAAACCATCGTTATAATGGCTATAATTCAACTCTATCGTGTCGCCTTCTCGAAGACCTTTCGGAGTTTCTTGAAGGATGAACGATCCTGATTCGGATACTGTTACATCTGAAAATCGAATGTTATTTTGCTGAAAGTTGTTGTTAGTTAATCGTCTGACAGCACTCTCAAAAGCTTGCAAGTCATCTTCCATAATGTTTGGATCGATTTTCTTTGCATCTTCCAATGTGATGATCATACACTCACCCCAATCTAAAGAAAAAGAGAGCTAAAAATAGCCCTCTTAGTTCCCTGTTTCAGTTCCGGTACCGCCAGCTTGTGAAGTACCTTGTTTAACAATGAAGTCCGCCAACGTATCTTTTTGAATAACCTTACGTCCCCAAACAGATAGACCTTTAACCGCATCTGAGAAGTTTTTCTCTGGACGGTAAGCTTCTGTCTCCACAATTTGATTGGCGAATGAAATTGCTTGGTTCGTTCCTGCTGGAATGTGCACTAATCCACCTGCACCAGTTTTCAAGTTGTTTGATTCTAGTAATTGGAAACGACCAACTCGCGCACCCTCTACTACACCACTAGCCAAGATGTTCATGTCTTTTGTGAAACGAGGATCTTTAGCTAATAGTCCTAGATACCATGGCGGCAATACGATTTTACGTCCAGCTTTCGGTACATTTTTCTCGTCTAGCTTCACACCTAAATCTACTAAGAGATCATAAGCTGTGTCTTTGAACACTTCTTGTGGACTTGAAGCAGTACCAACTTTAATACCAGCACCTGTAGCTGCTACATCGAATACGTCTTGATCAATAACATCAGCTAAGTTGTATCCTGCACGTTGCATAGAACCATCTAGTAAGTTCACATTTGATTGTGCTCTATCCACATCTTTTACAGCAAAGTTGAAGTATTTTGCTTGATCAATGGTCAATGTTTGTTGTTTTGAATCGATTTCTTCTGGATCGTCAATGTCGGTACCATCGTAATCCTTGATAGTGATGTTTCCTAGTTGATTGATTTTAACTGTGTCACCATAAGCCTGAATTTCGCCTTCGTAATCACGGTTAACCATCTGTAAAGCTACCAAAGATTTGTCTAGATTCGCCAATAGCCGAGCGCTCCAGATTGTTGGAATAAAGTTTTTAAAGTTTGAATTTGGTAATGCCATTATTCATTTCCTCCTTGTTCGAGTGCAGCTTGGACCGCATCCCAATTGTCATTAATTTCTTGTGGTGTTAATTTGTCTAATTGATCAAATGAATAAGCAGTTTTCTGTTTGCCACCATCTAATTTGTTGTCTACAGCTTTATAACCAGGGGCACCTAGCTTATTGTCATCATTGGCTGGATCTGTAGTTGATTCAAAGTGGTCCGGCGTAGATTCTTTCAAACCTTTGATTTTATTGTCCAAATCCTTCACGGTGCCGTCTTTATTCAATTCAACTTCGCCTAGCTTAAAACGAAGATAATCAACGTCTTTTGCACCTGCATCACGTAATGCTGATTCTACAGCGTGTTGCTTATTTGTATCAGCTTGTTCAGCCTGCAAACGTTCAACTTCTTTTTCGTAATCCGTAATCTGTGTCTGCAGTTTTTCGACATCTTTATTATCCTTTTTGAGAACACTAAGAGTATCGTTAGCAGACTTCAGTTCTTCCACTTTAGAATTAAAGTCTTCTTTAGGAACGGCGTTCTTTGGAAATTCCGCGTCAATCTCCTTATTCGCTGCTTCTAAATCAACTTTCCCATTCTCGTCAGTGTGTTTCTTGATAATTGTTTTAATCCATTCCATTGTTCATTCTCCATTCCTTTTTATTCTGGTCGGTGCCAGTTAGAGTAGTGAGATATTCCGCTCACATTCGGTGTTGAGACTTTTATAGCGTCATTCTCCAGGACAATAAAAATAGCCGTTAGCTTACGCTAGCGACTTAGTCTACTTCTGGTTCTTTGTAGTCCTTATTCAGTGCAAAGCCCGCCATATTGCTGAAAAGGAATACCGCACCTCTTTCTGTCTCTGTACGCTTGCCTTTATAATTAAATGCGATACCATCTTCAGTTGAATTAAAAGTTTTAACTTCTTCAAAGTAAAGTGTCTCGCCATTTGTTAAAAACACTACTATTGTATTCATTCTTATCCTCCTTAATATAATTTAGATACAGCATCTTTCAGCATAGGATCACTAATCCTTTCTTTTATACTTCTTTAAGTCCCACTTAGCGTAGATTAGTAGGAGCTTGTTGATTAATGGATTCAAAAGCTTGTGAACCATCTATTTTCACCTGTCTTTCTACTTGCGGACTTTCCATCAAAATTGGAGTAGCTACTTCTTGTCGGTTAAGTTCGTGTAACTCTTTACGAATACCCAACAACTCTTTAATTAACGCTTTTTCAAATGGTGACATCGTAATCCCTCCTAAAAATGAGTATAAAAATAGCACTCAACCTATAACTGGTTAAGTGCTACAATCGTTTATTTAGTTCTTCAATAACAGCTTTTGCTTCTTCATCTGAAATAGTAGTAAACCTAAGCTGTGCAAGCTCTTCATCTGTCATTTCTTCAGGCTTTATTGTTTCTCCTGGATCTATTCCCATTGACTTTAGAAATTCGTCCGCCATGACTCCGCTATCCATCCACTACCACCTCCATAGTTAATTTTAATTTCTGATCAATTATTTCAAAATTAGTAACTCTATATTCGCCATTGCGCTTTAAGATGACTTCACTTTCATTGACGTTATCCGTTAAATAAAGACTATGTCCTTTAGGTAGCTTAATAGCAACTTCTATTGGTCTATTTGACATAACGTTAGCATCTTTTAGTAAACTAGCAGATGTATACCCAGGATTCGAGTAATTAAAGTCATTGTCCATGAACAGTTCCTGTAAATCTTCAACAGCCTCGTCTAAAAGATTGTTTTGCTTTAATAAATCAGCAAGCATAGCTGGCTTCTCATACCTAGTCGCTATGATGTCAGAATCTAGAGTAAACTCTTTTACTTTTGTATCAAGCAACTCTATAGTTTCTTGAGACTCAGAATTTAAAGAATCAAAATTATTCGTTCTCAAGGCTTGATTGATCCTGAAACTATTAGCTGTTTTAATATATCCTGTTTTAGGATTATATAGTCTGGCTTTGTCAAGGATACTAAGCTTTGGAGCCGAAGCTACCATTTCCTCGTACTTGCCCTTATCAAGGTAATTATAGCTTAGATGCACGAATTTTATCATCTAACCATTCATCGTAATTTTTATAATCAAATGTTTCTCCAGATTCGTTATCTAATCGCAATTCTGGTGAAATACCTTCTACTTCAGCAATAGTAGTACAACGACAATGAATATCTTCACTAGCTACTCCAAACAACCTTGGACCTTCTGCTTTGGCACCACTAGAACTCTCGAACTCTTCATCGACTTCCACAACTTGCCCATCCAATGTCTGGTGAGTATCTCGTGTTTTGTTGTCGATTGTCGATAACCATTTTTTCTTGAGGTTAACGCCTTTTTCTTTAACTTCAGTATAACTTCGCTGTTTAGCAGTTGATTGAACTCTCCCGCCCTCTGTTCTAGCTATGCGATACGCTTGCTTATAAGACGCTTCTGTAAGGTTGCCTATACGTTCCGCTGCCCAAGCATAACCTTTTCCTCTGATTGCAGCATAGTTGAGAGTATTCCCAACCTGTTCAGCTAGGTTATTTCTGTGATCATATAACCGTTTGGAGAACGTTTTCCCCTTGATTGGATGGTTAACCAACTGTTCTATATACTTATCCGGAAGAAAAGACATATCCATCTGAATGTTTTCGGCGCCCTCTAACGCATACCACGTGCCATAGTATCCTCGTTTAGCTTCCTCTTTACCAAAGTCTGCTACTACCGAATCTGCTTTCGAATAAACCGTTTGTAAAACTTCGTCTATCTGTTTTCCTACATCAAGTAATCGTTCAGCTTCCATTCTTTTAGAGAACGGTAATTCGTCGTACTGTTCAATATAATATTTAACTTCTTTCTTTATTTCTTTTAATGCATCACGATAATACTTGTGAAGCTTCTTGTTTGTCTCAAACTCGGCCCGTCTAGAAAGACTTTCAAGCTCTTGCTGCCACTTGTTCAACTGATTCATCTTCGTCACCCTCTATTGGATCCGTATTAGCTTGAATGCCAGGCAAATATTCTTGTTCTTCTATTTGCTTCTGAACTTCATCGAAATCTAAATCGAACTGTTCGCAAATCATCTTTAGGGTAGACTCATCATCGAGTTTGGAAGATGCAGCTAGAATAGACTGAATGATGACTTCTTTTGTTTCTGCTTCCATTTTTTCAATTTCAGCTAACTCTGCTTGATTAACGACTGTCTCACGAGTAATTGTCATCTCAATGTCACTTGTTTTGTAAGACGTACCATAGCGACGATTGATGTCAGCAACGATCAATTCGTTCATCCAAGAAAGCAATGTTCTCAGGCGTGTTTCAGCTTTGTTACATTTCATGTTTAGCAACGAGTATCCCGACTGGATGGCCACGTTTGTGACCGTACCGTTTGAATCAGCAACTTGAGTAGAATCAAACGCCATACCAAAGTGATAGATTGCTTCTTTGTCTATTCCTAGTTTGGTTTTACGTGCTTCAACTGGAATCTCAATTGTACGAATATCTACCCCACCGTCTGAACTAACACCGACCGTTTTCTTCGCCTTAATATTCTTACGCAGCTTACTCAAGTCATCGCCTCGGAATCCTCTGACTACGTATATTGCTTCAGCAAAATCTTGTAAGTTATTAGACAAAAAACAAGCCATCAAGTCGTAATCATCGATTAACGGTTTGATAGGCTCTAGGTCAGTTCGTTCTTTTTTGTTGTTAGACAAACGATAAAAAGGAATAGTTCCCATGTCTCTTTGTAAAAGCTTACCGTCATCTGTTATAGCGACCACATGTGGTCTTGGGTTTAACTCTCTTCTGTCATCAAGCCTGAAGTTTTTGTTCTTATCTTCAACGAAAAACGTTACCTTCTCACTGTCCCAGATTTCAGCAAACTCAACGCTGGTATTCTTACCATCTCGATAGATGTCTTTGTTGTAATATCTCACCGTGGCCATGCGTACGTTGTCGTCGTCATAGACGTCGAATGTTTGTAAGCTATCCGACACTTGGAAACACAATCGGTCATCCGCGTTTGTTCTAGCGTATGCATATTCGAATCCTTTGATAGATGAACCTTCTAGCGTTTCTTGAAGAAATAGCTGCGTATCATCGTTATAGTATTCTTCGAGTCGTTCTTTGAACACTTCATCTTCAACCTCTAATTCAAGCGGATTCGACAACAAATACTGCACTTTCTGATCAACTTGTTCTGTGAAGAATGGATGCGGAATCTTTATGTTACTCGCCATCGTGTCTTCAACAAGCCTGTCATTGTCATCAATGTAGAATATTCTGTGGTTCAAAATGTCATGCTTGTAGTCATAATAATTTTGACCAACTCTAGCCTTCTCTTTTTCCTGTGACACTTTGTCTTCTTTGATTGCGTGCTTTAATCCACGAGCAACAACTTCGGGATTGTCACTTAATAAATATTTACTGTCCACTTTATCACCTCACTATATGGTATTATTTAAAAAAAGGAGTTGTTTATATGAATGCATCAAATACTATCAATTTGTTGTTGTCTATCGTAACTGTCGTAGCATCTTTAGTAGCTCTATACTATTCTAGAAAGTCAATTCAACTAACTGAACAATCTTTAAAAAATACAGAAGAATCTACTAAACAAGCCAACCGTCCTTATTTGTCGATGTATATCGAAAACATTGATACAGTATATTTTTCAAAACACTTGGTCTTAAAAAATTTTGGTAAAACTTCGGCAAAAATTATAGATATAAAATTTGATAAAGACTTAACAAAAGAAAAACCACCCATTAGTTTTGACTCAATGATTGGTGGCACAATTGCCCCTAATCAAAAATTCACTACAAATTTAAACGATAGTTTTAAAGAGCTGATAACTTGTTCTATTAGTTACCAAGAACAATCAGGTGAAACTCACTCGGATAATTTTATAATCAAAACAGATATGTCATCAAAATTACTTTGGTCTGCTAAAGAAGATAGTTCTGATTCCTCTGAAGCAACAGCAATAAAAAAAGCTGCTCATGCGATTATAAAAGCGTTTAAGTGAAACTTTAATAGAGCCATCTGCCCATACTCATTACATCTTCTAAACTATAACGAGCAGTATCTATACTATGATTGTCTTTGTCTGGATATGTGCCTTTTAGATTGCCGTTCTTATCTCGTTCAAGTTCGTATCCTTCAAACTCTCTAGCCGTATTCGGACACCTGGCACGATCAATTACAATTTCATTCATGTCCTGGAGGAACTTCATCCCATGGTCAATACTACCTGGTCCTTTTTTGGCAGGGTCAATAATCAATCCTAGTTCTTCAAATTCTGATATTGTTCTAGGCTCGGCACTATCTGCCGTTATCCGTCGATTAGCTGGATTAAGCCTCTTGATTTCTCTAACAGCTGCTGCGTTCTTCATACCCGTTTGATGGATCTCAACGAATATGTATAAACGTTTACGAGTCTTGTCGTAATAGTTCTCCATATAATGCAAAGGATCTGCAGCGAAACCAAAGTCGAGTCCTCTGTATGTCGTATCAAAGCGTTGAATCTCTTCATCTTCAATTTCTCTGAATGTAAGGTTCGTAAAGACTTCTGCGCCTGTTCCTGTAACGATTCCCAAGTATTCATGTTCATATATTTTAGGCTGCATTTCCTTGAGATGCTCAGCGTCGAGAATAAACTGTTCTCCAAGCCATTCTGCCGGAACAGATAGATAATCGCTTGAATGGACCATCGTATCGCTTCTGATACCTTGTTCTTCAACTTGGGTATTCGCCCAATTGTTTTGACTCTTAGGTGGATTGAATGAATAAAATACTTGGATATTTGGACCGCCACGAATGAGCGACTGATTTAACGTACGAATCTCTTGAGCACTGTTGAATTCATCTACTTCCTCGTAATGCAGGAACTTAGAATACCCAACTCGAAACTTTGAGGATTTAACTTTACGTGGTTTGTCAGCACCTTTGAATATAATCTTTTGTCCTGTAGGAATATACGTAATCTGCAGGGGACTTACCGATTCTTTCCAAAGATGTCCAACACCCAACATATCGATTGCCCACAAATATTGATCATATACGGATCCCCTTAAAGTGGATGCTACTTTTCTAAGTATCGTAGCATTCGCCTTAGGATCCTGCATAATACCGAGTACGATTACAAGCGAAATAAAAGAGGACTTGGTTGATCCACGTCCTCCCTTTAACCAAAAATGCGCATATTCTAGATTTTTGATCGCCTTGTAAACTCTGTAAAAACTTGGTGCAATCAAATCAGATAATTTTACTTGTACATCAGCCATCGCCATCACTAGGTATGTCGTCTACTATCTGTACAATGCCTATTTGACCGTCTAGCGTGACCTTATCGTTGAACATGCCTAAATGTTTGCCAAGCATATCCAAAGCCTTCAGTTTGTCTGTAAACTTGATTTCTCGTTCGGTACCACTTACGTTATCGCTATGCATATTCTTGACCTTAACTGACTGAATGACCGCTAGATCGTCGTCGGAGGCGTCAGGAAGAATACTGGCGGTTTCTAAGTCGATAACATCAGTAGCTCTTACGAATGCAATTCTTGCTAGTTCCTGCAGCACGCGATCCTGGTTGATTCCTGTTCTTTTTGAACGTTCAGCGAGCTGCTTATCTATGTGTGCGCGAACCTTAACAACCTTTAACATTCTTGAACCTTGTTCAGCAGCCGTTTTTGGGCTGTAACCTGCTCTAATAGCGGCTTGTGTCCCGTTTAAATCGATTAAATACTCGTCTACAAATCGCTGCTGTTTTTCAGTTAGCTTTGCCAATTCCTATTCACCTCCTAAATTTATGTATAAAAAAAGACCTCATAAGAGGTCTACCTTAATCAGTATGTGTTTCGCAGGAAGGACATCTGTAATCTCCAAGTCTACGAAGTGGGATAGGTGTTTTTAATACTCTAACTAAAATACTATCAGTATCCCAACATTTAGTACAATAAGGCCCTTGATTATTTAGATAATAATGATTCTCTCTGACCTCTAGTTCGCTAGCAGTAATTTTATTATTTTGCAACTCTTCGTTTTTTAATCTAAGCTCTCTATTTTCGTCTTGGAGTTCATACACCGCGCCCTGTATATCTAATAGTTTCGCTTTTAAATTGATATCATTGGCACCTTCTGCAAATCCCCTTGCATCTATTAACAATTCTTTTAAATCGGAGTAACCCATTTTAAAAACTCCTTTTTTCTTTTAACTATAACAAAAAACCACCTGCGTAAACAGGTGGAAAAAGTATAAAAGGAGATTAGATGCGTTTATGTCATACTAGTAATATAACACGTTAAAAAGTAAGAAATGTAAGATGTTTCTATTTTTCCCAAGAAAGTCTATTGCCTAGTTCATCTAAACACTTCTTACGAATCGATATACAGTGTTCTCTTGTATATGGAATCTCTTTGATAATTTCTTTCCAAGTGTATTTTTGCCTACTCATATAACGCAGCTTAAGAATTCGACGAGGTAGCTCATCTAACTCACTTAAGTACTTTTTGATGGTATCGTACTCTCTTTTCATATCGATCAGCTCTTTATCACTCATCCACTTTTCTACAACGTCTGCTACTGGATCTCCTTGATAACCAGATGTTTGTACCTTATCTGGATTGTAATCTACATTAGGAGGATATTGTAATACGAGCTTTCGTTCTTTAATAAATTTTTCAAGTTGTGCGTAATCTCTTAGTTTTTGTTCTACCCAACTGTATGCTCCCTTCAATCAGTTCGCTCCTTCCAAGCTTCTTCTAAATAATCAATATGTGCATGAATGACTTTCTTGATCAATGGTCGTTCATTATACTTCTTGCTTAACTCACCAGCAGTCGTCAAAATATACTCCCAATATTCAGTGGGTCCCAATGACTGGCTTTTCTGATTGATTGATAATACCCATTCTCCTAAATCTTGATAGAAAGCTTTAATGTCCATTATTCCAGCTCCTCTATTTTGATGAAGATACCTGGTGGCGACACCTTTACCCAAAACTTTTGAATCAATTCACTAGCGACTAAAGCGTCATCTTCCCAGAAGTTTAAATCCGTCATCACGTCGAACAACAGCTTGTTCAAGTTATGCGTGTCCGGTTTCGTCTTCCGATACTGCCCATCAGTATACTTTTTAGCTTCAGTCGGAAAGAACCATTTCACGGTACATTGCAGCGCTTTGCCTTTGAATGGTTTATCTGGAATATGCTTCCCAAGATGTGCAGTCAACAAGTGTCTAGCTTGCTCCAATGCTTCTGGCTCGTAAAAGAACGGCTTACCATTCTTTACGGTTACTTGTTTCTGTTGATGAGTCGTTGTTGGTGGATTTCTTAAAGGCACGAAGAATTGTGTCATTCGTCCACCACTTCATATCCATAATTAACTTCATTTTGAAAAGCTTCTTTTGCCATTTCCTCAATTTCTTTTTCTGTTTCGTTTCCTTCTAACTCAATCTCTAAAGTCCTATCTTGTTCACCAAGAGAGAAAGGATAATCAATATAGATTTTCAGCTTTTTCATTCGGTTTCTCCTTTATCTTCAATATTCATGATCTTTGCAATATCAAACACTTGATCTGGAGTACAATTTCTAATTCTTTGTAGCGTTATTTCTTTCATCAATCTTTTACTTTTAAAAAATACTTTTCTAGATTCCTCCGAATGAAAATAATCATAGTAATCATCTCTAGCAATAACATCGCCGTTTCTATGTTGAGGATAATGATTCTTTTCATAGACTAACATCAGTTTGTTAACGCCAGCATAGATATATTTTCTCCCTACTTTATCAATATTGATCTCTTTAAAATCTGGTATGCCTACCCGACCAGTCGACCTCAGTCCATATAATTTACCGGATGGTTTGTATTTATAACTCACTTTGATTCTCCTCTCTATTCCAACAGATCCGCATACCGGACAGCCATATCTAGAACTTCTTTCATTGCTTCGACGTCTTTCTCAGCACGTACTCTTGTGCTGTTCGTCAACGTTGGTTGAGTTAATAGTTTCTCGTAGTCTTCGATAAATTTTTCAGAACGTTCAATCGCTTTTTGTTCATCACTCATTTTTTCATCCTCCTATTTTTTCTCACGCGCTTGTCGTAGAATTCGGAAGGTTAGGGGGTCGGGCATTCAAGCCGACCCTACCGTTCCTTACGACTTCTGTTTTGCAGCATTAGTATACTCTCTCTAGAGAGTACATTTTCATTTCACTCTTCAAACGTTGATACGGCGCTGTTTTGAAACGTTTTGTGAAATTGAAAAAGTTGCATCTTTTTCACTGTGAAAATTTGAAAATGTTGGTACTTTTTCACTTCAACCATTTTGAAACTCATGGACATTTTCATTTCCTTCACTGCTATTTTGAAATTGAAAATGTTCCATCTTTTTCACTTCTTCAAAACGATAAATCCGTCTTGAATTTTATAATTCTCATGTTGTTTTACATAAGTTCTTACTGTCCGATCTGATACACCTATGACTTCAGATACCTCTTTGATATCTGCCCTGTCATTTTCTACAACAGTATCGTAGGCTTCTTCTAAAGCTTCCATTTTCTCTTGTTTACGTTCTTCTTTACCCTTTTTATTAGCTTCCGGACCTTTTTTCTGCCACGCTGGTTTGTCCCCTTCTGGTTCAGCTTTCTTCAGTAATCCACTATCGTCTAACCTGTGAATCGGAAACTCGAACCACATATTCCGCGCATCAAACTTCGGAAACTCTCGTAATGTTCCTTCAATTCTCCAAGCTGTCCGTAGCTTCACATCTTCTGCAGCTTGTAATGTTTCGATAGCAATCTGTTGCTGGTAGTCTTTTAATGCGCGTTTACTATGATCTACTAAAGCTGTCACACTTAATAAATCGTCACGACTTACATATTCGTCCATATAGTTCATATTCTTTTCACGGAACCACTTTTCGTATACTTTACAAACGGCTTCGTCTTGTTGCTGTCTCATAAGTCCTTCTGTGATTTCCAACTCTACTAAGTCGAGAATCGCATCTGGATCTCGGGCGAATACACCGGAACCACTTGAACGGTCCATTGACTTCTTACCACCTTGCGTACCTTTTGAATGATGGTGACAGTAGATAACGGCCGACTTCAATTCGCTTGCAATCTTATCGAACTGATTCGTAAAGTGGGCCATGTCCTCTGCACTGTTTTCGTCCCCAGTCAATACTTTGTAAATCGGGTCAATAATGACGGCGACGTAGTTTTGTTTCTCCGCACGTCTAATCAATTTCGGTGCCAGCTTATCCATTGGCGCAGTCTTTCCACGTAAGTTCCAGATATCAATGTTCTTTAAATTATTCGGTGCATACCCTAAAGCTTCGTATACATCTTTAAATCGATGAAATGCACTCGCTTCATCTAACTCCATGTTTACGTATAGAATCTTGCCTTGCTCACATGGCCAGCCTATCCATTCTTTGCCTTCAGCTAATGCAATCGACAACTCAATCAATGCGAATGACTTACCCGCTTTTGATGCTCCGGAAAGCAACATCTTGTGTCCTTTTCGCAATACACCGTGAATTAATTCCGGCGCTTTCTCCGGCATGTTTTCCCATCGATCTGATAAATTATCGGGATCTGGTAAATCATCATTCACTGATTCAATCCATTCTTGCCATTCAGTCCAGGTATTTTTCCCTATATTTTGATCAACGATAAATTGTTTATTATCATTACGAGTCACACCAGGTAACCGACTTAAACGAGAAGGATTGCGGTTCTGTCTATCGACTTCTAGTCCGTTCTTCATACACACATCATATAAGTAGTCGACACGCTCTTTGTATTGCTGAATACTATTCGCTTCGATTCTCACGATGGCATGTAAGGATTTACCGCCCGAATGAACGAGCATAGCAATGGGTAATTCTAATTCGCGCAGCAATGCATTCTGCCTGCTGACATCTGTTGTATCGGATTCTACTAAGGCATAACGATAATCTGTCACGTTCTCATTCTTAACACCTTGGCCATCTAATGGATTGAACCGTACCCACGCTCCGACAGTCTCGTCGTAATCACCAATGGCAAATCCTAAATCTTCTTTATACTTGTTAATTTCTTCAACGAGCTGACCTGCAGTACGCTGAAATTCTCCTTTAGTCGGAACCTTACGATCTCCATTGTCGTACGTTTTCGTCACGATACCGATGTAGTCCGTTGAATCGAATAAAGCATTGATATAGTTGACCATCTGCTCTGACGGATTCCATTTAGTCGGTTCTAACACTTCTTTATCTTCGACCCATCCTTGATCAACGATGATGAGAGACTCTTCAGCTATTGTCGAATCCCAGTCCAATGCTCCACCGTCGTGTCGTTCGCTTCGAGGTCGCCATCCCTGGTCTTTTGCGTACTGGGTAATCGTTGCTCCGGTAACGCCAGCATCTTGGAAAGTATCCCACTTATTCCAACACTCGCCGGAGCGATATCGTTGTCCGTCTTTTTGACTCCATTTGTCCCAGTCGCTTGCGGTATAGCCTTCTGCTTTTAATGCCATGCCCACGTCAACCCATTGCTGGTAATCCAACACTGCAGGGTCAACGTTTTCTAGCATGTCTAGTAAGTTAAATTTTTTCATGTCATTTGATTCACACTTTCGTTTTGTTATTGTGGTAAAACACTTTCAATGGTAAAGTTAAAATAAAAAGGAGAGCTTAATATGACTGAAAACAAACACTCTTTAATTGATATCCACCTTCTTCCCGAGGAAACAGTAAACGCGTTGCTCAAACCTGCAGCCACATCTCTAGGAAATGCTGTAGGTGATATATTAAATTCAGTATTCAATTTGACTCTTCATCCTTTACGTAAATACAATATTGTCAAAACAAGTGATTTAGAGCAATTTGCTAAAGAAATTAATGAAAGTACATCTGAAATCCCAGTCGAGAATAGAGATTCTTCGAAAATGGGGTTAGTATTAAAAACTATTGAAGATTCAAAATTTCAACTTAACGATGATACTATGAGGAAGCTTTTTGCCCAATTGATTGCTAACCTAGTAGATGATAGAAGAAATAATCAAATCACACCTAGATACTCAGAGATTTTATCGAATATGACCCCTAGGGAAGCTTACTTAATTAATTATATTTTCAATAATGATACAGTTATTCCGGTAGGAAAAATAAATCGAAGAGCAGGTGAGTTCCATCAATATAATAGTGGTAAACAGGATTTTTTAATTTTTGATGGAACCAAAATTGAAGGTGACCCTGATGATTGGGATACTGTAGATCACTCTTACACGCTAGATTTATCTTTATTAAAAGGAGCCAATTTAATAGAACTAAAAGAAACTGCTTTATCTGATTCTGACAATCAAAGATTGTATATTCATTTTGACAAATATGTTGAAACTGAATTCACTAATAAAAGTACAGGCTACCAACATATACCCCTTCACTATTTTTACAAATTAACTTCTTTGGGAGAATCATTTTGTTCATTTGTAATTGGCTAGCTTTTTCTTATCATTTTGGAACGTATCTTTGCGGATTAGAATGAGGCGTTCTCCACTTGTTTACCGCAATGTCCTTGATTAATTTACTTGCTTGATCAAATGACCAGTTTTCTACATTCTGATAACCACGTTGTGATAACTGCTTGATCTGTTTAGCAGATGACAGATTATTCGCTTCACGTTGATTGACGTGATTTAGAATCTTGTCGGCCTTTCCTTTGGAATCTACTTCCGTTGGATCGATGCCGGCTTTTTCTATTTGTTTCAACTGATCAGCACTTGGCGGCTCTGCTTCTTGTCCGAACATCGGCACATAGTTGGCCAAGTCCTTATCTTCAATACTCATCGCGAATTGTAACGGATCCACTAATCGTTTCTTCTTACGCTTTAATTGTTCGAGTTTTTTCGCTAAAGCTTCTTCACGTTGTGCTGTAGCTTCTTCTGCAGCCGCTTCTTGTACCTCTTCGATGTCTACTGGAATGCCAGCTTCTTCAATCATCTTCGTTGCAGCCTTGGCGACTTCTTCATCCTCAGCAATCAAATGAGCCGGATGCACTAATTCATGTCGGTCGGTATGCCACAAGAAATCTAGCAACAGTAATTCTTCTTTACCTGGATGAAGCCTTGTACCACGACCAACCATCTGAGAATAAAGCGAACGAACTTTAGTCGGTCTGAGTACTACTACCGTATCGACGGATGGACAATCCCACCCTTCAGTTAGTAGCATCGAATTACATAGCACGTTATACTTGCCGTCTTCAAAGTCTTTTAATACTTGCTCACGATCTTTTGAAGCCCCGTTTACTTCTGCCGCTTTGAATCCCAACTGATTCAAGATATCTCTAAACTTCTGAGAAGTTTTAATTAGCGGAAGAAATACAACTGTCTTACGGTTCATACAATGATTAACCATTTCTTCTCCAATTCTTTCAAGATATGGATCCAACACATTACCGACTTGGCCAGCGCTAAAATCTCCAGCCGTTTGCTTTACACTACTGATGTCTAAATGAATCGGTAACGTTAAGGCTTTAATAGGTGATAGGTAACCTTCTTTGATTGCTTTCGGTAACGTATATTCATAAGCTAAGGACTCGAAGTAAGAGCCTAGATTCTTCATATCTCCACGGTCTGGTGTAGCAGTAACGCCTAACACATCTGCTTCTTCAAAATGATTCAGCACAAGCTGGTATGAACTAGATAATGCATGATGCGCTTCGTCAATGATGATGACATCGAAGTGATCTGGTTTGAACCTTGATAGTCGTTTCATCTGCATCATCGATTGAACGGATCCAACAACGACTCGTTCCCACGAACCGATGGACGTTTCTTCTGCTTTTTCTTTAGCAGTTTTGAGTCCAGTAGATTTTTCTAACTTATCCGCAGCTTGATCTAGCAACTCTCCACGATGTGCCATAACCAACACTCGCTTGCCTCGTCTTACGCATTCTTCAATCGTTTTAGAAAAGACGATTGTCTTACCGGTACCAGTAGGAAGCACAAGCAATGTTCGCTTGTGCCCTGCTTCCCACTCAAGTAGTACCTTTTCTTTTGCTTCTACCTGATATGGTCTAAGTTGCATACAGGTCCTCCTCTATTAAAATGCGAATCCTGGATTAGTGTTTGTTTGTTGCGGCGGTGTCTGTTGTGTTTGATTCGGTTGCTGATAATTTGTTTGTTGCGGAGCTTGATACGTCTGTGGCGGCTGTTGACCTGCTACTGGTTCTAAAAAGCTTTCAACGCGATTGTTTTCTCTAGGATTCTTATTTTTATCTGTATACTTGTTGATTTCAATTTTCGCTCTTCCTCGTGACCCCGGTACTTGTCCCCAGTTAGGTCTAGTAGGCTCCCCTTTTTTCTTTTGTCCAATACTGATAAAGAACTCACTAAGTTTCCATTCCGTAGCAGTATGCAAAATCAAACGTTCAAAAACGGTTGCTTCACCTTCAGGCGTTTGAATTTTTAACGTTAGCTCCGCTTGAGGACTTGCGACATTGATTTTAGAGTTAGGCGAAGGCTGGTACTGTCCACGTTCCATTTTCTCAACTACAAAATCGTACTCCCCTTCAGGAAGTAAAACGAATGAGGATTCTTGTGAAATCTCGTCGTCCCATCCTAAAGCACCTGCATTGTTATAGTTATCTACCATTTGTCATTCTCCTTTTCTATTCGTTCCAATTTATATTCATATCAGATGTTTTATCGTAAGCCACGTCATTATCTCCCACGACTTTCATCCATAGATCTTCAACAACTTGCCTGTTCCCTCTAAACTCACCAATAACTTGAAGAAGTGGTTGCCAATTTGCTACTAGTCCACCTGTGAAGTATTCAGGTGTGGTTTGAGCAATAGTTGCAAAGTCGGTATCGATTGGGAAGTGCCCCCGAATACCAGCTACAACATGTAATTCATCTTCGGTTACGTTGCTAGAAATCATTAAATCACGCAATGCTTTTGGTAAATACTCCGGTGGAACTCCTGTAAGAGACTGCTCTACATTATTGACTGTTTCTTGAGTTGGTGGAGTATCGTTCTTCTCAAGTACCGGTTCGTTTCCAACTACTGGCGTTTGAGGTTGTTGTACCGGTGGTGCTTGAACCATATCCGGAATCACATGAGCGATTGCGCTATAATCCAATGTGATTTCTTCCGGAAGACTGTCACGATTTTTTGCATCCCAAGCCGGACGATGTGTCGTATGCATAACACGCTGGCCACCCTGTGCTTTGAATTTTTTCCCTGCTTCATCCGCTTTTACCGATATGACTCTGTAATTTAGGAATAAAACAGTATCAGCCCACTCCTTAGCCATCCCAGCTACATCTGCATTACTTCGTTTAGCTAACTTTAATTCGTATCTATCATAAGCGCCCATCTCTCCAGGATCCTCAAACTTTGTAATTTGAGAATGAGCAGTAAGAACAGCATTGATTCCGGCGTCAGCCATGTCTTGCATCTTATCTAAGAAATTACCAAACTTGTCTTTCATATAGACGTAGCCATTTCCGTAGCCAATATCCGCAATAGATTGAACGCCATGTTGTTGGCAAACTTCTTGTTCAGCTAAGCGTTGCGCCCAGTCTGCTGTATCTATGATTACACTAGAGAATTGGCGTTGATTCTTAATCCAATCGAGCATTTGAATAAGCTCTGTCCATGAGCTCGGTTTCTTCATACGATTAACTTCTAACTTGTCTGTACTTCCTTCAGTATCAATAAATACAGGGTTTGGAAATTTCGCCGCTAATGAAGATTTACCGATACCTTCAGGACCATACAAGATAACTTTTTGAGCTTTTGAAATGACTCCACTTTTTATTTCAAACAATTAAAATTCTCCTTTCCATGATGGTGCGTTATTTTCTGATGTTGCTTCGCTGATTGTTGTAATGACCTCACCTTGTCCAACCGCTTCACCGTCTTCGATGATGATCGAACACTCTTCTCCAGTCGACACTCGTGTAGCAATGGCTTGCAAGTCTTCTTGTTCAAGCCATTCTCCGAATTCCTTCAGCGTATCGAGGTCCATCTGTTCCAATTTATCGATTAGGATAAATCCACAATCTGGCTTCAATTTACGGACGATAGCGGTCGACACTTTGAGTTGTTCAGCACCAGACATGTTATCCCATTTCATATCTTTGTATGTTAATTCGCCTTCTGATACGGATAATCCTTCGAGTGGTAAATCTGCGTTATGGAGAAGATCCGATTTTTCTTTACGAGCATCGTCGATTTTCGCAGAAAGTTGATCATATTGTTTCTTATAATTACGAGCATCCTCTTCAGCTGTATCTTTTGAATGATTCGTGCGGATTTTATCATTCACTTCTTCGATATCTGCGATAGATCTTACAAGTTCTTCAGTAGATTCATCTTGCAATTGTTCAGCTGTTTTTTGTGCTGTCTGCAAGTCATTCGTCGTACTTTGATGCTGTTGTTCTAGGTTGGCTAATTCTTGCTGTAGGCGTTCAATTTCGCCTTTCTTTGCTTGAATCCATTCTTCTTCTCTTTGGAATTGCGATTGATATTCCGCTACTCTTTGGCGTTTCTGTTGATTGTCACCATTACGAGACAGAATTTCCTGTTGCTGATCGATTAAATCTTTAGCACTGATGAAGTCTTCTGGCACATCTGGGTAATATGGAAGCTCAGCTGCATACTTCTCTTTTTGTGTGGAAATCTGTCCGATTGTTCGACGTTGATTGTAGAGATCGTTTTCGTCTCGTTCTAACAAAGCTAGCTTCTCACCTACGCCGATGATTCTTAGTAATGTATCAGCTTTTTCTTTGTTTGTAGCACCCATGAATCGTGGCAAGTCTATGGCCAGCTCTTCAACGAATGAATTGAGCAACTGTTGTCCTGCTTTGTTACCCGAAGGGTCTATAACCTTTAGATCGCTATTCTTTCCCTTACGTTCAACTTCTAACCCGTTTGACATCGTGATTTTAAGGTAAGGTTTATTTACGCTACCTTGTCTATCTGGATCCGATGGACGCTTACGATCTCCACCGAGTGCCCAAGCAATAGAATCTAGAACAGAAGTCTTCCCTTGGCCATTCTTCCCACCGACAATCGTCAGTCCTTTAGCAGTTGGTTCAATCTTTACTGCTTTGACCCGCTTGACGTTTTCAATTTCTAACTTCGCAATCTTCGTTGACATTTTCAGTTTCTCTCCTTTTATGCTATACTCTGTTCAAGTAAATTATTTCTTTGAGTCTGACGTGGCAGCGTTGGACTCTTTTTTTTATCTAGTGCTTGTTGTGGTTGTTGTGCTTGTTCAATTAACTCTTCCCAGTCGAAACTGATGAACCGTCCTTCTATTTGAACGATTGGTGAGCGATTCATTGAAGTAGTTAGTTCAATTTCCTTCCCATAATCAGTTTTAACTGTTCCAACGTTTTCACGAAAAATCAGTGCATTCTCGGCGTGTACTTTTGGCATTATTATCACCTCCTTTAAATCTTGTGTTGAATCATAAATCGATCTACATCTTGCTTGTCGTACATAACAACTCCACCGATTTTTATTTCTTTCAGCCCCATCGTTACCCACTTCCGCACAGTCTCTTTACTTACCCCACCTGCATATTTCATTAATTCTGCTTGTCGCAAATATCTAACATCATCAGTCTCAATTGCAGATCTCACAGTTTTTTCTACGAGGTTAATAATCAATTCTGACAACTGATTTTCCGTTTCCGGACTTAGTAGATTCATCTTTCAATCCACCCTTCTGACAAAGTTTCTGACATCATTTCTTTACTGTCTCTCCAGATGGCTTTTATAAAATACACTATAATTGGTAATAATAGGAAGAAATATTCACCGCCAAATTCTAGCGACCCTCTTCTTTCAAACTCGTATCTGACAGCTTCGAGTGTTAGTAGAATCCCTAATAGCGTCCATATGGTGTATTTAAACCATGCCAGCATAGAAGTCACCTGCTTTCACTATTCGGATTGCTTCAGGTAAAACGGGATCTACCATTCGTTCTTTGTCTGTTCTGCCGTCTCTGCGTTTTACTACTACTTTGAAACACGGATACTTTTTATTTATTTTCCGATATATCTCTGCTTCAGTTCCTTCAGCGATTACTTTCTTCGAATTGACTCCGTATGCTACGCATTGCTTCATTTTCTTCTTTCAACTCCTTTATTTGTTTATCTAATTTTTCAAGTTGGAATAAAGCACAAATACTAAAAATGATTCCAGACATGATTAGTAAGACTATTATTAGATACTGTAGAGTGGTCATTTATTATTCCCCTCCACTAACGGATGTTCGAAAACGACTTTTTTAATTTGGATATGACCAAGTTCTTTTTTGCCACCTGCTGCAACTACACTTATAGTTTCTGGTAAGTCGCCTTCAACTTCTATGAATTCATTCAACGCTTCAATAAAGGCTTTAACTATCTGGCCTCCATTGACCATGGTTGTCTTACTCAAGCTAATCCCTCCTAGAATATGTTTAAATATTTTTTCATTGTTTTAATTCGTTCTTGCGCTTTAGATCCAGTTCTTTTCTGTTTTAATAAATCCGAAAGATAAGAAGCTGATATGCCCAACTCATTTGCTAAGTCTGTTTGTGTCATATCGTTTTCTATCAATGCAATTCTTACTCGGGTTTCTAAGGTTGCTTTATGTTCTGCGACCATCAATAGTCGTCACCTCCTGATATAGTAATCAGTAAGCGAAAAAAATAAGCGAATTTAGTTGAAAACTATTGACATTAAGTTGAAAGTTTTCTACTATAAGAGTACAGCAAATAAACGTGTAAAATTACACTATTCTCTAACCTACCCCGCCAAGGATGTTTGAGTGATGGAACTTTTTGCGTACGTTGTTCGCTTATTAAATTAGCTTACGAACACAGTGTACTGAAAACTTTCAACTAAGTCAACTATAAAGTTGAAAGTTTTCTATATATTTTTTCGTTAGCCTAAAAAGGATGACAACCATGGGCTTTCAAGAACGCTTAGAATTTTTAATAGAAGAAAAAAAGAGAGAAAAAGGAAAGTTTTCAGTATCTCAACTCGAAAAAGATCTCAACATTTCAAAAGGAAGTGTTAGCAAATGGAAAAAATCTATGCCTAAAGCTGAAACTTTAGCATTAATTGCTGACTACTTTAATGTTTCTATTGATTATTTATTAGGTAGAACCGATAAAAGAAACTATTGGGAGTTATCAAATACAGATGAAAGAGATCTACAAAAAGATTTAGAAAGATTGATTGATGACTTAGCACATGCTGAATCATTAGCCTTTTCCAAAGGTGAAGAGCCTATGAGCGAAGAAACTAAGCAGTTACTTTTAATTTCATTGGAGAATTCTCTACGAGTAGGTAAACAGATGGCTAAGAAAAAATTCACACCTAGAAAGCATCGTGGAGAGTGATTGTTTGAGCGAGCTAGTTGACCAGCATTTATATAGAGTGATAAAAAAATTCAAGACTAGAAACCCTCTCGAAATTGCAGAAGAAAAAAATATTTTAGTTTTATACGAAGATTTAGGTGATATTTTAGGATATTATAATAGTGTATCTAGAATAAAATTTATTCATATCAATAATAGTCTTCAGAAAAATATAGAAAACTTTGTTTGTGCTCACGAATTAGGGCATGCTTTGATTCATCCAAATGAGAACACTCCTCAGCTCTCCAAAGCTACGTTAAAATCTGAGTGGACTGTAGAACGTGAAGCAAATGAGTTTGCAACAAAACTATTGATCGATGGATCTCACGAAGAGTATGAAATCAGGGGTAAATATGACATTCTGGATTACTATGGTCTTCCCTATGAAATGGAAAGATTTATACATAAGGAAGATAAATACTAAAGGAGGAAAATATGTTTTCAGAAAAATTAGGTTTTTTCCCAAAAACAATGGTTGAGTTTGATGGTAAAAGAATTACGTTAGGTAAAAATAACGTTATCGATAATTATGAATTAGATATTATTTATGTATTTAAACCTTCTGCTATAGAAAACGGATATGTTTACTTTAGCAAAACTGGTGATCAACCTTCGTCTTCTATTCATATTGTTCAAAGAGGTTTCTTCTACACCAAGAAACAGCAAGATTTAGTTAATACCCTAATTGATTCTATGGAAGAATTAGAAGTAGAATTCAAACCAGGTAACAGTCTTAAATCTAAAACTCAAACAGTTAAGACTAGTACACAAAAACAGCCAAAAGCAAACAAAAACGCTATACGTTGCACATCTTGTAAGAGTACTAATGTTGAATTCATGAAAAACAACAAGAAAAACTTTTCTGTGGGGAAAGCTGCCGCTGGAGCTATTCTTACTGGAGGGATTGGAACAATTGCAGGATTTGCTGGAAAAGATGGTAAAAAAAATACCTGGCACTGCAGAGATTGTGGCCAAACATTTGTAAGTAAAAAATAACAAAAAACGCATCCACTCTCCCGCCAAGAAGTGATGGATGCGTTGCTACAAAATAACCTATAGGATAGGCTTATTTGCTTATCCTTATTATATCATAGATAAGGATGTCTGATAATGGCTGAAATTAAGAAGTACACTAAAAAAAATGGAGAAACCAACTTTGAATTTACAGTATATACAGGAATTCACCCTCTTACCGGAAAAAAATCAAAGACTACTCGTCGAGGATTTAGAACCAAAAGAGAAGCCACAATAGAACTGAAGAGAATAACAGCTGCAGTAGCTGAAGGTACTTACTTTGAAATTAAAGATAAAACTAAACTTACATTCAAAGACGTTTACGAGCAATGGCGAGAAGGTTATATTAAAACAGTATCAGAGTCTACTCTTCTCAAAAATGATGGTATGTTTAATAACCGTATACTACCTGCTTTCGGAAATTTTCTGATTACTTCCATTACTTCAGAAATGATTCAAAGACAAGTCAACGAATGGAGTCATTACAAAAACGCGAGTAAATGGTTAGACGAAACTAGTAGAGTATTTACACGAGCACGAATTGCTCATATATTAGTAGCCAACCCTTGTGACTTAGTAACTAAACCCAAAGTAAAAAAAGATATCAAAAATAAGAAGAAAGAGTTTTACGAAAAAGAAGAATTAAAGCTATTAGTAAAAGAAATGGATGACTGGGATAACCTTCAGGGTAAAGCTTTGCTTAGGCTGTTAGCTTTTACAGGCATAAGAATGGGCGAAGCTATGGCCCTGACCTGGAATGATATAGACTTTGAAAACAAAACACTAACGATTGATAAAGCTATTGGTAGAAGAAAGAAAAAGGACGAACATAATACGAATCAAAAAACTAAAACTGAACTTTACTTAAAAGATCCAAAGAATTATACAAGCACTCGTGATGTTACCCTTGATAGCATGACTATTGAGTGGTTATTAGAATGGAAAGAAACAAATCCGTTCAAACTCGTTTTTACTAGTGAATCTGGAAAATGGATCAGTCCATCTAAATCAAGAAAATGGCTTCTAAGATGCGCTAATAAAGCCGGCTTAGATTTCATCCCTGTTCACAACCTACGTCATACTCATGCTTCTTTACTCTTTGAGTCTGGTGCTACAATGAAAGAAGTCCAAGATCGTCTTGGACATGGTGACATAAAAACAACTATGAATGTGTATACCCATACTACGAAAGCAAGCATCGATAAATCCGCTGAGCGCTTTTCTGATTATCTGGACTTTTAACTTCCAGGAGAGTCAAAAGGAGAGTCAAAAACTAAAATAAGCCTTTGTATCAAACTTAAATTAACGTATACCGGACTCCCCTCAGCTCCATCAAAACATCCGTATAGGAATAATTAAGAAGAGGAATGCCGATATAACGGTGTTCCTCTTCTTTTGTTTATGCTATGAGAAGTTAGAATACATAGCCAGACACAGCCAAAAACATAGCCAAAAAAGGAGCAGACTATTTGTCCACTCCTTTTTCTTTATACTGCTTAAACATTGTTAGAGAAAAATCGTTTTGCTTCATTATGTTAGTTTGAATGAATCTGAACATTTCAATCTTATCGTGGCCATTCTTCATAGCTTCCGTACCTTCTTTAATGCCATATATTACATCATTGATATTCTCTTCTAAAACTCCACTAAACCAAACCTGAAAGTCCTTGTAATCATCTAAATCAGCTTGTGTTTTAATCCATTCGTTTCTTATGTTGTGTAGGTTGTCTGACATTTACTATTCCTCCAATAAAAAAAGACCCCCACCAAAGCGAGGGCCAAACATATACGAGGCGTTAACCTCACATCATAGGACTATGACAAGATAGTGCACTATGTGGCCTAAGTATAATATGTATAGTCAAATATATCAATTTGTAATTGCTAGTCTTTCAGTAGTATGTACAATTCTTCTAATGTCATTTCCTCAAAATTGAGCAATAAGTAGTTGTAACCTTTAAGCGGAATAACATTCGATGAGTCATGGTAATATTCTTTAACCGTTTTTTCTTTATTCAAATCTACCAATACAAAAACTATCGTGTCGGGATCGTACTTTTTCAAATCAAGCTTAACTCGTTCTAACAACCAATTATAAATTAGCGCCATTCGAATCCTCTCCCACCTTTTTAAGCAAGTATACCATCCTTTGTATCCGCTTTAAATAGAAAATCCCCTTCATAATGAAGGGGATTTTTTGTAGATTCTCTCAAAAATCTACTCACCAGATAGTACTTCGTAGAGGTATCCAAGCCGGACTTTTTTTACCTCAAGATCATTCATAAACAAATCAATAATCATAGGAACTTCCTCTACGTCTAGATAATAGTCTTGTATAACTTTTTTCTCTCCATTTGATACAACCGCGAAAGCGATCTTATCTGGTCCGAACTCACCGAGATCTTTTTGAACTTTGATCATCAGTAGACTATTCGTCTCTGCCAATGTGCTCTCCTCCTACTTTGAAGCGTGTACAAGCTTACCATTTTTTTGTGTTTCAAAGTAGTATTTCTTAATACGTTTCTAAAATAAACTAATAAAATTCAAGAAATTATAGAACCGTGCACGTCATGTATAGCGATTTTGTTACTTAATCGTTAATATTAGCATTTAAGTGACTTTTTCCTTTAATTCCGACAAAGAGATTCGTTTAATTTTTTGAGAATATCTCCTTAATCTGATCGAATCAGGTACTTTTCTGGCAGATATAAAATAATCCTCACACATATGATTCTTTTCATTTATAAGCACATAAACTTTCTGTGTTGGTCCGTAATGATTAAGATCATTATTTAGCTTATCTAACAGCCATTTATAAGTTCTCAATTTGTATTCTCCTATCGTGTCGGTCAATCATACCTTATTCTGAAAGACAGCGAAAGGGGAACTTATAACGTCTAAACTATTGATAATGTAACACACAGGTATTAGGGAATGCAGTTCATAAAAAAAGACCCTCGTATTTTTCGAGGGTCACATCTTAGAGGCGAGGACCTCATTCCATAGACAGATGGTAGATATTATCCATGTAACCGAATTTTACCGATAATATTCAATAAAAACAAGTCAGTATTACGAATCGCATACAATCATACTTTTCAACTCTTCCAAAGTCACTTGTTTGACTTTCAATTTATTGCTTTTTATACGTACGATATCGGGTAGTTTCTTAATTGATACAAAGTAATCTACAATTGTTTCGGGGTCTTCTCTTAAAATGGTATATACTTTTTGACTTGTCCCAAATTTCTCTAAATCTTTATTTACTCTTTCTACTAACCAACGGTAACTATTGTTCATTAATATTCTCCTATATCTTTTTAAAATCACGCTTGTAATATCATAACTCTTTTCAAACAATATACGACTAGTTTGACGACAGATACTGACATTTCGATTTTCCGAAAGGCTTATCGGGTAAGAGACGTATTCTTCGAAATATAACCTTGACAATAAGCCGACTACATCGAGGTCTTAAAAAATAATCAATAAATAAAAACCATCCATTTGAATTTTTTCTCGTACAATCATACCATGTAAATCATCTTTTACCTAAAAAATAACGGGAGCCTTGTATTTTCCAATGATTGTATTAGGATTTATTTTCATTTGGGCAATTACAAGATATGGATTCAAACAGTTTTTTTCGAAAAAAAAAGCCTTCATACAATTAAGCACGGTGCTGACCAAAAAATTTAAAATTATATAGCCGATTAGTTGGCTTGAGTTCGGTATTCTACTGAGCTTAAGCCAGTTTTTTCTTTTCATTAGTAGTATTGTACTATTCAATATATTCTTCAATCTGTTCTATTAGTTCTTCATAGCTTACTGCAAGTTCTCTGTGAAAATTTCTTATTTTATAATCCAAAATTTTTTCTATACAATATCTCTATCCTACCTTCTTTAAAAGCTACCACATTCGTGATAGTTAATAAAATATAACACTAGTTGTATTTTAAATAGAAGATAGCCATCATTGGCTACTTTTTTTAAATATATTTTTTAATTCCTCTATACCTACAGTTATCTCTTCTTGAGCTTCTATCTGAAATACACGAACACAATACCCCGATGGTATTTCTTCAAACCCCTCAACTCTGACCATTCGGTGTCTTAAGCCTTCAAATCGCTCATGCGGAGACTCTAATATGAATTGTCCCCCAATTTTGATTTCATATTGCTTATCAACGCCTTCTCCAGAAACAAAAACTTTGATACTCGAGACTTTATCATTTTTATCCCTAATAATAGTTGCTCTAGTTACTATTTGTTCCACTTTAATCCCTCTTCAAATAACATATTTTATTTAACAGTATTTACTATACTATAAAAAAGGAGCCGGAGCGCAGTTTATGCTTCTTGAAAGAGGCAAACTTATTCGCCTGCTCCTAACCATCCGCGTATTTTATCTCCATCGGCTTTATCAAATCCTAATCGTTACATATCGTCTAAGTCGTATTTATTCCGCTTTAATTCTACCTGCGTAGTAAATTGATTATTGTCAGCGAAAGATTGATAATTAACGAGTACATTTTCTGTATCACCGTTTTGATCTACTTTGAAAATATATCTCGTCATTCTTATTTCAAGCTGTTCATTCATTATTTTTCCTCCTCTTGGTTGTCTTCAATTTGTTCGACTAATACTGCCCATGTATCTGCCTTGATTCCAGAAAGTGCTTCATCATAATTGAGAATTTTTTACTTCAGCACTTTAGACCATTTCCTATAATTGGACAAGTCCGCTTCCCCTTCTTTCTCTTTTAAATCTTTGAGCGTCTCTTTCCCCTCTTAAGCTTTTCCTCCTTCCATTTGTATGTCCGATCACCGAATTCTATGATGACGGCTCTTTCATCCTCATCATAAATCATATTTTTTATGAGCTTATTTTTCAATTTCGAGCGGCCGAGAGATGCTCGACCTTTTAAATACATCTTTAAAGAAGTAACTTTAAACTAAAATTTATTTTCTTATCATATAATTCGTGCATGACCTTAATAAAGTAAGCACTCACCCTACAGTTATCAACTCCAAATCCATCCATAGATTATACTCATGGACTGTATTCAGCTATCAAACCAAGCCGAACTCCATTGTCTAAGTCGCTTATCAAATTATATTCCACAATTTTTAGGTCGCTTATAACCTCTAAGTCATTCTTTCTGAACTCAATTGTATTTGTCTTTAGTTTCCTACTAGATAAGTTTACAAAACCTGCTGCATAAACTAGGTAATATCCTACAGCAGTATTTCTAACTCTGACACCAGCATTGCCTTATGGTGATATAATTATTTCCCTATCACCATCAGGAGGTGTTTCTATTCTATTTTCGATATATCTTATTGACTTCTCCAATGAATGATTGGTGTAAACCATAAGAGCTTCGACTGAAGTGTAACTTCCTCCATCACCATAAGCCATAACTCTTACAGATCCACCAGAAACCGACATCAAAACATCTGTATAGGAAGAATAAAAAGAGGAATACCGGTATAGCGGTGTTCCTCTTTTATTTATCCTACGAACATGGTATAAACCCTATATAGCCAAAAGCAAGTCCTATTTCAATTATGGACAAGAACTTAAAATTTACTATTTGTCTTTGTCCGATTTACTCCAACCGAAATACAGAATCATAGCTACCGGGATCAGCCATATAAAATCCATTTATATCCAACTTCTCTTTTTTATAGTAATAGTACATGTCACTTATGAAACATTGACACATCATTCACTTTATTCATAGACATAAAAAAAACCACCTCATGCATATACCTTTATTGGTATATATTCATAAGATAGTCTTATGTTTACCCTAATCTTTTATAAAAATAAAATTTCGTTACCCCTTTAAACGGCATGTCTTCAAGTATACCAAATACTTCGTAACCGTGCTTTTTATAGAAACCTTCTGCTTGGTAGCTTTTTGTAGAAAGTGTAATGTGGATAATATCCATTTCTTTTGATCTTTTTTCAACTTCTTTTAAAAGCTTACTTCCTACCGAGTGACCTCTATAGTCGTCTTTGACTGCCAGCATATTGATATGAACATTCTGGTACTGTTTGCTTCCAATAATTCCGCCCGCTAGATTTTCTCCGTCATAAGCGCCTATAACGATTTTCTCGGCGTTCCGTTCTGGTACTTGCTCAAATGTATCTTCATTCTGCTGGTCAAAGATCTTTTCAATCTCTAGTTCTAACTTCTCAAATTCCATTTCTTTTAAGTTGATCATTTAATACCCTCCGTAGTTCAACTTTTTTTATGATTATGCTTTCTTTTAATTTGTTTCTTCTATAGAAGCGTTTCTTTTTGAACTTATAATTTACACTTAAGCTTTACAGATCAACTCCGTTTTCTCAGCGATTTTTTCGTCATACGCATTTGAGATAATACTCACTTCATTTATTTCAAATGATTTGACTGTGGAATTAATATGAAATTTCGAGCTATCACAAAGCAGGAAAGCTTTTTTAGAATTTTTGATCACGTTTTTCTTTTTATTGGCTTCGACGAGATTAGGTGTACTCACACCTTTTTTGACATCTACACCATTTGCACCTAAAAAAGCCTTATCAAAATTAAATTTTTGTAAATTGCTATCGGTTAAAGGTCCATTGAGCGAAGAAATATTTGGATTAAAATTACCGCCAAGTATAATCACTTCCGCTACGATATCTTCAGCTATACCTAATACACTCGCATTCGTTGTAATAATTGTGATTTTTCTATTGATAACTTTATTTAAGAATGCCGTACAAGTTGTTCCAGAATCTAAGTAAATCACTTCTCCATCGTTGATTTGATCTAATGCTAAATTGGCGATCATTTCTTTTTCTTTGGAATATAAAGATTGTTTAGTCTTGATCGATAGCTCTACCGCTGATGAAGCTGCTTTAACAGCGCCTCCAGTCAGCATAATAATTTTACCGTTCTTTTCTAGCTCCTTTAAATCTCTCCTAAGCGTAGAAATCGATATTTTTGGGATGAGCTTATGTAGACTTTCAATTTTCAAAATACCTTCTCTATTTAAATTTTCTAATATCTTTTCTTGCCTTTCGTAAGGAATCACTATTTTTTCCTCCTTTTATTTAAATGTATAATTCTATTTTAACACCTTTTTGCTTTACTTGAAAAAAATAAGATCAATAGATGCAAAGCACCATTGATCTTACTTATTTATAGACCGAATCAGTTTTCAAATTCTCCGATTTTCTCTACTCTTTTTGAATGGCGCCCACCTTCATACTCGGCGTCCAGCCATTCTTTGACGATCAGTTTAGCAAGTTCTCGCCCCACTACTCTTGATCCAAAAGCGAGGATATTTGTATTGTTGTGTTCTTTAGACAATTTTGCGCTATACGGTTCGCTACAAACCACTGCACGAATACCTTTGAACTTATTGGCTGCAATAGAAATCCCAACACCAGTACCACAAATCAAGATACCTCTTTCAAATTCGTCAGAAAGGACTGCTTCAGCAACTTTTTTACTATAGTCAGGATAATCTACACGGTCTCCCGAATGTGCGCCAAAGTCTTCTACTGTGTGCCCTAGTTCAGTTAAATACTCCACGATAGTTGGTTTTAATTCAAATCCTACATGGTCTGATCCTATAGCAATTTTCATTATACACTCACCTCTTTATCTTGTTTTAAGCGGTCCAATATCTCTTTATAAGACTGTTCTTTACCAAATAATGTCGATGTTCCTAAGACAAATCCATCTACGCCTATTTTTGCCAGTCTTTGAATAATGGGTTCTGAGATGGCACCATCGACCATAAGTTCAAAGCTAAATGTCCCCTTGAGTTCAACTAACTTCTTTATTTTAGGATCTACATACGGAAGATATTTCTGACCAGCGAATCCAGGATTAACGGTCATGACCATTAAATAATCAATCAGTGGTAATAATTCCTCTATTTGATGGATGGATGTTCCAGGATTGATCGCAATACCAGCTGTCTTTCCTTTTTCCTTTATTTTAGCTAATGTTCTTGCTGCTTGGATATCTGTTTCAGGATGGATATAGATGATATCCGCTCCTAAATCTGCGAACATCTCAACATAATCACCAGGATTAGAGATCATCAGATGCACATCTACTCGTTTATCTGTGCTTTCTCTTATTGCTGTTACATCCTGGGTGCCCATACCAAAATTAGGTACAAAGTTTCCATCCATGATATCAATATGGAAAATATCCGTTCCCGCAGCATCCAATGCTTTAACTTCTTGTTCAAGATGATTGAAAGAAGCACACATCATCGAAGGGCAAAATAACATTCATCTTCCTCCTGTCTTAACTGTTTAAAGTGACTATTTTAATAGCCCAATTTCTTTGTTTTGATTCGTTACGCCATATTCAACTGATAATTCTTTGTCTTCTGTTTCTGGAAATACAACAATCACATCTGTTTCTTTACCATTCGTTTTTACATAATCAAAATCTACTGATACGAGTTTCGTATTGTAGTCTACTGTATCACCTTCCGTGACGTTTAATTCAAATCCATCACCATTCAGTTCTACTGTATCAATACCGATATGGATCAAAACATCTTGATTACCTTTTGCCTTAATCGAGATGGCATGTTTAGAAGGAAATACAGAAATGACTTTCCCTTTAATCGGCGAGTAAATATCGTTGCTGTCTGGTTCGACAGCAAATCCATCACCCATTAATTTTTTTGAAAACATCTCGTCGTTCACTTCAGATATTTTTTTCACAGTTCCTTTTACCGGGTTGTAAACCGTAAGTTTCTTCTCAAAAAATTTCATATTAAATCCTTTCAAAACTATTATTTATTCTGCTAGTTTTTCATCTTGTCTCGTAAAGAAGAAGGCTAGAATCCCTGATACAACTAACGATATTGCTAAACCAATCATTGCGTTGATAAAGTTAGAGTTGTTTTCAGTTACAAATGCTGGGAAAGTTGTAACACTACCAAATACGAATGCATTTGTAACAACTTTTGTCAGCCCTAGATAGGCTCCACCAACTGCACCACCAATAATTTGTGCCAAAAATAGTTTTTTGTTTTTCACTAATAGACCGAACAAGGTAGCTTCGATGATTGCAGATAGAACAATTGTAATCAATCCTGTTACTGCAAAGCCTTTTAACTTTTTATCTTTCGCTTTAAAGTAAATACCAATTGTTGTTCCGATAACAGCAAAGTTACATGCGAATGTGAATGGAACGATATAGTCGAATCCGTAAGTTGAAACGTTATTGATCATAATCGGATTAACGGCCCAGTGAATTCCTAGACTTACAAGCACACTCCAACCACCACCAATGACGATTCCTGTTAGAATACTACTTCTTTCAATCAACCAATTAACCATTCCGGCAACAGCCTCTCCGCTATAAACACCGATCGGTCCAATAACAATAACGGTTAAAGGAATCATGATTCCCAAAGAAATCAATGGGATGATAACGAGCTTTAATGTATCTGGGATATGTTTATCTAGGAATTTATATAGATAGGAGAATGCCCAGATTGATAAGATGATTGGTACAACTGTAGAGTTATAGTTCATTAATACAACAGGGACTCCGAAGAAGTCGGTCACTACACCATTACCTGCATCTCCCATCAAGCCAATAAAGTCAGGATGGATCAGCGCCGCTCCTATCAAAGCTGATAGATAAGGACTGGCCCCAAATCTTCGAGCAGAGGTAAACGCTAACAATACTGGTAAAAAGTAAAAAACACTCATTGAAGCAACGAACATGATTGAATATGTGCCGCTGTTCTCACTGATTAGTCCCAGTTGAACACCTAAAATTAATAGACCTCGTAAAATACCTGAACCTGCTAATGCCGGTAGTAAGGGTGCAAAAATTGCTGATATCGCTGAAAAGATATTACTGATGATACTGCCTGATTCTCCATTAGAAGCATCCGTTGATATGTTTCCATTTCCTTTGATAAGGTTTTCAAATTCATCGTACAATTTTGGAACTTCTGTACCGATCAAAAGTTGATACTGTCCTGCTTTATTGACAACATTGACTACGCCTTCAATATTTTTAACGGCTTTATCATCAACAATCGATGTGTCTTTTAAATTAAGCCTTAATCTGGTTGCACAGTGAGTCATATTAGAAACATTTTCTGGTCCACCGATTTCATCTAATACTTCCTGTGCCATTTTTTTATAGTCCATTTTAATACCTCCTGATTTGTTAGAACTAGAAATCTTATCTTAAGATAAGATTTCTAGGACTAGTTCGCTAACTTTAACACCGCTGTTTTGATTGATAATATTTTGGATTTTATCCATACCGATACGGTCGATTTTTTCATCAATTAGTTTGATCATTTTCAAGTTACGCTCACATTCAGCAACTGGATCTTCAATAATCGGGAAAGTATCAAAATAAATGGCAGAGTCGTAATTGTGTAATTTAGCGTAGTAAATGAATTCAAAAGTTTTCACTGGACTACTTGTACCAATCATCAAGCCATCATCGTTTAATCCGTATCCGTCATTCAAGTGGACTCCGAATAATTTATTACGGCTTCCTAATATGCTAGCGCCATATGCCGGATTTTCGTGTTTCATCAACATATGACAGTAATCTAATGTAATTCCAACGTTTTCACGATCGATTTCACTCATCATGGTCATTGCAATTCCCAAACTATCTATGAAAGCATAAGCTCTTGGCTGGAAGGGTTTGTATTCAATACTTAATTTCAAGTCAGGTGCATAATCTGCAACTTCGATAAAGCAATTTTTGATTTGTTCCCAGACTTTTTCGTAATTGATTTGGAATGAATAGTCAAATCCATCAAAGCCTAACCATACTGTAACGATTTCTCCGTCTATAGCGCGGCAATAATCAGCAGCTTCTTTACATAATTGAACAGCTTGTTTAGAAATTTTTTGATCTGAATTTCCAAGTTCTCCATTGATAAAATCTTTTCTAAATCTTAAAGCAACCCCATTAACTTTTAGGTTATTTTTTTCCAGTAATGCTTTCATCTCTTCTGGAGAAAAATCATTTGTGTGTTCCGGGTAATTTAAATCTACATGTGTTAATCCGATACGACTAAATTCTTCAAATACTTTTTCTAAATCATTATCAAACTTTGGTAAAAATGAATTAATTCTAGTTGCAGTCTTCATTTCATGACCTCCAATATTTTTGTTAAACACATAATAGCACTTTCAAAATTCAAAAACAACCATTTTATTTCATTTTAAATCATATATTTCCATTTAATTTCATTATTAATCAATTTTACCTAGTAGCTAAGGACTACTGGATAAAGAAAGAGGCGTAATCATTTTCCTGATTACGCCTCTTTTAATCATCGTATTTAGTTATTCTTATATTCGGATCCACACTAGTCTAGATAAACATGATCTCCTCTGTTCATCCAAGAATAGACTAAACCGATCACCAGACCGCCACCTACATAATTACCTAATGCTGCAAAAAATAAGTTTGTTGCCAGAGCGGTACTTGTCATTCCAGCTATTGCTCCACCTGAAGCAAAATAAGCCAGTGGGAAGGAAGAAAAGTTGGCAATGACGTGCTCGAATCCTAAAAATGCAAAGATAAAGATAATAAAGATCATAGCCATGACTTTTCCAGCATCATCTTTCATACGAATCGTACAGTACACTGCGGTATTTACGATAACGTTGGCAAAGATCCCTTCTGTGAATACTTGAAGCGGTGTTTTTTCGAGTTTATGCTCTATTGCAGTAAATAAGAAATGATCTGCTGGGAGATTTTGAAAAGTTGAAGTTAAAGAAACAAGATAGCTTGCTAAGATTCCTCCAATTAAATTAAAGATTAGGCACGCGAATAATATCATGACGGCTTTCTTAAATGTAAGCAACTTGCGGTGAACACCGATGGTTGTGTACATCATGTTTGAGGTTCCTAACTCTGCATTCATATAGATAATCATGACAAGTGACCAACTGAACATGAATGAGTATAAAAATTTCCCAGAACCGTGTGCTACTTTTTCAGCTGACTGGGCGGTAATCACAGCGATAGCCGTTCCAAGTGTTAGAAAAAGTGTGGCTAGCATGGCTCTTACGATATAACGAGAAGGACTCTTCTCAAATAATTGCTTTTTCTTTTCGATACTTGTTTCTATTGAATAAAATAATCCTTGATAATTGGCATCCATTATAATCCATCCCTTTTGTTCAACATTTCACTATATAGGTATTTTACCACCAATTGAATCAATTGAAAATAGGATTTTCAAAATACTTTCAGAAAATCGGTTTCATTTTCACTCTATAATTTAAGTGATCATTTGTTTTTGCCATTAAGAAAAACTTTCTCTTTATCACTGACACAATCGCTTATTTTCAAAAAAATAAAAGTATCTACTATTTTCTAATTGAATGATAGTAGATACTTTATATAAATTTTGATAGTTTTTTTTATGTTCCATTTGAAATAAACGACTTTTGAGTAGTCAAATCAATGTTGTTCAAATCATCACGAAATACTTTTGGACTATAAACTTTCAATTCGTATTTTCCTTCAGGAATTTCAATCGTCAAAAGACTTTCCTCTTCATCATACTCGAGCTCATAGTCTGTGTAACTTTCTAAATATTCAAAGGGCGTATCGTATAGATCTTCATATGTACTAACTCCATAATAGGTCAAGCCTCTTTCATCAAAGCTTAGGAAGAGTCCACCGTTAGCACGAGACATACTATACATCTCTCCCTCTTCAACTGATTCTTTTATGTATTGATCCACTTCTGATGAGGATTCTATGCTACATGCAGATAGAAGCGCTACCGTTAGCATACTTTTACTTATAAGTACTTTTTTTAATTTTATCAACTTAAAACCTTCTTTTCTATTTACTTGTATTTTGAACATATATGTACTGCTTTCCGTAGGTTCCCCTAATCATTAGATATTTATTCATTTTCCCTCTTCCATTCTAATCAAGTTACCATACAGAAAAAAACTAGTCAAATGACTCTGTTTTTAACAAAACAAAAAAGAGACTTATAGAAGCCTCTTTATTGACGAGTTATTTGGCTGGTCTATATCCTGCTTTTATAGCTTGAACTTCTGTGATAAACATGGCTTTCGGTTTTGTTGTCGTTTTATAGTACTGAGAGTTTGGTATGTGATAAATTTTATTGTTAGATCCTTTTATCAATCCTTTTCCTTTAGTATCTACATACTTTTTATTACCATCTCTAAATATATTGTTGATTGTTCCAGGAGCTTTGTTTCCTTTTTTGACTAGCTTGACTTCGATTCCTTCAAGTCTGAACCCAAAGCCTACCGTTCCAGCAGCTTCCCCGTTTTTAGCCCAACCTTGCCAACCAAATGTTTCAGAGTGAACGCGGTAGTACACATCGTATTTTTTCTCCATTTCACCCGTAAGCTTGATCTTGATGGCTTCTAATCTCTTCGATTCTCCCTGTGTACCACTAACCTGTCCATTAGATTTCCAACCTAACCAGCCTTTTGACTGTACATTGGTCTGATAAGTAATACCTCCCTTAAACTCAGGGTTAGAGAGTTCGATCTTAATCGCCTCTAGTCTTTTACCTTTTCCGACTGTACCTGAGGTTTTCCCGTTATTTACTTTCGGCTGCCACCCAGAAGACTGCATAAGCGTTGAGTAGTTCACTTTCATTGGTTCTTTGGTTTTGGAACGAGTAGCTACTTTAGTAGTACTTATGGCTGTTTTAGGTTTGATAGCTTTAGATACTGCTGACTGGCTTGTATACATCAATGGAACTGTTTGAGCTTCAACTGTAGTGTTTGTATTCCAACTAATCCCAACCAATAGTAATGCCGATGTCATAATACTTACGACTAGTTTTTTCATCTTTTAACCTCTTTTCTTATTTAAGAAGAGCATAGCATAAGGTATCGTCTTTTCACCGTATAGTTGTGAACAAAATATTCACTTTTATTTCAAACTATATCTATTTAAGTGTTTATTTTAAATAAACTTATAAACAAATATTTTAATTAAAATAGTGCTAAATTTAAACGACTAACCCTTTAACTTCACTATACCTTTTTAATTAGACAATTTTATAATTCAATCTATTTAGTGAGTTTTTCATTCTTTCGTAAGTTAAGCTATGTTTGTATTAATATTTAATGTACTCTTACTATTAGAACAGTCTTTCATTATATCTATTATCATTTTTTATAAGATCTATTTTAAACTTATATTGAACTGTTAATCGATTAGAATTTACTGTTACTACCATTTTAAGGAGTTTATCTCAATGCAAAATATGAAAGTCATTTTTTGGCTTATCTGCTTTTTCCCTATCGGTTTGTACTTTATGTTTAAAGAAACAGACTGGTCACGTATCAAGAAAATCATTATTGCTATTATTGGTACATTTGCTTTAGGCTATATGCTATCAACTGGAACTATATTTGATTACCAATTATTTTCCGGTTTATTATTATGTCTATCTGCTATTACTTATTTTATCTACGCAATTATAAGAAGGAAAAAGAAACGTTCTTCTTTATTGGTTTTATTATTCGGTATACTTCTTCTAGGTGTATCTACTACGTATATTTCAGTAGAAACAGCCGAAGCCGAACGCATTGCTGAAGAACAAAAAGTTGAAGAACAACGAATTGAAGAAGAACGTGTTGCTGAAGAGCAGCGATTGGAACAGGAACGTCTTGAAAAAGAAAAACAAGATGATATTGATGAAAAAACAAGATTAGCTGAGATTGCTATTAAAAGAGTAGAACAATCACCTACTCGCAAGAATGCTGAGTTAGCCAATAAAGCTATCGCAGCCATACCTGATGGTAATCAAGCTTTAGTAGATCAGCTACTGGCACTAGAACCAGAAATTGAAGCATATGAGTTAGCTCTTGAAGACGCTATTAGCAAACTAGAAGTCGCTGAAGAATCAAACTCTAGAGAAGATTATGAAGCTGCGGTATCTATTTCATCTACTTTATCTCCAAGTGACTCAGGGTTAACTGCTCGTTTATCAAAACTAGATACTTCCATTGCTGAAGTTGAAGCGCAACAAGCGGAGGAAGAGCGCCAAGCTCAAGAAGCCGAAGAAAACCGTATCGCACAAGAAAAAGCGGACCAAGAAGCTGCACAGAAAAAAGCTGATGAAGAAAAAGCGGCCGCTGCTACAAGTAGCGAAAGCTATAGTTCTTCTGAAAGTAACGGCGATTCCAATAATAATAGTACTCAAAGTACAACTCCAAATGCTGGCGGACAGACTTATGTTCAACAAAATGGTGAAGGTGCGATAAAAGGATCTGTGAATGGTATTTATCATATTCCTGGAAGTACTTATTATGGTAGAACTAAAAATGTAGTACAATGGTTCAAAACAGCTGCGGAAGCAGAAGCAGCCGGCTATAGAGCACCTGAAAGGTAATAGGCTATCGACAAAAAAGAAGGAATCATCGAAGTTACGAATAACTTCAATGATTCCTTCTTTTTTGAATTTTTAAGCTATCCAGCGCTACTTTCTTTACTTTTCCTACGGTCGAAATTATTGACTAAATTTTTCATAAAGAAAGAGAGCGCCAGGCGCTCTCTTTTCTATTTATATTGGTTATACTCTACTTTCAGATTTAGACATTTTCACTGTGTTAGATCCTAACAATCCAGCTACTGAAGTCAAAATCATGCTTAGTAGTAATGCTATAAATGCCCAGATTGAATATTTAGATCCAGCATCTGTTGCTTCTTCTGCTTGAACCCGTGCATCTTGAATCGTTTGATCTACTTGTGTTTGTAGGTTTTCTACTTCACCACGTAGGTTTTCGATTGTTGTTTGTGCTTGTGTAGTGGTGTTCTCGTAAGCTTCAACGATGTTTTGAGTTGCTTCATCTGCTTCTTCTTGCGATAAGTCAGTATTTGATTCAACTGCATTTGCGATTGCATCTTCATCCGCTGCATCACCAATTGTTGTCGCTCTTTCTTCTAAGCTATCTAGTAAATCAGAAATAATTGAATCAGCGTTATCTGGATTAGTAACAATTTCTTGTCCAGCTGCCGCTACTTCATCTGTTGCTTCAGAAACTTGACCTTGTAAATAGTCAGGTTGTAATTCAGGAATGTCTGTATCTTGTAATACAGAATCTACTTGTGTTTGTAATTCATCCGAATCTACATTTTCAACACCTTGTGCTGCGCTTTCGAAGCCTGTGCTTACTGCGCTACCTGTTAAATCGATCGTTGTTTCAGCAGCTGATCCTACTGCATTTGTTACAGTTCCTAGAACAGATCCCGCTAGTGAAAATATACCTGAGGCAAGATATGAAAGCATAATAACTAAAACGATTAAACTTGATGCCCAAGTTAAGAATCCGTGAACTAATCCAACGCGTCTTGATGTAGCTCCAGCGATGAATCCTCCACCGAAGAAAGCTAATACAAAGGCAATGACTGTCCATATCGCAACACCTGTACCTACACCATCAAGTGGGTTACTTGAAGTTGGTTCAGCGACGCCAAGTCCAATTGCAGAAGTGATAAAGCTAAGCATTAACATCAATGCTAATATTGTCACAACACCAGCAATTACCGCGCCCCAAGATAAATTAAATCCTGCTTCTGTTTCTCCTGCTCCCAGGTAATGTCTGACTCTTTTTTTCATGGTTATTTCTCCTTTACAAAATGTAATTATATCGTAGTTGTAATATAACACCATGTATGTTGTGCAATCAATTCATATGACTTAAGAACCATCCTTTTATTAAGTGAAAATGCTTGATATAACAAGTTTTCTTTGTAAACGGTATTTTAATTTCAAAACATTCTAATATTACGAATCAATAACAAGCATATTTTGATCATCGAATGCCTAGGTATCGGCATAAGCGACTTCCCAGTAATAACCGTCTAAATCTCTAAAATAGCCACTATATCCTCCCCAAGAAACAAAGACTGGTTCCTTAACAATCTCAGCACCCAAAGAGCATGCACGTTCCATGATTTCGTCAACTTCTTCTTTTTTCTTTGCATTCATGGCCAATGTTATTCCATTGAATCCCTCTCTGTTGATCTTCATAGGTTCATCTCCAGCTATATCTGTAGCCAATTGTTCCAATGGAAATAATTCTAACTTTGTACCCTGATTATTAAAAAAGATGATTGGAGCATCTGGCGAGTCGTCATAACACTGAAACCCTAGTCCTTTATAAAATGTTCTTGCTTTTTCTATATTCAAAACACCTAATGCAATAAGATTAATCCGATTCATTGTAGGTCTCCTTAGCGCTACCATCAGTAGCCAGTATTTACTTGGATTGTTTGAAATGTGTTTTCAAATAAGTTAATAAAGCAGACTGCTCCTTGCTGATTCCCATAATCGTTGGTTTGATAACGAATTTGATTGTTCTATCTGTCGTTTTGACTGTAACGGATTTGACAACTGGTCCTATTATTTTGACTGTCTGTATAGTAGAAACCGGTATACTCCCAACTGATTTTTCATTGAATTTTCTATCTAGTTCAACAATCGTCAGCGCTTCTTTATCTAATACGACAACAAAATGTCTCGGTAATAGAAAAGGAAGAGCTTTCACTTCTTCTCCGTATCCAGTGATTGCTTGATTATTCCCGTACTTATTTTTGTACATAGTTAAAATATCTTTATTGATTTTAAGTCGGATTATGAACACATCCTTTCTTTATAGTTAAAGTATATAAAACAACTTTGAAATAGCTACAATAAGCACTTATACTCTATACTTATTTTTAAATAGCTTTTATTAAAATCAAAAGAGTGGAAACAGATTATTCTGCTCCCACTCTTTTGGCAAAGGCAACTAGCTTGTAAAGAATTTCTTCGTTAATTTCTGATATATTTGATGGTGTCTGTTTTAGTTCTATTAAGGTGTTCTGATCTATTTCCGTTTTTGAAGCAATTTCCTTTAATGATCTATCACTATGTTCCAATAACCATCTGATTAAAATTTCATCCGATTTCTTCACATCCATAAACCCCTTCAAAAGTTTCTATCGAAAACTATATCTCATTTTACATTCAAATACAACACTTCTAGATGCCTCAGTAAAATTTATTTTAAATTCGTACTTTCCAAGTATTGCTTTTCATAGGGTACAGTGAGTATAATATCAATGAAAAATAGTTTAAATATGGTCAATATATTGCTGATATTACTTATATGTAGTACAAGCACGTTCTCTATAAATAAGTACAACATTGTATTTCTCTAAATTCATATGAGTCATCATCAAATTCAAAGAGGTGTTTGTGCTATGGCGATGGTGTTGTTTATTCTTTTTGCTAGCGGAATCAGCTATTACCTTGTAGACAGATATAAAAAATCTTGATAAAAGCTGGAGAACATTTTCTCTAGTTTTTTCTTATGATCTTTTTACCTTGACTTTGCGAACAAATGTTCTTATTATTAAATAAAGGAACATACTTTCGTATAAAGGAATGGTAAATATGACAGAAGAAGTCGTATTATTAAACCCAGACGAGCTAGGTTACATAGATCGTGGGAAAATGAAATGGTTGGGTATGATGTTATCAGATCATACAGAAGCATTAAAACAAATGAAGGCAGAAGATCAGCAAGTCGATATTCCTCCTAAAGAAGAGATGACCATAGAGGATATTTCCACTATTCTTTATGAGGCTTATGTTACGAAATCTCCTGTTTCCATTCAAGCAAACGTACTCAAAGACGGGCAATATTATCCGGATGTTGAATGTCTAGTAATGGGATATTTAGGAGAAAAAATCATCTTACAATTAAAAGATGGCAGGATTAAACGAGTGAATATAGAACTGATTCGACATATTAAACTCTATAATGTTCTTAAGTGGCATAACAAGCGAACAGAATCTGAATAATAGCGTTGATTTAATGTCTAATAAAACCCACTTTACGTAATAGATACTTGCAGGTTTTGATGTGCGTTGTGAATTTGTTAGTGCTATAATAAAAACGAAAAGGAGGTAAGTTAAATGAACTTTGACCAAATGAGAATCTTAGATAGTTTGTTAAAGGAATTCAACACCATGATTGATGAAGATCCTGAATTAAAAAATAGCGATATTAAAAAGTATAAGCTGCTATTTGAAATGGACCACGAGCTTTATTCAGCTGATTTTATCATTTATGATCGAGAAAGCGATTCATTTAAGTTGAGATATATGACACCAACTAGTCTTCGTTTCGTCTCTGCATTGAGACCGGACAATGACTTTACCGAAGAATTTTTCAAGAGTTACCGACTCAGTAAAGAAGATTTCAGAAACTTACTTAAAACACCCGACATGCTCTTGCTGGCTTTAATTGATGTCGTCAAGAAACTTCATCCTTCTCTATTCCGAAAAGATAGACTACAAAATGGTGAGAACATCGTGTATAACTTGCAAGGTTTCCATAATGATTTCGCACTAGATTTCTTGTTATGCACGAGTAAAGAGTTTTTCCCTGTCTCTCTTGTAGAAGAAGACGAAGAACCAATCATACCTAAAAATGATTAAAAATAGGCACAGTCTCTTCTCCTGATTGCATTCAATCAGTGAAGTAGACTGTGCCTATTTTATTAGATTAAATTAAAATGCTTCAAACCGTCAATAATCCCACCATCTGTATTCTTTTTAGCAACATAATCAGCCAAAGTTTTCACTTCTAGTGTTCCATTGCCCATCGCTACACTATAATCAGCTGCTTCAAGCATTTCGATGTCGTTAGGACCATCTCCAAACGCATATGTCGGTACACCTTCTAGACCTAGTTTTTCAACTAGTTTCTGAATACCGATTGCTTTTGAGTTTTCTTTGAGAATCGTATCAATTGAATAAGGTGAATTACGATAAAATGAAAGTTCTGGAAAATTCTTGTGAAAAACATCATCCACTACTAAATCTTGTGTGAATAATAAAACCATCAAGATATCTTTTTCTTCATAATAGGATTCATCAATTTCTGGAGTATCTGTATGGATAAACTGATAAGCTGCAACGGCATTATCGTCTCTTCTAGTCAGTTTAAATCCTTCTTTGCTATAATAAGCAACCGTAATGTCCTGATTCTCAACTTCAGTTTGAATACGGTCCAATAAATCTTGATCAAATATACTTTCGTAAATATCTTGTCCTTCATACTGAATATAGTGACCATTGAGAGAAATAAACGAATCGATCACTGTTTCTTTCAGTACATGTTCTACCTGAAGGTGGCTACGACCGGTGGCGATAAAAGGTACCCCGCCGTTTCTCTTCAATTCAGACAACGCTTCAATCACATCTGTATCCAGTTGTGATTGTTCATTCAGTAACGTTCCATCTAAATCAAAAAATACTAGTGATGTTGGTTTCAATCATTACGCCTCAATTCTTTCAGTTTAGGTTATGCTTCGTCTTTGAAATGGGACACGTCGTTGTAACGATCTAAGTGGTATTTTCCGCCATGGTAACTTGCTACAGAAACACTCGCATTTAAAAGAGCCGTCGTATCATCCAAATCAGGAATTAAGTTTTGTAGAATATAGCGAATCGTTCCACCATGAGCGACAAGTAAAATTCTCTCTCCTGTATCACGATGTTTATCAATCAGTTTAAGCAATCCTTTTTCAACTCTACTCCAAAACATCATAAAGTCTTCCGCGTCATGGTAAGGATCAGCTTCTCTAAATGCATTCATACGCTCAGGAATATCTGTATTCAAGAACATATCACGTGAAGTTTCGTACCCCATATGCTTAGCAACATTTCCCCATGCTTCCGATCCATACATCCCTTCATAAGAACCAAAGAATACTTCTCTGAATTCTGGCATCTGAACCATATCCATGTTTGCAGCTTGGCCGTTTTCTTCAAGAATAATTCCAGCAGTATCTTGTGTACGGGTTAAATCACTTGTGTAGACTGCATCAAACTTGACATCTTTTAGCCCACGTCCACAACGATGTACATCAACAATGCCATCATCAGTTAGTGGCGCGTTGCTCCATCCTTGCATGCGTCCATAATGATTCAAATACGTTTCTCCATGACGAACAAAATAAATTTCAACACCCTTAGTAGTCATCTTAATTGTTGCTCCTTCCAAAATGATATCTTCTACTTTATTGTAACAGACTTACTTTGCTGATGCGAAGAGAATGAAAGCAAACTTATCCTGATTAATCTTTGCAAAACTCCTTTATAGGTGAAATAATTGTTGTATCCCATTTTAAAGTAAGGTATATTTCAATTAAATAAATGAGACTTAAGATGAACTGACCTAATAGGCTCGTATAAACATAAAGAGGTGTGTTTTGTGGTCAAAACAGAAGATTATGCAATTGAAGTAAATGGCTTGGTCAAGAAATTTGGAGACTTTACAGCCGTTGATGCTATCGATCTTAAAATCACTAAAGGATCTGTCTACGGATTTCTTGGCCCCAACGGTGCAGGAAAAACAACTACTTTGAGAATGCTGGCTACTTTATTAACAATTGACGGTGGATCAGCTAGCGTTTTTGGCTACGATGTTGCTTCACAACCAAAGAAAATCCGTCCACGAATTGCCTTAACTGGTCAGTATGCTTCTGTTGATGAGGATTTGAGTGGAATAGAAAACCTCACGATGATTTCAAGACTAGTGGGCTATTCAAAAAAAGAAGCAAAAATACGCGCTGCTGAATTGTTAGATGCTTTTGGACTTTCTGAAGCTGCTAACAAACAAGCGAAAGATTACTCCGGTGGTATGCGCAGGCGTCTAGATATAGCAGCAAGCATCGTTATTACTCCAGATCTCTTATTTCTCGATGAACCGACAACGGGATTAGATCCACGGAGCCGAAACCAGGTCTGGGCTGTGATTCGTGCATTGACAGACGCGGGTACGACTGTACTTTTAACGACTCAATATCTGGAAGAAGCTGATCAGTTAGCTGATCGAATAGCCGTTATTAATAAAGGTAAAATCATTGCCGAAGGAACGGCCCATGATCTGAAAGCCTCCCTAGGAAACAACATGCTTCATGTGACATTGAAGTCTCAAAAAGATAGATCCAGAGCTGAAGAAATCCTAGAAGACAGCGCGGGAGAAATTCTACATGAGTCTTCTAAGATCGATCAGCTGCATATCAAGATTTCAACCCCTTCTGATGCTACAAAAGCGCTAGCTGCACTCGCTGAACAACAAATTGATGTGGCTTACCTTCTCTTTAGGTCAACCTAGCTTAGACGAAGTCTTTTTAGCGTTAACAGAAGAGTCGGAAACAGTATCTATTACAGAGCAATCATCTATCGTGAAATAAAAGGAGGATTTTAAATGGCTCAGAATCAGACCATCAATCAAGAAAAGCTACAACAAGCAATCTTGTCAAAACAACGTCCAACACCCCCTAGTCCGATTGTGTCTGTACAAATATTCGCCATGCGTGCACTACTCAGAACGAAACATGCTCCAATGGCACTAATGGATATTACAGCTATGCCGATTTTATTTTTACTGATGTTTACTTTCTTATTTGGTGGTGCTATTGCTGGTTCGGTTCAGGAGTATCTTCAATTTATACTACCTGGTATTTTAGTACAGACTGTCACCCAGATTACCATGTACACCGGGCTTGATTTAAATAAAGATATTCAAAAAGGCTTTTTCGATCGTCAAAGAACGTTACCGATCTGGGGACCTTCTTCTCTGGTAGGTGCAATGACTTTCGATGCGCTCAGATACACCATTGCTTCAATGATCATGATTTTGTTTGCTATGATCTTAGGCTTCAGACCCGAAGGTGGCTTAATCGGTATTATTCTAGCAGTGGGCCTTTTGCTTGTGTTTTCTTTCTGTCTTTCATGGATTTGGAATGTTTTAGCACTCGTTTTGAAATCTGAAAATGCTTTGATGGCTAGTGCAATGATGGTCATCTTTCCTTTGACCTTTTTGAGTAGTGCTTTTGTCGACCCAAGTACAATGCCTCGCATTCTGGAAACTTTTGTTAAAATCAATCCAATCTCTATGCTTGTAGATGCTGTCAGAGGACTGATGCATGGGTATGATGTCTCTACTGCTATCTTTTGGACACTCATTGCGTCAGGTATCATGCTTGTCATTTTTGCACCACTGACTATGCGACTTTATAACAACAAAAATTAATACACCTATCTTTTTAAAAAGTAATAAACCCCCATCAACGAATGCGTTGATGGGGGTTTGAGTGTTAACGGTAATCTTTCATTGCACGATCAACTTGACGCTTCTGATCTTTTTGCTTGAGTGATTCGCGTTTATCGTATTGTTTTTTACCTTTTGCGAGACCAATCAGTACTTTGGCATATCCATTTCGAATATACACCTTCAGCGGTACAATCGTTACCCCACCTTGTTTGGTTTCTCCAACAAATTTATCAATCTGTTTTTTCTTCATCAATAGTTTTCTAGTTCTCACAGGATCATGATTAAACTGGTTTCCTTTATCGAATGGCGCAATATGCACATTGTATAACCACATTTCTCCATTGCGAATGCCAGCATAACCATCCTTAAGGTTAATTCTGCCGGCACGAATTGACTTGATTTCCGTTCCGTTCAAGACGATCCCTGCTTCAACAGTATCTAAAATACTATATTCAAATCTTGCTTTTTTATTTTGAGCAATCAGCTTGCCTTCACCTTTAGGCACCTGTATCACCCTCCTTTTGTCTACGACTACTACTTACGTTTTCCTGATCTTTTTTTCTTGGTTGTTCTTCTTTGAGAAGACGGTTGATTTCGATCAGATCTTTGAGTCCCTTTTGAGTTTTTGCCACGTCTTTGGTTCTTATTTCTGCCTGATTGATTTTTGGGTTTGGATTGTTTTCGTTTTTCATCTTCAGGAATATCAGCTAACTCAAAGTCGATTTGGTAGCCTTCAATATTTGCTGCAGTCAATTTAACTTTGACTGGTTCTCCAATTTTAAAGGTTCTACCTGTTCGACGACCCATCAGAATCAATCCACGTTCGTTGAATTCATAGTAATCATCATCCATTTTAGAGATATGCACGAGTCCTTCAACTGTATTCGGTAATTGAACAAACATTCCAAAATTCGTAACAGATGTAACGAGTCCTTCGAATTCTTCCCCAATTTTCCCAGCCATATATTCTGTTTTCTTCAGTTCATCAGTTTCACGTTCAGCATCTACTGCACGACGTTCGGTTTTGGAACTGTGCTCTGCTATTTCTGGTAATTTTTTCTCCCAGCGTTGACGAGCTTTCTGATCTTTTCCGACTTCATCATAGTAATGAATCAATCGATGAAGAATCAAATCAGGATAACGTCTGATTGGAGAAGTGAAGTGAGAATAATAATCAGCTGCTAATCCGTAATGTCCAATAGGATCCACGTCATATTTTGCTTGCTGCATCGATCTCAGCATCAGCATACTAACAACCGTCTCTTCTGGTTTCCCTTTAACTTCATTCATCACAGCTTGTAAATCAAGTGGAGAGACACTATCTTTTGTCCCTTTTACATTGATTCCAAAACTTGAAACAAATTCCAAGAACCTCTGCATTTTTGCTTCATCTGGACGCGCGTGAATTCTATATAAAATAGGTAATTGCTGCTTTGCATAATATTCAGAAACTGTTTCGTTCGCTGCTAACATAAAAGACTCTATCAAACGTTCACCTATGCCGCGATCGCGCACAAGAATATCCACAGGCATCCCTTCAGGATCAACTTCGATTTTTGCTTCTCTTGTATCAAAGTCGATAGATCCACGACTGACTCTTTTCTTCTCAAGAATATGATGTAGTTCTCCCATCGTTTCGAAAAGACCTACTAAGTCAGCATGTTCCTTCAATGTGTCCGGGTCTTTTTCTGTTAAAATCTCATTGACTGCTGTATACGTCATCCGACGGAACGAACGGATGACACTGGGAAAGATTTCATAGCTTACGATATCACCAGACGGATCAATTTCCATTTCACAACTTAATGTCAGACGATCAACATTTGGGTGCAGTGAACAGATTCCGTTTGAAAGACGTTGCGGTAACATTGGTACTACTCGGTCAGTCAAATACACACTAGTCCCACGCTCAAAAGCTTCTTGATCCATTGGGCTATCTTCTGTTACATAATGCGAAACATCTGCGATATGAACACCTAAGTGGTAATGGCCATTCTCAAGCTTTTTGACCACAACTGCATCATCTAAATCTTTTGCATCTGCTCCATCAATGGTCACAATGACTTCATCTCGCAAGTCTCTACGGCCTTCTAAATCTGCTTCAGTGATTTGATCCGGTACAGATTCTGCTTCTTCAATCACTTCATCAGGAAATTCTGAAGGAATATTATATTTGTTCACGATTGTAAGAATTTCAATTCCTGGTTCGTCTTTATGCCCAATCGTACGAACAACAAATCCAAACATGTCCTCATCATTGCTTCGAGGATATTTAGAAATTTCAACCTGAACGATGCTACCTTCTACAGGACGAATTCCTTTGTCTGTGATTTGCATCTTCATGCTTGGAATTTTCTTGCTTTGAGTTTTGACATATCCGAATAGTCCACTATTTGAGACTTCATCATCCGAGTAAGCATGGAATTCTCCTATCAGCGTTGTTGTTGCACGTTCAACGACCTCAAGAACTCTCCCAACAGGTCCTTTACCCTTCCAAGGAACAGCCTCTTTTGTCACTTCAATCGTGACTAGATCGCCATTCAGTGCTGAGTTTGTTTCGTGGGGTGGAATAAAAATATCTTCGTCAAATTCTTCTATTGGAACAAACCCAAATCCTTTGTCCGTACCACTAAAGACACCTTGCATAACCGGTTCTGCATCTTTCAGTTTAAATCGGCCTTCTTGAGTCAGTACAATTCTGCCTTCACGTTCTAGTTCAGCGATCGCGTTAATCATTTTCTTGAAAGCTTTTGAGCCTGTACTATTTACACCTTCGCTAATCGCTTTAACCTCTACACTATTTTCTTTATGATTCTCGATAAAATTCAGAATCGTTTCTTTTAATTGTTCTATGTCTTCGTTTAATTCTTTATTCATGTATTCCCTCCATCCCATTCTAATGTGGATAAGAATGTTAATAAATCAATTTGTAGCTGTTTTCCGAACTGTCCAGTTGTGATCACATGCGGTGCCTCTTCATACCAATGGAAATCAACTGTAGCATTCGTCAGCGCATCTCTATATTCTCCAGATTGATGTGGATTAATCATCTCATCATCGCCACCTTGCGCAATAAAGACCATTCCTGTTTCATTTGGGTATTGAGGCACCATTGTTTTAACGAAAGTGTTTAACCCATTTAAAATCATTTCCAATTTTGGTTCTGAAGCTGTTTTCAATCCAGCAATTTGTTCTCTAGAAAATCCGGCATTCATTTTCACTTGTTCATACCAGATCATAAAATTCTCCGGCACTCTGTTTTTTCCGTTATCCATTACTGGTGAAGAAAAGGTTCCAGCGGCTTTAACATCTTGTGTCAACATTAAATGCGTTGCAACGATACCGCCAAGAGACAAGCCAAAGGTCGCAATTTCATTGTAGCCTTTTTCTTTTAAAAATGAGTAGGCTTTTTCACCGTCTCGCTTCCAGTCTTCAATACCATAATTAAAGATATCGTCTGGATCTTCCGTTCCATGTCCAGACAGTGTTGGTGCATAGACTGTATAATCTGCACGCTCCAGCGCCCTGGCTAAACTTCTCACGTCATTTGGGGTACTCGTAAAAGCGTGGAATAAAATCACCGCTCTCGGTCCCTTTTCAAAAAATATTGTTCGATCTCTCACTTCGTTCACTCCTTAACTCTATACCTATATTTTACCTTACTTTGTGAAATATTAATACTGAAATACGCCTACCGTATCCAAGTGGCTTACTAACTAAAAGACAATAAAAAGGAGCGGCCCATTTGTACACTCTGCAAGCTGAGATATTCAGCTCACGTACTTTTGGATCTGCTCCTTAATCAGTATCATATTATATTAATTAGAAAAATCGAGTTAACGCTAATGCAAGAACGAAGAAAAGTACGATACAAACGATTGTTGTCTTAATCAGAACCGCTTCGAATCCTCTTGCTTTTTGTTTCCCAAATAATTGGCTTGCTCCACCTAAGAAAGCGTTGGATGCACTTTGAGTTTTAGTTGGCTGCATAGCCACTACGATTATAATAAATATTGATAATACGAGCATAAATCCTAATAAAAAATCATACATCTCGGAATTGACCTCCCATTTATAAGTCTCTCATTCATTAATATAGCACAAACTGACCTGCATTGCCAGCCCGGATTCAAGTTGATTTTTTAATAAAATACCCTAAGCATCGATGATTTTAATTGGATTACCCAAGCGCTACATCTAAGATCATCATAATTGTAAAACCACCCATTAAGGCCAATGTCGCGCTATCTTTGTTCCCATTTGTTTGAGATTCAGGAATCAGTTCTTCTACAACGACAAAAATCATTGCACCAGCTGCAAAAGCCAGAGCGTAAGGTAAAATAGCTGAGATTGAAATAACAGCTATGGCTCCAATGACTGCGGCAATCGGTTCGACGATTGCTGACAGCTGCCCAATATTAAAAGCTCTCCAACGGCTAGTCCCAGCTGCTCTGATTGGCATAGATAAAGCAGATCCTTCTGGGATATTCTGTATACCTATTCCAAGTGCAAGACCTACTGCACTTAAAAAAGCATCTCCGTTTGCCACACCTGCCGCAATCGCTCCAAATGCAACACCTACGGACAAGCCTTCTGGAATATTATGAATGGTGATCGCTAAAAAGAGTAGTAAATTTTTAGAGGCTTTTGTTTGGGGTCCTTCTTTATTTTCTTCCGGCTCATTCAAATGTAAATGTGGAATAACTACATCTATCAATCTTAAGAAAAATCCCCCCACTAAAAATCCGACAGCTGCTGGAAAGAAAGACCAGACTCCGTATCCACTCTCTTCTGCATTGGTAATTGCTGGTGCTAAAAGTGACCAGAAAGATGCCGCGATCATAACACCCGCTGCAAATCCATTCATGATATCTAAAAACTTTTGGTTGATTTCTTTGAACAAAAATACAAATGCAGACCCAACTATCGTACAACTCCAAGTAAAGAGACCGGCAATTAGTGCTTGTAAAACTGGATGAAAGGTACTGAACGTTTCTAAAATGATACTATCTCCTTTATTTTAAATTTATGTATAGAGCAACTAAAGAAAAGTATATCCTTTCAAATAGATAAGTCAAAGAAAAGCTTTTAAAATAAATCAAAAACCTCTTACTCAGATTGTGAGCAAGAGGTTTCGATTATTTTCTTCATCAATCAGCAAATGAGGTTACTGGTTGAAGAGAAACTTTTTAAACTAAAATTATTTGTTTTTAAGGTTGTAGAAAGCAGAAAGACCTTCGTATACTGCTTGAGAACCTAATTGATCTTCGATTCTTAATAGTTGGTTGTATTTAGCAATACGGTCAGTACGGCTTAATGAACCAGTTTTGATTTGTCCAGCGTTAGTTGCAACAGCGATATCAGAAATTGTAGCATCTTCTGTTTCACCAGAACGGTGAGATACAACTGCAGTGTAACCAGCTTTTTTAGCCATTTCGATTGCATTGAAAGTTTCAGTTAATGTACCGATTTGGTTAACTTTGATAAGGATAGAGTTTGCAACACCCATATCAATTGCTTTAGATAATTTTTCAGTGTTTGTTACGAATAAATCGTCCCCAACAAGTTGTACTTTATCTCCTAAAGCTTCCGTTAATTTTTTAGTACCTTCCCAGTCATTTTCATCTAATCCATCTTCAATAGAAATTAATGGATATTTTTCAACTAGGTTTTTGTAGATTTCGATCATTTCATCAGCAGTTTTTTCACCTTCGCCTGAATCAGCTAAGTTGTAAACGCCTTTTTCAGCATCGTAGAATTCTGCAGAAGCAGCATCCATTGCTAACATAACGTCAGTACCTGGTTTGTATCCAGCTTTTTCGATCGCTTCGATGATGACTTCGAAACCTTCTTCGTTAGAGCTCAAGTTAGGTGCAAATCCACCCTCGTCACCAACTGAAGTCGCTAATCCTCTAGATTTCAAGATTGCTGCTAATGCGTGGAATACTTCCGCACCCATACGAATAGCTTCTTTGAATGTAGGTGCTCCTACAGGCATGATCATGAATTCTTGGAAATCGATACTGTTATCAGCATGAGAACCACCATTAATAATATTCATCATTGGTGTAGGTAATACTTTAGTGTTTGTTCCACCAAGATATCTATACAATGGTAAGTCAAGGTAATCTGCAGCAGCGCGCGCAACCGCAATAGACACACCTAAAATAGCGTTAGCGCCTAATTTGCTTTTGTTTGGAGTTCCGTCTAATTCGATCAACGCTTTGTCGATACCCATTTGATCGCGAATATCCATACCGATAACCGCTTCAGCGATTGTATCGTTTACGTTATCAACAGCTTTAGTAACACCTTTTCCAAGGTAGCGATCTTTGTCTCCATCACGTAATTCAACAGCTTCGTGTTCACCAGTTGAAGCACCTGAAGGTACCATTCCGCGTCCGAAAGCTCCTGATTCTGTAAATACGTCTACTTCGATTGTTGGGTTACCACGAGAATCTAAAACTTCGCGTGCAATAACATCTGTAATATATGGCATTGTATTGATCTCCTTTAAAATTGTTTTTTTATTTATACTCACTTTTTAAGTGGTTAAATACAGCTTTAGTGTTGCATTGGTGATTATTTATCTTGAATGATCAGACTTTCTCCAGTCATCTCTTCAGGTTTTTCGATGCCTAATAGCTCAAGCATAGTAGGTGATACGTCAGCTAATTTACCGTCTTCACGCAAATGAATGTTGTGCTTAGTGACGATTACCGGTACTGGAACAGTTGTATGGGCAGTATGCGGTTTACCATCTGGTGTTAACTCAGTATCCGCATTACCATGATCCGCAAAGATAATTGCGTATCCACCTTTTTCAAGAATTAAATCAACGACTTTACCTAAGTTCTCATCTACTGCTTCAATCGCTTTGATTGTTGGTTCTAGCATACCAGAATGTCCAACCATATCAGGATTTGCATAGTTTAAGATGATTGCATCGTGTTTATCGTCTTCAATATCTTTTACTAATGCGTCTGTTACTTCGTACGCACTCATTTCAGGTTTCAAGTCATAAGTTTCGACCTGTGGAGAAGGAATCAGGATACGATTTTCCCCAGGAAACTCATCATTTGTCCCACCATTCATAAAGAATGTAACGTGAGGATATTTTTCAGTTTCAGCAATACGCAATTGAGATAAACCGTGATTAGATAATACTTCTCCAATAACGTTTTTCAAATGAACTGGCGGGAACATCACTTCTGCATCCATGTCAGCAGAGTATTGTGTCATTGTTACAAACTTGATATTCTTCGGTGTATTTTTACGATCGAATTCATTGAAATCCGGTTCAGTGATCGCGCGAGACAATTGGCTGGCACGGTCAGGACGGAAGTTAAAGAACACAATCGCATCGTTATCTTGAACAGTTGCTACAGGTTGACCATCTTTTTCGATAACTGTTGGTACAATAAATTCATCCATTTCATCTTTTGCGTAACTTGCTTTGACAGCTTCTACCGGATCTGTGGCTTTTACCCCTTCACCATTAAAGATGGCGTCATATGCTTTTTCTACACGTGGCCAGCGAGTATCGCGGTCCATTGCGTAGAAACGACCAGATACAGATGCAATCGCGCCAATACCTAATTCTGCAATAACGTTTTGTAAATCTTCAATAAATCCAGCTCCAGAATCCGGTGCAACGTCGCGTCCATCTGTAAATGCATGAACAAAAACTTTGCTGATTCCTTGTTCTTTTGCTGTTTCAAGTAGTGCTGTTAGGTGACGAACATGACTATGCACACCACCATCTGAAATCAATCCAAAGAAGTGTAGTGCTGAATCATTTTCCTTAACGTGATTAAACGCTCCGGTCAAAACTTCATTTGTTTGAAATTCTCCATCTGAAATAGCTTTGTCAATACGAGTAATACTTTGGTAAACAATACGTCCAGCACCAATATTCGTATGACCTACCTCAGAGTTCCCCATTTGACCTTCAGGAAGGCCAACTGGTAGACCAGAAGCTTGAAGGGTTGCATGTGGATATGTTTTCCAGAAACGATCAAAGTTTGGCTTTTCAGCTTGTTCTACTGCGTTACCGTATTGATCAGGTCTCCACCCAAATCCATCTAAGATAATAATCGCTACAGGTGCTTTACTCATATTACTTAGCCGCCTCCAATAATTGTAGGAATGACTCCGCTTCTAGACTTGCTCCACCAACTAATGCACCATCAATATCAGATTGTGCCATTAATTCAGCGATGTTTCCAGGTTTTACAGAACCACCATATTGAATACGAACAGCTTCTGATACAGCGTCACTGTAAAGTTTTTTTACTGTTTGACGCACTACAGAAATTGTTTCATTTGCTTCTTCAGAAGTCGCAGTTTTACCAGTTCCGATTGCCCAGATTGGCTCATAAGCGATAACAGAATTTTTAACTTGCTCGTCAGATAGTCCTTCTAACGCTTTCGTTACTTGGTCAGAAACAAGTTCATTTGTTTCGCCAGCTTCTTTTTGTTCTAATGTTTCTCCAACACAGATGATTGGAACCATTCCATGGTTGAAGATCGCATGTGCTTTTTTGTTTACATCTTGATCTGTTTCGCCAAAGTACTCACGACGTTCAGAGTGTCCAATGATCACATATTGAGTTCCTAAATCTGCTAATGCTGCAGGAGAAGTTTCCCCAGTGAATGCACCTTCGTCTTCGAAGTAGCAGTTTTGAGCAGCAATCTTAAGTTCAGTTCCAGCAGTCATGTCAAGCAATGCTTGAGTGTAAAGGTTAGGAGCTCCGATAACAGCATCTACTTTATCAGAAGAAGGGATATTATTTTTAACCTCTTCAATGAATGACGCAGCTTCAGCCGCAGTTTTGTTCATCTTCCAGTTACCAGCAATAATTGGTTTACGCATAATTCGATTCCTTCTTTCGATTATATTATGTGTTCACTACAGAGGTCAAAGCAGCACTTAAGTACCGCCTGACTACACTCTATAGTTTACAGGTTTTTAGAGTATTTTTAAATAGATTTATTTATCTGAGATTGCAGCAATTCCCGGTAATTCTTTACCTTCAAGGTATTCAAGACTTGCTCCACCACCAGTAGAGATGTGGCTGAAGTCATCTTCAAATCCAAGTTGTTGTGCAGCAGTCGCAGAGTCTCCACCACCGATAATTGTTGTTGCATCTTCTAGTTTAGCTAACACTTCACAGATATCGCTTGTTCCTTTAGCGAAGTTAGACATTTCGAAAACGCCCATTGGTCCGTTCCATACAACTGTTTTAGCGCCTTCTAATTCTTTAGCGAATAATTCAACAGTCTTAGGTCCAACGTCTAGCCCCATTTTACCTTCAGGAACGTCTCCTTCAACAACTTCTGTAGGTACATCGTTAGAAAATTCAGAAGCAACTACTGAATCCACTGGAAGAACTAATTTGTCGCCAGCTTTTTCAATTAATTCTTTAGCAAGTGATACTTTGTCTGCTTCAAGAAGTGAACTTCCGATACCTTTTCCTAATGCTTCGTAGAAAGTATAAGTCATTCCGCCACCGATTAATACTTTATCTGCTTTAGATAGTAAGTTTTCGATTACACCAATTTTATCTGAAACTTTAGCTCCACCTAAAATCGCTACGAATGGACGTTTTGGTTCATCAACAGCTCCACCAATAAAGTTGATTTCTTTTTCTACTAAGAAACCAGCTGCTGATTCAACGTTAGAAGCAATTCCTACGTTAGATGCGTGTGCACGGTGAGCTGTACCGAATGCATCATTTACGAATACGTCGCCAAGACTTGCCCAGTATTTACCTAGTTCAGGATCATTTTTACTTTCTTTTTTACCGTCAACGTCTTCAAAACGAGTGTTTTCAAACATTAAAACGTCGCCGTCAGATAAGTTGTTTACAGCTGTTTCTAGTTCTTCTCCACGAGTTTGAGCTACGAATGTTACATCTTTTTCCAACAATTCGCCTAAACGCTCAGCAACAGGTGCTAAAGATAAACCAGCTTTGTCTTCATCCGTTTTAACACGTCCAAGGTGAGAAAATACAATCGCTTTTCCGCCTTGTTCAAGTACGTATTGAATAGTTGGAAGTGCTGCTTGGATACGGTTATCATTAGAAATTTTACCGTCTTTCATTGGTACGTTAAAGTCAGCACGAACCAATACTTTTTTCCCTTTAAGATCTAGATCTTTTACAGTTTTCTTAGGCATCGTTACTCAACCTTCCTTTGTATACGTGATTTTGTCTTTCATTAATATTTAAAATAAGCATTAACCGTTTCGTCATTACGTCAATAAAAGAACTATAAACCATTCTGTTTACAAAATAAAAAACGGGGAAGCGCGATACTCTAGCTGATAGAGATCTGAAAAGAATCCGTGATGAAACGATTGTAATCGTTCACGCGTTTCTTACATAGTCTACCGCATAGAGTGAGAGCTCCCCCGCTTATTCATTCTTGTTCTGTTTGATTAAAAATCAATTGACTATTTGAACACTTACTTCTTTTTATAGAGAAGCGAAATATTCAAGAGTACGAACTAGTTGTGCAGTGTATGACATTTCGTTATCATACCAAGCTACAGTTTTAACTAATTGTTTTCCACCTGCAGAGATGACTTTAGTTTGAGTTGCATCGAATAATGAACCATAAGTCATTCCTAAAATGTCAGAAGAAACGATTGGGTCTTCAGTGTAACCATAAGACTCGTTAGCAACTTCTTTCATTGCAGCATTAACTTCTTCAGCAGTTACTTCTTTAGAAAGAATAACTTGTAATTCAGTTAATGATCCAGCAGGAACTGGTACACGTTGAGCAGATCCATCTAATTTACCTTTAAGTTCAGGTAATACTTCACCGATTGCTTTAGCAGCACCAGTAGAGTTTGGTACGATGTTAGCTGCAGCAGCACGAGCACGACGGAAGTCACCTTTAGGGTGTGGTCCATCAAGAGTCATTTGATCTCCAGTGTATGCGTGGATAGTAGTCATTAAACCAGTTTCGATTCCGAATTTGTCGTTTAATGCTTTAGCCATTGGAGCTAAACAGTTAGTCGTACATGAAGCACCAGAAATAACAGTTTCAGAACCATCTAAAACTTCGTGGTTAGTGTTGTAAACAACAGTTTTGATATCACCAGTTGCAGGTGCAGAAACAACAACACGTTTCGCTCCAGCTTTAAGGTGTAATTCTGCTTTTTCTTGAGTAGTGAAGAATCCAGTACATTCAAGAACGATGTCTACGCCTAAGTCTCCCCATGGAAGATCTTCTGGGTTACGTTCGCTTAATACTTTAACGTCACGTCCATCAACAGTGAAGCTGTTGTCTCCAACAGTTACATCTCCGTTGAAACGACCTTGAGTTGTATCATATTTAAGCAAGTGAACCAACATGTTAGGATCTGTTAAGTCGTTTACTGCAACAACTTCCAAACCTTCTACTTCGTTAATACGACGGAATGCTAAACGTCCAATACGTCCAAATCCGTTAATAGCTACTTTTACTGACATAATACGATTTCCTCCTGTGAAAATCAAAATTTTTTATTTTAAATCTTAATCGAAACGAATCAATTAAGTCTTAAACACGTTATGATAGACCGACTTATTATAAGTTAGCCATATAATCTAATGTTCTCACCATGTTGCCAGTGAAACCATACTCATTGTCGTACCAAGCGACAGTTTTAACCAGTTGTCCTGAGTCACCTTCGATGATTTTAGTCTGAGTAGCATCGAATACAGAACCAGCAGGGACACCAATAATGTCAGAGGAAACAATCTCGTCTTCATTATATAGATAGGCATCAGAAGCATAATCTTTCATTGCTGCATTAACCTGTTCAACTGATACTTCTTTATTCAAGACAGAGTATAACTCAACCATAGATCCTGTTACAACCGGAATTCTTACAGCTGTTCCGTCTACTTTTCCATCAACTTCAGGTATAACTTTACCTACTGCTTTAGCAGCACCTGTTGAAGCAGGAATGGCATTTTGAGCTCCAGCACGACTTTTACGTCCGCCTGGTGAATCTTGTAGTGTTTGCGTTGAAGTATATGCATGCACTGTACTCATTAATCCGTGGTCAAGTCCAAATTCTTTATTCAATACATTAACCATCGGTGCCAAGCAGTTAGTCGTACATGAAGCTGCTGAAACGATTTTATCGTCTGATTCTATTGATTCGTGATTCACACCGAATACAATTGTCTTAAGATCACCTTTAGCTGGTGCTGAAATCAATACGCGCTTCGCTCCAGCATCAATATGTGCTTGAGATTTCTCTGGTGAAGTGTAAAATCCTGTACATTCCAAGACGATATCAATACCTAGGTCACCCCATGGCAATTGGCTAGCATCTTTTTCAGCGTAAGCTTTAATCTCTTTTCTTGCAACAGTTATGGAATCTTCCTTCGCTTCTACTTCATGAGGGAACCTTCCTTGTGCAGTGTCATACTTCAATAAATAAGCTAGATCGTTATTATCTGTTAAGTCGTTAATTGCCACAACTTCTAATCCTGTATCTGCCTCTAAAATACGACGAAGTGCTAAGCGTCCAATACGTCCGAATCCGTTAATTGCTACTTTCTTTGCCATTAATGATTTCCTCCTTGGAATTTTTATTACTAATTTTTTAAAGGGTTGCCCCCATTTAAAATCTCGTTTGCGGCTGCCTCATCCGTCACTAACCACGTGTGAGGAGGGACAGTTTTCACGTAAGCTTCAATTGCCTTGGCTTTATTTTTACCACCGGCTACTGCGACCACATGTGGAATACGTCCCATTTGACTTGATTGCAAGCCAATACGAGAGAGTTTGTAAACAATCTCTCCTTCGGGGTTAACGAATTCTCCAAATGCTTCTGCTACAGCATTCTGATTTTTCAGTAATTGAAGTGTCTCTCTATTCATGCCTCGTCTTTCTGCCATTTCGAAAGCACTACCTATACTGTACAAGACTAAGGAAGCATTTTCAACTAATTGAAGTGTTTCTTTAATTTCAGGCTCCTCTGATAGTAAAGAGTACGTATCAGAACGGACATGTTCAGGAGCATATAGCGCCCTGCTTTTTCCACCGGATTTCCGGGCCATTGTTTCTGCGATCACATTAGCTTGGATATCAACTGATTCTCCGAGCCCTCCGCGTGCAGGTACAAACAATAACTGTCTTTTCTCACCGAACTTTTCGTCCATTGCGTGGGCAACTTCGACCATTGTCGTTCCACCCATCACTGCAATAACGTTTTTACCTTCAGGAAGAAGGAAGTCAAGTGCTTTGACTGCTGCTAAACCTATATCTTCTAATATTGCGGGGTCTTCGTCCGAGTTTCCAGGTACAATGACACAATGGCTAATGCTTAACCTGTTCGCCAATATAGTCTCCTGGTCTTTTGATCTGACATGATGCCCCATCATACGTTCAAGCTGACGAAAAACTTCTAATCCTGTAGACGTACATTCCATTCCCGCAGAGGATATATCTATCAATCCTTGGTTACGTAATATATCGACTTCGCTTCTCAAAACACGTTCAGTAAATCCTAGTCTTCCTGCAAGAGATCTTCTTCCGATTGGACTGGATTTTTGAATCTGCTTCAAGATATGATATCTTCTTTTCAGCGTTTGAAACATATCGGGTGCAACTTTTTCGATAACTGACAGCATCCTAGGCCCTCTCTCTCGACTACTTTTGCGCGTATTCAACTGAGATTATCATCTCGACCGAAAGCGCAAAGGTTCGCAGCGAAAAAGTGCCAGCGTTTAAACTGCATAATGTCGAAATCCATTTTACATAGTTGATTAAAGATTTCAACTGCTCGCGATCTAGTGAACACTTCTTTTCTGATTACATGTTTAGTGTAACAAGATGTGGGGCATTTTTCAACCCATAATACCAAATTCTAGGGACGTTTTTCGTCCATGATTTACGAAAACTTACTGGTCAATGTTTCCGCGATTTAATTTTATTTCAATGATTTCTTTTAGTTCTTCATTTGTGATATGTTCATCAAAAATATAGTCTTCTATAAAGACAGAAGGAACAAGTGTTACATTAGCTCTTTCAGCCTCATCAATTACATGCTGAGCTTCTTTTTCACTTCTCTGCTTGCTTAATCCTCTTCTAATATTGGCATAGTCCACGATATCGTTTTCCTCAAGGTTGCCCCACTCTTCTTGACGTGCTAAGAAGTAGGATATGTCTTCTTTTACTTTATTACCAGCTGTATAATCTAAGTGATGATGAATAACGTTTCCTCTTTTCAAGCTTGGTTTTTCCTTGTCAAAGAGTTTAACGATTCGTTCTACTTTTCCTTCTGATACATATTTATCTAGCACAGGAGCAGATTCTTCCCACCATTGCTTACAAAACGGACATCTCAAATTCATAAATTCCACGATTTTAATTGGAGCGTTCTTGTCCCCAATGTGTATACCGCCTTCAGTCGTCACTTCTGATGCTCTGATCATTGAAGTATCCAATAACATCTCTCCTTTTCTTCATTCTTACCCGTACAGTATAACGCTAGAAGCCTTAGATAACCAGTCAGACGGTTGTATTTTACCGGTTTGTTGAGTCTTACTTTGTATAGTAGAAATAAGACCAGAATAACTAGATTTTCTTTTTCTAGTTTTTTATGTATAAAAAGAGGACACCCTGTTTAGGATGTCCTCGCTTTCTATTAAAATTGAAGAATTATTTGTTTAAATCAGCAGCGCTATCCATGATTTGGTCGACTAAGCCATAATTTTTAGCATCTTCAGCCATCATGAAGTTATCACGATCTGTATCTCGTTCGATGACTTCTAAAGGTTGTCCAGTACGTTCAACCAAAATATCATTTAATCTTGAACGTGTTCTCAAGATATGTTTAGCAGCAATCTCAATTTCAGTTGCTTGTCCTTGAGCGCCACCTAATGGTTGGTGAATCATGATTTCTGCATTTGGAAGTGCAAAACGTTTCCCTTTTTCACCTGCTGCAAGTAAGAAACTTCCCATTGAAGCTGCTAGTCCGATTGCGATAGTTTGAACATCAGATTTGATGAAGTTCATTGTATCGTAAATGGCTAGTCCTGCTGTAACACTACCACCTGGAGAGTTGATATAAAGATAGATATCTTTCTCAGGGTCTTGTGCATCCAAGAATAATAATTGGGCAATAACAGAATTGGCAACTTGATCATCAATTGGTCCACCAAGCATAATAATACGGTCTTTCAATAAACGAGAGTAAATATCATAAGCACGTTCACCACGGGGTGATTGTTCAATAACTGTTGGTACTAAATTCATTTTTATTGTCCTCCTCTAATTCAGTCAAACTTATTCTATCATGTTTACTTAAATTCATGAAACTAAAGATATTGTACTCCAAAGGTCAAAAAAGGTCAAATAATAAATTTGATCTTTTATCTGATTTTAAGAAGTTACTATTTCCCAAAAGCCTTTGAGTAAAATAATGGCCATTATGAACGCAATCATTCCTTGAAAAACAATCGATATAGCGTAAATAGCAATCTGAAACACTACTACAAAAACCAAAGTGTAGGAAATCAGCTTCATAAATAACTGACGATCAATCATCTTTTTAATATTAATCAGCGCAAAAATAAATAAGCCGATTACGATTATACCTAAAATAAGATCCAATACCGTATCATTCAATCCCCATACGTATTTCCAAATCGAACCCATTAGTGCACCAAATAATGGAAATAAGCACTTTTTGTATATTGTATCGTTCGCTTGATTTAGCATATATCCCTTTCTCAGCCCCCAATTAGTTTAATTCGTTTTTCAGAATTTCCAACAGACCCTTTTTCGACTGTACGATTTTACCACGTTTCTTGATGAGTCCAACAATATAGAGATTTACATAAGAAAATTGAGATTCTGCAACTTCGTCTATTGCTTCTAGTTTCTGCTGATTACCGAAGCTTCCTTGTCTAGAATCCGTGTACAATCCAATGATCGGTTTATTCATTGAGTAAAAGTAGCCAATTTCTGCTGCTAGTCCTGGATCAATGACTGGGCCATCTAGTAAAGCTACTAAGATGTCTGAAGCTTCAATATGTGCATTATCGCCTTCTGCAATCATGATGCTATCTGCATAACCTGACTTATCATTAATGGCTTCATTTTCAACAGGGTTATAAACTTCAACGTCAAACGCTACTCTTATTTCAGTTGCAAGACTTTTGTTGTATTCAGCCTCCATTTCACTGAAAAGCGGGCCACCTAAGTATATTTTTTTCATCTGTACTCTCCTTTTTATTTAAACGTTACTATCATTCATCTTATCATGCACACTTATATTTCAATAGATACAATCATTATATTTTATACAAAAGAGTCTAACTATCTTTAAGTTTGATAGTTAGACTCTTTTGAACATTATTTAAATTAAACTACTGACCAATCGTTCTATACCTTGTTTCAACTTAGATCTCGGGCAACCTATATTCAATCTTAAAAAATGTTTCCCATTTCCTCCATATACCCCACCATCCATAATCGCTACTTTACCGATACTTCTTAATCTGTTTTGAATCTCAGTCATCTTTTCAGGATAAGCTGTCATATCTAGCCACATCAAATAAGTAGATTCTGATTCAAATATGTCAAGTTCAGGAAAATTTAACTTTAAAGTTTTTTTAACGTAGTCACTATTCTGATCAATATAGCTATTCAATTCTTCTACCCAATTTTCACACTCACTGTAAGCTGTTATCGTAGCTTCCAATCCTAATATACTTGCCGAAGATAGACCATCTTGATTTTTTAGTTGTTCTAAAAACATTTCGCGATCATACTTGTTTGGAATGAGTGTATAAGAAAAAATGAGCCCCGGAAAATTAAAGGTTTTAGAACCTGATGTAACTATAGCCACTTGATCTTCACCAAATTTTAAAAGCGGACTATGTTTTAATCCTTTCCTAATAACATCCATGTGAATCTCATCAGATATAATAAAAACATTATGCTTTCTACAGAGATGAATCAAGGTTGTTAGCTCTTTTTCATTCCAGACACGTCCTGTAGGATTATGTGGTGAACAAAAAAGCAGAATCTTATTGCTTTTATTCGATAATTTTTTCTCGAGATCATCAAAATCAATCTGGTATTTACCTTCTTTATATAGTAACGGATTTTGAACAAGCTTTCTCTTATTTGCTTTGATTGTTTTAAAAAATGCATCATATGCGGGGGTTTGAATAATTACCCCTTCTCCTTTTTTTGAGTGCATTTTGATTAAAGCTGAAACACTATATATGACAGACGGACTATATTGTATCCATTCTTTATTTACCTTGAATCCAAATCGATTTACATACCATTTTACTACAGCTTCCTTGAAGTCATCATGATTCCAACGTGTGTAACCAAAAACACCATGATTCAACCTCTCAGAAAGTGAATGAATGACTGGTTGAGGCAAAGCAAAATCTGTATCAGAAATTGTAAACGGTAATAAATCTTTCTCTCCGAATCGATCTTCGACATAGTCCCATTGAGTACAATGTGTTCCTCTACGATCAATAACTTGATTGAAATTCATTTCTTCCCACAACCTATCCATACAGTAATGTATCCAATTCATTCCTAACACTGGTTACTTTAGTTCCTATAATGACTTGTACATTATTTTCTCCTAAATGAACGACCCCTAATGCACCTAACTCCTTTAGCCTATTGTCATTTACGATTTTCCCATTTTTTAAAACTAATCTTAATCGAGTGATACAATTGTCAACCACTTCAATATTTTCGGAACCTCCGAGCGCATCAATCATGCCTTTTACATCATAATTCCCTTTTTTGGCATAACTTATTTCTTCCTCAGTGTAGTCAGTATCTGTCGTTAACTGTTCTCTTCCTGGTGTTTTTAAGTTAAATTTTAGAATAACAGTTTTAAATACAAAGTAATAAATCATAAACCATATAGCTCCAACGACAATGACCATCCACCATCTTGTGTAGCTACCTTGCATAATTCCAAAAATCAAGAAATCTAACAATCCACCATCTGTATTTCCGATAACAACTCCAACTAATGGCATTACCATAAATCCTAAACCTGTCATAATTACGTGAAAGATCCATAAAAGCGGACTGACAAATAGGAAGAGAAATTCAACAGGCTCCGTAATCCCTGTAACAGCTGTTGCAACTACTCCTGATATTAATAATCCTTTTATTTTATGTCTATTTTCAGGAGTCGCTACACGATACATAGCTAGTGCTGCTGCAGGTAAACCGAAGATGAAAGTAGGCATTTTACCTTGAGATAAGAAAGCTGTAGCATCTCCAGATATTGGTAGTCCTTGTTGTAATTCAGCATAAAAAATGTTTAAAGCACCAAATATCTGATTCCCATCAATGACTGCTGTTCCTCCCGCTTCTGTAAATCTAACCATCGCTACAAGAATATGATGCAGTCCAAAAGGAAGCAAAAGTCGCTCTCCTGCTCCAAATAAAAAAGGTCCAAAAATTCCGGCACTCTGTATCAACGTACCTATACCTGTTATAACCATCGCAAAGATTGGCCAAATAATCGGAATAATCAACCCCACAATAGCTAGGACGAGAGACGTAACGATTGGAACAAATCTCACTCCTGAGAAAAAAGAAAAGCTATCTGGCAATTGCACTTTATAGAACCGCTTGTGGAGTTGATAAACAATTAATCCCGCAATAATACCTCCTAAGACGCCCATTTCAATCGTTTGAATACCAAATACCATTCCTTGACCGGCTTCTCTAAGTGCTTCTGGATCAGCTAGGGTATTATTTTCTGTTAAATAAAAATTAATTGCTAAATTCATAATTGTATACCCGACAAATCCAGAGAAAGCAGCAATACCTTTTTCTTTTCTGACTAATCCTAACGGAATAGCCATAGCAAACATAACGGGCAAATAACTAAAGGCAAATGAACCAATAGTCGACATAAATCTAAATAATATCTGTAAAATAGGATTTCCCAAAAATGGTAAAGCTTCAATAGTCGACTCTGTTGAAAAAGAACTCCCAATTCCTAACAATAATCCCATAAATGCTAATAAAGCTACTGGCAACATAAAAGTCTTTCCTAATCCTTGAAAGAATTCCCAGAAGCTCACTTTTTTCTTGTTATCCATCCTTTATCCCTTCCTTTACTTCTTATTTGTCATTACTCTAGAAGTATAATGGGATAACATTAAAATTGCTACCGCTTACATTAATCTGTATTTCCTTACAGCCTTTTGTATAGCTTTACAAGTCTTGCTTTTTCCACTCAGCCATTCTAATCAATATGAAATCTAATATACTATTCAAGGCAGCTCTAGAACTTAGATCTACATCCTGAAAGTACACTGGCTCCACAAAAGCTTTTAAAGTATAAGTGGCAATTTTTTCTAAAGTACTTTCTGAGACACCTACTACAGCAATAATCGGAACACCTCTTTCAATATAGTTTGTTGCGTACTCAATAATGTGAATGGTTTCTCCACTTAAACTAACTAGGATTGCTAAATCGTTTTTGTTCAAAGATTTGGATATTGCTCTAAGCTCATCCCAGTCTGTTCGAGCTGTCGCTTTTTTACCCAAAGCCATTAATTTTTTTGATACATCTACACAAGCTGGTAAGCTACCACCTACGCCCACTACTTCAATCGTATTGGAATGGATTAGAATAGAAACAATTTCGTCTACCTGACTTTCGCTTAAAGATTCAAATGACTTTTCAATTTGTTTTGATATATTATTTCCAAATACAGTGGCTTCCTTTGCTAGCCTAGCAGTATTCATTTCTCCACGCTCGACATCATAATAATTCAATATAGCGTATTTCAATTCTTGAAATCCTTTAAACCCTAGGTGCTTAGCTGTTCTTGAAATTGTGGCTGTAGAAATGAATAGCTTCTCTGCTAACTGTTCAATAGTACTCTCAGATACTTCTTTTGGATTCGCAAGAATGTATTCAAGTACTTGGTTTTCTAAATTACTCAAATAAGACTTCCGTTTTTGTAATTTGCTAATTAATGCGTCCATTTATGCCTCTCTCTTCTATTTATTATAAGATGAATGATACCATATTTGTCTCAGAAAAATTCCATCTACTCTTTCAATTTACTTTTATCTATTCTTGTTCTATACTGCAATTATTATAATCGCGACTGTTCCTAAAACAAGAGTTGAAGGAGGTTAGATGTAATGAGCGTTAATAAGCAAAAACAAGATAAAGACACTAACAAAAAGAACGCCGCAGAAGCAAGCTCGTATCTCGGTGTAGGCTTAGCACTCGGCGCTGCACTTGGTATACTTACGAATAACTTAGCTATCGGAATCGCATTAGGTCTTGTATTCGGTTCAGGCATTGGTGCATTCAGTTATTCAAAAAAAGACAAAAAAGATAAGTAAAAAACAGGCCTATTCTACAACTTATGTAGAATAGGCCTGTTTTATGAATCTAACTATTTTCTTGTCTAGAATTATATTGTAGAAGTTTTTTAGTAACATCATCCGGATCCATACCAATCAATTTCCGATCCAAGACTTGATTGATGGACTCGTGATCTACGTCAGGATGTATTTCTTTTAATAGTTCCAGCGTTTTCCCAGCGCCTTGATCCATTGAGTGTGCTCCAGAAATCAATAAAATATCATCTGGTTTTAATTGTTCAACGCCGAAACGTAACGTTTCATCCAATTCTTCATAAAATGTGATGTCAATGTCATTTTGTTTCATTACTTTTAAAAAGGCATCTAATTCCTCTTCTGACACTTTATCTTTTTTTTCCACATGAGAAGGCGCAGTCGTTAATATAATTTTATTAACGTTTATTTTATGGAACCATTCTGCCAAGGAATTTGCAATTTCCGTGCTGTGTTCCGGTCCATTGTTCCCTCGGATAGCGTGAACTAGATGTAAATCCTTGTAATCAAGATGGCTGATTGTTTCCATACATGAATCAATATTATTTTGATTTAATAACAAATCATCTATGACTTTAAATTTCTTGTCATAAAGCATTTGGAAGCGTCTCTCGACACCCGTAAAATTTTTGATACCTTTTTGAATTATATCAATAGGTATATCATTGACAAGTCCTGTAACAACCGCCGTCAGTGCATTGTAAATAGAATGATATCCCTGAACTGACATCTTTAAATCGAAACTTATCGTATCGATTTGCTTCCCAGTTAAGGAAGAAAAAGGTTTCGTAATGTTCACTTTAAATTGAGGTTTCCCTGATGAAAAACGAAGATCGGAAACAGTGATCGTACCCGTCTGATTTTCGATACCAAACGTGACAACTTGAGCCTCTGTCTCCTTTTCTAAAGGAACTAATAGTGGTTCATCAATATTTAAAATCGCTGTGCTTTGTTTGGACGCTTCCCTGATTAATGCGGCTTTCGCATTAAAATACGCATCGAAAGATTCATGTAATCGAATGTGTTCTGGGCTTATGTTCATAAATGCCACAACATCAAACTCTGTACCATAAACTCGCTTCAGTTCAAGCGCTGAAGATGAAACCTCCATAGAAACATGAGAGATTTCACGATCTCTCATGTTTGCAAAATGCTGCTGCAAATCATAGGATTCAGGTGTCGTTAACCGACTCATTTCAATTTCCTTATCCACTTTTACTAAAATTGTTCCAATCAGACCTGATTTCAGCTGTTGTGCTTTAAAGATTTCTTCTGTCATATAAGTAATCGTTGTTTTACCATTGGTCGCTGTAATTCCAAATACACTTAAAGATTTAGACGGATTACCAAAGAAATTACTGGATATAATCGCTAATGCTTCACGGCTATCTTTAACTTTGATCTGTAGTACGTCTAATTCTTCAAGAAAGTGTTCGACAATTACAACTGTCGCGCCTTTTTTTACGGCGTCTCTTGCATATTGATGTCCATCTGCTTGATGCCCTTTTATACAGACGAATAGTGTTTGAGGTTTTACTTCTTTTGAATGATAAGCTATTTTTTCAATATGAATATTTTTTTTTTCCATCTCAAGTTGAGCTGGACGGCTAGAGTCGATCTCTACCGAGGTCAATAGGTCAGTTAGGTTCATGTTGATCTTGACTCCTCCAATGAATGCATACAGTGTCTAATAGTAAGGTGTTCGTTCAATTTAAGCCTTTACGTAACTTCTAGTTTACTATCTTTTCTATTTTATGTCATATCATTTGCTCAAGGATGTCAGAGAATAACACTTGTGATAAATCTTTGTTTGGTTTTTAAAATTCTATATGTTACAAAATCTTTTAAATCTCTTCTTTAGTAGGCATGCCGTTTTGTGCTCCTAGCTTCTGTATAGAAACAGCGGCGGCTTTGTTTGCAAATCGTACGCACTCTTCTAATGACTGTCCTTCCATATATGCTACTGCAAAGGCTCCATTAAAGGTATCTCCGGCTCCAGTAGTATCCACAACATGCTCTACTTCTATGGCAGGCACTGTTACGATTTTGTCTCCATCGTGAAATGTTGCTCCTTTTTGTCCTAGCGTCACAATCAGTTTATTGGAATATTTCTCAAGCATCTCACTTATCGACTGTCCAGGAAACATTTCTTGAAATTCTGATTCGTTCGGCGTCAGGAAAGTAATGAATTCCATCAACTTTTCTGTTATTTTTCTAGCCGGAGCTGGGTTGTATAATACTGGAATACGATTTTGATTGCTTTGATCTATCAATTTTTCAATCGTAGCTTGCGGTAATTCATTTTGGACTATGACCATGTCACTTCTTTTTAGCATGTCTAGCTGTTGTTGATTTTGAAATAGACAATCAGGTGTATAGGCATCATTTGCTCCCGCAACGTAAATAATGCTATTGTCTCCGTTCACTACTGTTATAAAAGCCGAACCCGATGGTAAGTGGTCCACTGTCTGTACATATTCAACTCCGACATTGTTTTCTTTTAAGTTATTGATCAAACTTTCTCCAAATACATCAGAACCAACGGCTCCAAACATTTCAACTTCAGCACCTAGTCGAGCAGCTGCAACTGCCTGATTAGCACCTTTACCTCCAAAATAGGTTTGAAAGGTTTCCCCAAATATCGTTTCACCTACTTTGGGTTCTCTTTTTGTTTCTACAACAAAGTCCGTTGATATACTTCCGACTACTAACAGTTTTGACATGTCATTTCATTCCTTTCTAGTAAATCATCCACATAGACAAGAGGATAAGGAAAACTTGATGCAATGGATAATACCAATAGAAAAAATATTTAGGTAATCTAGGCAACTTAATGGCCTTTTCTGATAAAAATATTGGAATAGACAGTAAAGAATAGGTTTGTAAAGAAATGCCTACAATAAACTGGACAATCCCAGTAGCCACTATCCCTTGCAGTACATTACGTTCTTTTATCCAATAGATACTCCAACCAAACAAGAAACCATAAACACTGTATTCAGTTGGTATACTTAATAACAAGAACACTAAAAAATACCGCTGATACTTTATGGAAAGCGAGAAGACTGCCAATAAAAATACAACGTTGATAGTATTTGGCGTAATCGGCATAGAAATTATCCCCAAAAGCAATAATCTTATAATGTACTGTTTATAATCTCTGGTTCGCAAGGTTCCTTCTACTGTGCTGTACAAAAAACAAGGAAAAGCGATTCGTCCGATTAATCTTAACCATAAATACTGAGGGAAAAGAAAAGCGCCAGCGTGGTCTATCGTCATTGTGATAATTCCTATCCACTTGATCATATTCAGTTTGTAATCAAAATTTGTCTGCATCTCATCCGTCCTTTCAATGTAATTTGCTTTGACTGTATTATACCAGTTTCGAATTTTATAAGGTTTCCAATTCAAAACAAAAAAGCCAAAGAAAATGACAATAGGTCATTTCCCTGGCTTTTCTCTCTTATATAAATTTAAACTTTTTCCGCTGTAACAATATAAAGTTTAAACGAATCTCCCGACTTTTCATCAATCGTTTCATAAAAATATTCTGACTGAATATTAACAAAGTTTTGTTTATCTAGTTTTCGCATCAATTCAGCTTTAGAAAGTGAGCTGTGATGATGACTTGAGTTATCGCTTCGCTCCATTTCAATAATCATCAATTGTCCGCCCAGATGAATCGCATCAGACAATTTAGATAGTATATCTTCTGGCTCAGCGATATGATGCAAGACAAGAGACATAAAAATGGTATCTACTGTTTCAGGAAGCACACGATCTGTTTCGATATCTAAATGTTTCGCTGTTAAATGACTAAGTGTAGCTTTTTTTAATTTCTTTTTCACTTCTTTGATCATTTCAGAAGATGAATCAATCATCAGGATCGACTCAAAAGTGTTTGACAACTCTAGACTTAGAAGCCCTGTACCACAACCAAAATCAATGGCCGTCCTAGACACTTTTTGATTCAATAAACGGCGAACGGTCGCTGCAGAATGTTTAGCCATCTGAATTCTATCTGGTGTATCGTATGTTGCTGCCATGCTGTTAAATGCTTCTATATGTCCCATTTCATGCTCCTTTTAACCGTTTTTGTAACTTTCGGCACTGAAATCAGCAATTATGCCTATTCCAGCCATATGTCCTTGACTAGCAGATACAATTAACTGAGAAGGCCCTGTAATCTCTCCTGCCGCATAAATCCCTTTTTTATTGGTTCTTCCCATAGAATCTGTTACCACAAAGCCTGACTCACTGATTTCAATACCCAACTGTTCTATGAAAGGAAAGTTTCGATCAATCATCGGCGTACAAAAACCACCTGTTCTTATAATTTCTTCTCCATCTTCAAATACTATACTCTGTAATGCTCCATTATCACCTTTCAACTCTCGAATATCTTTTTCGATCAGTCTAATCTGATTCAACTCTAAATCTTTTTTCTGCTGTTTATCAAAAATATCCATACCATTTGTCGCAACAATCAAATCATCTGACCAGTTATTCAGCATCATTGGTAGATGCGTCGCTTCTTTATTATCTATAATTAATACTAATGAACGATCTTGCATTTCCCATCCATCACAAAATGGACAAGAGAATAAACTTTTGCCATAATAAGACTCAATACCTTTAATAGCTGGCAGCGTTTCTTTGAAACCTATGGCTAAAACGACCGCTCTTGTTTGTATCGTTTTTCTATTTTCCATTTTGAGTTCGAATATATCCTTAGGTTTTGAATCAATAGATAAAACTCTGGTATTTTCTATTTTGATTGTTGGATATTTAGCTAAATCTCTGCGACCTTTTTCTCTGAATTGTCTAGGCGTTATACCATCTCTTGTTAAAAAGGCATGCGATTCTTGCGTTACGCTATTTCTTGGCTGTTCTTCATCAATTAGTAAAATTTCTTTTTTGCCTCTTCCGGCAACTAAAGCTGCACTCATCCCAGCAGGACCTCCACCGATCACTACAACATCTAACATTCTGACACCCTCCCATAACCTCTATTAAAGATCTTTAATATCTATAATCAAACTAAAAATTAGCGACTCACTAATTTTTTCTTGGCATTTGCGAAAGAATTCCTGCAATGGTTTTACTTGCTAATTCTTCTTTCATTTTATCTTCCACTTCAGACATTGTACGCTCAATTAAACACGTTTGACTCCATTTTCCGTCATGTGACATTGTACAGTTCAGTAAAGATTCATAACCTTCTGTGGCCTGTATTACATCTAAAAAGGAGCATTCTTCTGGTGCACGTACTAATCGGTAGCCACCTTTAACTCCAGGCGTCGATTCGATCAAACCCGCTTTTGATAATTTTGTTAAGATCTTTGATAAATAGGTAGATGATAATTTCTGGCGCTGTGCCAAGCTATCCACCCCAACCGCTTCATCCGTATTTTCCATAGCTAAGTGAACCATGGAATGTAAAGCATAGTTAGTCGCTTTAGAAAACTTCATAAAAGCCATCCTTTTAATTGCAGATTCATTTTGTCTTTAATTAGATAATAAAGCTACTTTGGTGTAAAGTCAATAGAAAAACCCCTGAAAGAATTGTAAGTACAACTCTTTCAGGGGTTCTCTGTATTTTAAGACTTTAAAAAGACTTCTATCTTAGTCTCTAAAATAGTAAATGATCTGTTATAATGCAGAAATTACTTAGCTACTTTAGATTCAAGACCTTCAGCTTTTAGGAATTCACTAAATGGTACCAATTCTTCAGCTTCATATTTTTCTTTGTAAGCTGTAATTTCTTCAGCACTGTATAATGTTGAATCTAATTTTAGTGTTTCAACTGGAATTGGACGATCTTTAGTAATTTTAGCATCTACTACGACTGTTTTGCCTTCTTTATAAGCTTTAACAGCTTCAGCCATTACTTGGTCTATATCTTCAATACGGCTTACTGTGAAACCAACTGCACCTTGAGCTTCCCCAATTTTAGCGTAGTCTACATCAGTAAAATCAGTACCGAAAGTATTTGTGTTTGTATCTTCATATTTGTTCTTGATGAATGCATACTCAGTGTTCGTGAATACGATGTTGATAACAGGCATGTTGTAACGTACGTTAGTAACGATATCTTGATAGTTCATTGAGAACGCACCATCACCCATAATGTTAAAGACTTGACGATCAGGATACACGTTTTTAGCACCAATACCACCAGGAAGTCCGATTCCCATAGTCGCAAACAATGGAGAAGTTCTCCACATATTCTTAGGTGTCATGTGTAAGTGACGGATAGATGTTTGAGTAGAGTTACCAACGTCGATTGAATAAATCGCATCTTCATCAGCGTATTTGTTGATTGCATTGTATACTTGATAAAGTTGTAACGCGCCACTTTCTTTTGTTTCTAACTTAGTCATGTAGTCACGCCAGTTTTGAATGTTTTTCAAGTTAGCATTCCACCAAGCTGATTCTGGAACAGCTGTTACTTTTTCAAGTAATGACTGAACTGCTTCGCCTGCATCACCAAGAATCGCAACATCTGCATTGTGACGTTTACCAAGCATAGTTGGGTTGTTATCAATTTGGATAAAAGTTTCAGTGTTTGAGAATGTACCTTCGATTTCAGCAAACGGGAAGTTTGATCCAACGAATAAAATTGTATCTGCTTCTTTAACTGTTTCGTTAGCTGGCTTCCAACCTACACGGTATGTTGAACCAGTCAATGCTTCAAAATCATACTCAAAAGTTTCAAAGTTTTTACCAGTTGTAATGACTGGCGCTTTAAGTTTACGAGATAATTCTTGAACAGCTGGACCATGTCCCATTGTTCCGACACCTGCGTAAATTGCAGGACGTTTAGCATTGTTTAATAATTCAACTGCAGCGTCAACATCCGCTTCGTTGATTGCTGGAGATACATAATCACGGTAGCTGTGACCTGAAGAGTAAAATGCATCGTTATCGATTTCGTGGTAACCAAAATCACCAGGTAGTTCGATTACTGATACACCGCGTTTAGAGATAGCAGTACGGATTGCATCGTCAATCATTTTTGGTACTTGTTCAGCGTAAGCCGCACGGCGGTTGTATACTGCAATACTTGCGAACATTGGATTTTGGTTCAACTCTTGGAATGCATCCATGTTTAACTCTTTTTGAGGACGAGATCCTAAAATAGCTAAAACAGGCGTGTTATCCATTGCTGCATCATAAAGACCATTGATTAAGTGAGAAGCACCAGGGCCACCTGATCCAACACAAACAGCGATGTTTCCACCGAATTTACGTTGCATTACGGCTGCCATTGCGCCAACTTCTTCATGTTTTACTTGAATAAATTTAATATCAGTATCTTCTTGCTCACCTAAAGATTCCATTAAAGGCGCTAGCGTTCCAGAAGGAATTCCGTAAATTGTGTCAATTCCCCATCCTTCTAAAACTTTAAGTGAAGCTGTACTAACTTTAGTCTTTCCATTTGTCATTCAAAAAATCCTCCTACAATATTAAAACTGATAAATGCTAGAATATATTATCATGATTTTATGAAAATTCAAAGTTCATTTTCATTAACTAGCATAAATCAACGATAAATATTAAAAAAAACGTCACTTATTGTACATATTTATTGCTGGAAAATAACAGAAAACGTATTCACGATTACGGAAACCGCTCCCATTAAAATAACGCCTTATGTAATTTTAAAATGAGGTTCATTGCGTTTGAATGTTTTTAGAATTATTTTCTTTAAAACAAAAAGCTAAAACGAAGGATAGGATTCTACCATTCATTTTAGCTTTTATATTTGCTAGAAAGTACTATTTTTTCTCCATTGATACAAAGCTGACTTTATTTTCAGCTTCTCCGTTTTCAAAGACTTGCTTTTTATCAAAGTCTACTCGCGCATACGCTTTGACTGTAATTTTCTAAGCCAATGTCTAAGAATCGTCTGTCATGCTATAAAATTTGTATTTTTCTGGATAAGTCCACTGCATGATTTTCTGTACTTCGAGCTCATTTATTGAATCAAATCGGTAATGATTTTGCATCGTTCTTTCTCCTCTATTCACGACTTTTCTGATCGTAAAATAGCTTCCATCTTTTTACCTTTTGCTAATTCATCGATCAATTTGTCCATATATCTGATTTCTTGCATAAGCGGTTCTTCGATTTCTTCAATTCTAACGCCACAAATTACGCCTTTAATTAGCTCTCTATTCGGATTCAGTTGCGGCGCTTCTTTGAAAAAAGTTCGAAAGTCTTTTTCTTCTTCCACTATTTTCTTTAATTGAATAGCATCGTATCCTGTTAACCAATAAATGATTTGATCTACTTCTTCTTTAGTCCGATTTTTTCGCTCTACCTTTTTTATATAAAGTGGATAAACTTTTCCAAAACTCATTGAATAAATTTTATGTTCAGCCATGATGATTTCCTCCTTTTTTTCTAGAACTGAGGTGCTTTTCGGCAATTTGTCGCTTGTTCATAGCCATAAGCACACTCAAAAAGAGTGGGCTCAGCATAAGCACTTGCTGTGAAGGTTAGACCAACCGGTTCACCTTCAGTGGTATATCCAGCCGGAACTGTAATAGATGGATAGCCTGCTTTGGCCGGTATCATTGCACCTGCATTATTTGGTGTAACAATTGCGTCCAATTGATTTTTTTCGAGAGCGGCATCTATCCCTTTTTCTCTGGACTGTTCTTGATCAAAAATCAAACTATTTAAATACGCTGATTCCGTTAGCTGTCCACTCGTTGCAGCAGCCTGATAGAATAGGGCTTGTCCATATTTCAATGCTTTACTTCCTAGGTTCCGGTTACCATTGATCAGGTCGTTTAGTGTTCTTAAGCCAAAACTTGAATCGACTGTCTTCAAGTACGCTTCTAGTGCGGGTTTGAACTCATATAACATCACGTTGATATCCCAATCTACGCCTGCGGAAGGAACTTCAATATTTTCAACGATTTCAGCGCCTTGAGCTTTTAATTGTTCAATTGCTTCGTCCATTAATTGCTGTTTCTCTTTTTCTACGTAGTCAAAATAAGGTTTACGTGCAATTCCGATTCGTTTTCCTTTTAAGCCACCTTTTTTTAAATGATTTGTATAGTCTATTTTTGTTGATGGACCAATACCTGTCACTGGATCGTTTTCATCTTTTCCTTGTATGACCGAAAGCAAAATTGCTGCATCTTCAACTGTTCGTGTCATTGGTCCCGCAGTATCTTGCGTGTGAGATATTGGAATAATACCACTGCGACTGATTAAGCCAACGGTTGGCTTAACACCCACAAGAGAATTTTGACTTGCCGGGCTTAAAATGGAACCCGATGTTTCTGTCCCGATTCCGACGACCGCTAAGTTTGAGGTAATAGCGGCTCCCGTACCTGCACTTGATCCTCCGACCATGAAGTCCTTACCGTAAGGATTTAACGTTTGCCCACCGCGAGAACTGTACCCAGTTGGCATATCTTCCGCGATAAAATTAGCCCATTCTGTCAGATTGGCTTTTCCTAATAGGATGGCGCCAGCTTTTCTTAATTGCTTAACGATAAAAGCATCTTCTTTTGCAACATGATTTTTTAACAATAAAGAACCGGCTGAGGTATGCATCTTATCATTGGTATCAATATTATCTTTGATAACTACAGGTAAGCCATGTAAAGCCCCTCTAACTTTTCCTTCTTTTCTTTCTGTATCCAGTTTGTCCGCTAAGTATAGGGCATCTGGGTTCACTTCAATGATACTATTCAGATTTGGTCCTGTAGAGTCTAGTTCTGATATTCGTTTCAGATAGGTCAAGACTAATTTTCTAGAAGTGAGTTCTCCTGATTCCAACGCTTCTTGTAAATTTTTAACCGTTTTTTCTTCAACCCAACTTGTCTGTTCACTCATTTTTATCTCCCATTAAATATGTTTTTCTGTAGTATTCGCAAACTCATAGTAGTCTGGTTTATTTCCGTAAAAAATCTGTTCGCCGAAATGAGCTTCTTTTAACCAGTCATCGAATAGTTCGATATTTAAATGCATCTGTTTCTCCCTACGATAACGATAAAACAAAAATGTTCCGCATCGATTACAAAAACCTCTCTCAGCCCATTCTGAAGAAGGATAAATACTGATTGTCTCTTCTTGGTTAACTATCAAGCTTTCTACTGCTACTTCTTCAGTAAAAAATGCCGCAGAAGCATTCTGTTTTCTGCACATCTTGCAGTGACAAGCCGTTACATGATTTCCAAGCTCAGCAACTGTAATAACCGTTGCCCCGCATAGACAAGTTCCTTTAACTTGTTTCAATTGCACCACTCCCCTAATCGTTCTTTAATCTTATTTTAGCTAAAAGTGCTTGTTGATACAATAAGAAAAGAGCCTATCAACTCATGAGGAATTGATAGGCTCAGTATTTTATTCTAAAAACAATTAACCGTTACTAACGTCTTCACCATTAGAGGCGATGACTTTTTTGTACCAGTCAAATGATTTTTTCTTCGTACGTTTCAATGTTCCGTTACCGTCGTTATCTCGGTCAACGTAGATGAAACCGTAACGTTTTTTCATTTCTCCAGTTCCGGCACTTACAAGGTCAATACATCCCCAAGAAGTGTAACCCATCAAATCAATACCATCTAATTCAACGGCATCTTTCATTGCTTTGATGTGTTCAGCCATGTAAGAGATACGGTAATCATCTTCAACGTATCCATTTTCATCTGGCTCATCCACAGCACCTAGTCCATTTTCTACAATGAACAATGGTTTCTGGTAACGATCATAAATATCGTTCATTGTGATACGTAATCCAAGTGGATCAATTTGCCATCCCCATTCACTTGCTTCCAAGTAAGGGTTTTTGATTGAAGCAAAAATATTTCCAGCCGTTTTTTCGTTCACTTTCGGATCTCCAGAAGCTACACGAGAAGAGTAGTACGAGAATGAAATAAAGTCTACTGTGTTTTCCATTAGTAGTTCTTTGTCGCCTTCTTCAAACGGAATTTCGATACCTTCACGTTCAAGTTCTTTGATTGCATAAGCAGGATATTGTCCACGAGACTGTACATCAATAAAGAAATAGTTTTCGTGATCTTCTTGTTGTGCTGCAAATACATCTTCTGGATTCGGTGTATTTGGATAGTATTTACCTGCCGCAAGCATACAACCTACTTGGTTGTTAGGGTCTACTTCGTGCGCAATTTTAGTTGCTAAAGCACTAGCCACTAACTCGTGGTGAGCTGCTTGATATTTCACTTGTTTCTGGTTTTCCCCTTCTTCAAAGGCTAATCCAGCACCCATAAATGGTGCATGTAGGATCATGTTGATTTCATTGAATGTTAACCAGTATTTTACAAGACCTTTGTAGCGTGAGAAAATCGCACGGCAAAGGTTCTCGTAGAACCCAACCATCTTACGGTTACGCCATCCGCCATACTCTTTGATCAAGTGCATTGGGCAGTCAAAGTGAGTAATTGTAACTAATGGTTCGATTCCGTATTTGTGACACTCTTTAAATAAATCTTCATAGAATTTCAACCCTGCTTCGTTTGGTTCTGTCTCGTCACCCTTCGGGAAAATACGAGTCCATGCGATTGAAAGACGATAGGTTTTGAAGCCCATTTCTCCAAACAATGCAATATCTTCTTTATAGCGATTATAGTGATCGATTGCACCTTTTGCTGGATAGAAATGTTCATCGTCAAAATCAAAATGTTTCACTTGTCCAGTGATGATCGGTCCACGGTCTTCTCCGACTGGCACGACATCTACGTTTGCTAGTCCACGTCCGTCCTGATCGTATCCACCTTCAAGTTGATTGGCTGCAGTAGCGCCGCCCCATAAAAAGTCTTTTCTAAATCCCATTATTGATTTTCCTCCTTGAGTCTATTGTATTCGCTATCAATTGATTCTATATTTATAGTAAATGGTGTAATCCATTACACACAAGAACAATATTGTAAATTTTTTGTATGGATTCAACTTCTTGACTCAAGAATCAATCGTAAGTATTTTCCACAAAGGTACCCGCTAACATATCATGAATCGCACGCCTGTCCTTTCGGAACAGCACCATAAGTCCGCTTACTAGTGTACTCATGCCCGCTGTTAGATAGCCCAGAATAAAAACACCTACTACTTCTCGAAGAAACATATCAGATAATGTGAGCGCCGATCCGTTCGCTTATACTATCTTAATATTCATGATTTTCTTACCGATGACGTAACCATCCCAATATACCGGAGTAATGGTAGAGTAAACAACATATAATAAATTCCAGATCATGCCTTGCGTAAAATCAAGCGAAAATCGTCCATTAACTAAGAAGATAAAGAGTGCAATAGGTAGCGTCATTAATGTACCATCTATGATAAAAGCCATGACTCTTATACCAAAGCTACTTCTGTCAGATTCAAAGACCATACAAATCCCTCCGTACTTTTGAATTATGAACTACTCATTTTTATAACCTCAGTGTAGAGAATGACATTCTATTTTACAAGATATAAAATGAACTACTTTTATACTAAAGCTTTTACTTTGCCGATTTACACAATGAACTTCGGCACTTTATTGAATCTGTCATATTTTGTTAAAGAAACGTTAACATATCTTTTGATTCTATGGTTATAGCACAAGAATTATGATACAGTTACGGATAGCTTAATGAACAAGTAGGAGGAAATTACATGGCTCACTACGATGTACTCGTCGTTGGAGGCGGAACAAGTGGAATGATGGCTGCCATCTCAGCTGCAGAAGCCGGCGCCAAAGTCGCTGTCGTTGAAAAAAATAAATTACTGGGTAGAAAACTCTTAGTAACGGGAAATGGTCGCTGTAACGTGACAAACAACCGTGATAAAGAAGAAATTATCACCCATATCCCTGGAAACGGACGCTTTTTATATAGCGCGTTTTACCAATATGACAATTACGATATTATGAACTTTTTCCAATCAAATGGTATTGCTTTAAAAGAAGAAGATCATGGAAGAATGTTTCCAACCACTGATAAATCCAGAACAATCGTGGATGCCTTGAAGCGAATCATGGATGAACAAAAAATCGAAGTCTTCTTGAATGCCCCTGTAGAAACTGTCCTATATGAAGAGGGAAAAGCGCAAGGTGTTTTATTGAAAGATGGACGCACGCTTCTTTCAAGAAGCGTGATTCTATCGACTGGTGGACGTGCTATGCCTAAAACCGGTTCAACTGGAGATGGCTACCAATGGGCTAAAAAAGCTGGACATACATTGAAACCTCTATATCCAACTGAAGTCCCCATCACATCTGATGAACCTTTTATAGAGGAAAGAGTCTTACAAGGGCTAGCTTTAAGAGATGCGAATATGAGTGTATTGAACAAAAAAGGTAAGCCCGCGATTTCACATCGTATGGATATGATCTTTACTCACTTTGGCATTTCCGGTCCTGCCGTTCTTCGCTGCTCGATGTTTGTACATCAAGTGATGAAGCGCGATAAATCTGATAAAGCAACCATCAAAATCGATGCCTTACCCGATCAATCTGTGGGAGAACTTAGACAAGATATGGCTAAACTAATCAAAGATGCCGGAGATAAAAGTGTAAAAAATTCACTTAAAGGACTTGTTCCGGAACGTTATCTCTTGTTTGGATTAGAAAAACTAAGTATTGAAGACGGTCTGCCATTAAAACAATTAACGCCGACTCAAATCTACTCAATCATTGAATTTTTCAAAGATTTTCAGTTCACTGTAAATGGCTCTCTTCCGATAGAGAAAGCCTTTGTTACAGGTGGCGGAGTTGATACAAAAGAAGTGAATCCGAAAACTCTGGAAAGTAAAAAGATGCAGAATCTTTACTTTACTGGAGAGATTCTTGACTATAACGGCTACACTGGTGGTTATAATATCACAGGTGCCTTTATTACCGGACGTGTTGCTGGCATGCACGCTGCTCAGGCAAGTATGGCAATTGCTCAATAAAAAAACAGTAGGATGGTAGAAAATCACTTCTATCATCACTACTGTTTTTATTTTTCACTTTTAATCTTAGCTAAAACAAATTTGATTTCATCATAGGTGATTGAATCGTCTACAGCTTCTTTGATCGGCTTAAGGAAACCGTCTCCTACTGCCTCAATGGCTTCTCGAATTTCAGTATCTGCCTGTTTAGAGACGAGCTGGTCATAATCAATTTGCTTGTGTTCTTCAATCGCTTTACAAAGATGATTAATAATCGTATTGGTCGACAAGCCTCTCATTTCAGAAATCGCCGCAACGTCTTCCCCTTCATCGAACAGTCGCAAGGTTTCTTCAACTGTATGCTTACTCGCTAATTTAGCCGGTTTTGTGACTTCTTTGACTGAAACGTTCTGATGGACTTCTTGCTCAGTATCAATATCCTGCTCTTCTACATACTCTTTAATCAACGAAATAAACTGTTCACCGTACTCTGCTAATTTCGCTTCCCCTACACCATTTGTCGCTAGAAAAGCATCATCCGTTTGCGGAAACTTAGCCGACATATCGATCAAACTTCTGTCTGTAAAAACGACAAAAGGAGGTTTACCAATTTCTTGCGCAATCGTTGTTCTTAGTTGTCTTAGGCGTTCAAATAACTGCGCATCATAATTTTCAATATTTTCCATCGCTTTGGTTTTATGCGTGGGTTCTTGCTTTAATTGCTTACGGATTGCCAATGTCGTCTGACCTTTCAGCAGCTCCGAAGTTTTCCCGGTGAATTCCAGTATCGGATAGCCATCTCCGCCAACTTTCAGATAGTCTTCACTAATCATAATCGAAATCATATCTTTGATATCACTATCCGTATAGTCAGACATAATCCCGTACGTACTTAAACCATCAAACTTCAGCTGCTCGATTCGACTTGTCTTCTTCCCTCTCAAGACATCCGTAATCAAACCTGTTCCATAAAGCTGATTCATTCGGTAAATACAAGACAAAATTTTCTGACATTCCACAGTAATATCCGTTGTAACCGTCTCTTCATCACAGTTCGTACAATAATCACACGCTTGCCACTCTACTTCTTGATTAAAGTATTTTAAAATGCTTTTACGAAGACAGTTACCGGTTTTACAATACGTAATCATGGAATTCAAGTTTTTCTTGGCATGGGGTGAGTTCCCTTGTTCAATCAGCATAGTATTTGTAATGATATCTTGCGCTGAATAAAATAGGATCGCTTCCGCAGAAGCCCCGTCCCTACCAGCACGCCCAGCTTCTTGATAATAACTTTCCATATCGAGCGGCATATTATAATGAATGACTCGGCGAACATTGGATTTGTCGATGCCCATTCCAAAAGCATTTGTCGCTACCATAATTGGTTTTTCATCATACAGAAATTGTTCCTGATTCATTGCGCGCACCTCAGGATCAATCCCAGCGTGATAAAAAGTTACAGGAAAGCCTTTTTTATTTAAGTTTTTATAGACGGTATCTACATTTTTCCGCGTATTACAATAAATGATACTGGATTCTTTCTTGTCTAGAATTCGACTCAGCTCATTCAATTTCTTATCGGGCTTGATCACTGAGAAATAAAGATTTGGGCGATCAAAACTTGCGATATGCTGATAAGGCTGCTCTAGATTTAATTGTCGGATCATATCTTCTTGCACGATATTTGTAGCCGTTGCTGTGAAAGCTGCAAATGGTGGTCGATTGGTCAAGGCATTCATGATTTGCGGAATCGCCTGATAACTTGGTCTAAAATCGTGTCCCCACTGAGACACACAGTGCGCTTCGTCTACCGCAACTAGGTTTACATCCATTTGTCTCGCAGCGTAAAGGAACTGATCATTTCCTAGTCGCTCTGGAGAAACATACAGCAGATCCAAATCTCCTCTAATCGCTTCATCTATAATGGCTTGCTGTTCAAAATAAGACAACTGACTATTGATGTAAGCTGCACGCACACCCATCGTTTGCAAGGTATCGACTTGATCTTTCATCAACGAGATCAATGGCGAGATGACGAGTGTCACGCCTTCCATACATATAGCTGGAATCTGGTAACAAAGAGACTTTCCGCCTCCCGTAGGCATAACGCCCAGCACATCTCTTCCTTCCATAATCGCATCAATCAGTTCTTGCTGCCCTGGACGAAAAGCCTCGTAACCATAATACTGTTTTAATGTTTTAAAGATGCTTTCCATACTGCCTCCAACACTCTAATTCCGATTCTATTATTAGGGGGCTATTTGTGCCCTTTTCTGCTTTATAATTGTAACATAATTGGTCTTCTTTTTTTACATTCGATTCGGAATTCTAATGCTGGCTTTTACTCCATTCTCTTTAACCTTTCTGCTTTCTTTTCTTTAGCCCAAGAATAGCCGCCTTCAAAGGTTTCTATTTTATGATCTTCAATCCAAAAAATTTTCTTGAAGGTTTGATCTAAGAAAAAGCGGTCATGAGACACCGCTAAAATAGTTCCCTGAAAATGATCTAATGTCTCTTCCACTAACTCTCTCGATTCAATATCCAAGTGATTGGTTGGCTCATCTAAAATCAAGAAATTGATCTCTTCATGCATCAGTTGCGCTAGTCTTAAGCGCATTTTTTCTCCGCCACTTAAACTCGATACGGGCTTGAATACGTCACTTCCATAAAACATGAATCGAGCAAGCTGATGTCTGGACTGTCCTTCCTCTATTTGGAGGGATTCTCTGAAAACATCTATCAACCGTTCGTCTTTTTTATCTGTGAAAAGATGCTGGGAGAGATAGCCTATTTTCGAATTCTCTCCTATTTTGATCAGACCTGAATCTGGTATTTCTTTTTTTAGTAATAACTTCAATAAAGTTGATTTACCTGCGCCATTCTCTCCAATCAATCCAATTTTCTCACCGAAGCGAATGTGTATATCTGATTCTTTTATAATCTGTCTGTTCCTATAACGTTTGGTTACAGCTTTGGCGATGACTACATCTTTTCCACTGCGTTCTGATGCCGTGATATCCAAGCTCATTTGCTTATGGAATAAAGGTTTTTTCACTTTTTCCATTCTTTCGATCATTCTTTCCATATGTCTTGCCTTCTTATGCAAACCTGGATTAGGCGGTACCGCTCGGTTAGCCCACTCTCTCAGGATTTTTGCACGTTCTTTCATTTTCTTTATTTTACGCTGCTGTTCTTCATATACTTGAAATTCTCTGGCAACTTTCTCTTCTTTTTCTGTCACATAATTCGAAAAGTTTGTATGATAAACCGTACACTCACCATCTTCTACGTCTATAATCTTTTGAATCGCTTCATCCAAGAAATATCGGTCATGAGAAATCATCACGACTGTTCCAGTGTAGTTGGAAACAAATTGTTCCAGCCATTCAGTTGCTGCAAAGTCCAAATGATTGGTGGGTTCATCCAGTAACAGTAAATCAGGATTGATCAGTAAAGTCATGGCTAGTCCAACTTTTGTCTGTTCTCCACCGCTCAATAAATTGAAAGAAGTTTCAATTAAATGGTTTATATTTAACCCTTGTGTGACTTGATGAATCCGTGACTCTATCTCGTATCCACCCTCTTGAAGATAGGCTTCCTGAATTTTTCCATATTGATCCATAAACTTTTGAAGTTGGTTTTGACTCTCTGTTTGACTCATTACTATTTCTAATTGTTTCATCGCTGTTTCTTTTTCCAGCAACTCTTCAAAAACGGTTTTCAAAACGTCATTGACACTCATGTCATCTGAATAAGCTGGAATCTGTTCCAAGTATCCAATAGAGCATCCTTTTTTCCAATGAATCTGACCAGAAGTTGGCGTTTCAACTTGTGCGAGTAATTTCATTAAAGTTGTTTTGCCACTTCCATTTCGACCGACAAGTCCAATTTTTTCTCCTTGTTCGATCTCTAAGGTGACATTTTCAAAGATGGTTGTTCCTCCATATTGTTGAGAAACTGCATTTACATTACATATCATCATTTTCCGGCTCCTTTTGTCTTACACCCTCTTCATTAGACAAAAGTCAAAGCATACAAAAATAACCATAGAAAAGAGTCCTCTCCTATGGCTATTCTGCTACAAATCAAAAAGCCTGTTTTAACTTTCTAATCTGCATATAAATGGTAGGGGTAAGATGTTTTTTCTGCGATTCTACTATTCAGTTGCTAAAAATGGACAGACTGGTCCAATTACGCAACGACAATAGAAAATTCAGCACGGCAAATATATAAATAATATTCTTGTTTTCCGTGCTTTTTCGCAGTTAGAAACATCTAACCTCCACCTCCGTTCATTTAAGATACTTCTATTTTATAATCTTTTGATATTAAAAACAATACCTTATTCTATTCAAGAATTAATAAAAAATCTCCACGCTATAAACGTGAAGATTTTTCTTTGAAGCTACTTATTTTTCTAATTCGCCAGTTAACTCAATAATACGATCTACAGATTCATCTAGATATTTGATTGTATCAGAAAGCGGACGATCGGTTGTGATGTCTACACCTGCTACAAGGGTTGCTTCAGCTGGAACTTTTTGTCCACCTAATGCAAGAAACTCTAACCAGCCATCTACTTTTTCTTCTCCACTCTTGATTTTAAGGAATGCTTGCGTTGCAATCGTTAAACCAGCAGAGTAAGTGTAAGGATACAATCCCATGTAGTAGTGAATCTGACGCATCCAAGTCAATTCTGCGCCCGCTTCAAGTTCAACAGAATCACCCCAGAACTGTTTTAGTACGCTTAATTTTAATTCACTCAATTTCTTAGCATCGAAACTCTTACCAGCATCAATCAGTTTATAGACTTCACGCTGATAAGCAGCTTCCAGTAAGTGAGTCACAAAGTTATGGAAATACGTACGTGAGATCATTTTAGAAAGAATCGAACGCTCCATACGTGGATCATCTGTTTTATTTTTCAGATAATCAGTCAGTAATAATTCATTGAAGGTAGATGGTCCCTCAATCAAGTAAAGTGATGGACGTGCACTCGTTAATGGATTGTTCTCATTTGATAATACACCTTGACCAGCGTGACCTAATTCATGGAATAAGGTATAAGCATCTGTCAATTGACCTGTCCAAGTCACCATTACATATGGATGTTTTCCGTAAGTTGTTGAGCAGAAGGCACCTGAACGTTTTCCGATATTTTGTGCAAAGTCTGTCCAACGTTCTGGATAAGAGCGCATGATCATGTTTACATAGTCGTCTCCAAGAGGAGCTAACGCTTCTTGAACAAGATCTTTAGACTCTTCAATGGAAACTGGCATCGTGTACTCAGGATCCAAATCTACTTTCAGATCCGCATAGGTCATTTTTTCTAATCCATGAACGTCTTTTAAATGCGTAATGAATTTACGCATGACCGGTGCGAAGTCATTCATGATCATATCAATCTGACGGTGATACAATTCTTGATCTACTTCTTGACTCTCTAATAAGTAATCAAAAATAGAATCATATCCACGCATCGTCGCCAGCGTTTTTTCGCTTTGTAAATGTGTATAATAAGCTGTTGCGACAACATTTTGATATTGAGCTAAAACTTTGTTGAATTGATCATACGCTGCACGTCGAATTTTTGGATTCTCGTGATACATATAAACTTCTTCATATAATACAAAACTTAACTCATATTCTTCACCATCAACTTCGAATGTTCCGTAATCTGCATCAGCTGAGCGCGCTTGTTCAAATATTTCTGATGGCGCTTCAAAGATAGGATCCAGTTGTGCTAACGCTTTTTCAACTTCAGGAGCCAACTTCGCTTTTTTAGCTGCTTTGACTTCTCTAATGAATGGTCCAAATTTCGCTTCTTTTTCAACAACTTCGTTTAACGTTGCTTCGTCTACTTCTTGGATTTGAGAATTAAAGAAACTCATTCCTGCACCGAAATTAGCAAGCACGTTGGATACGTGACGAGATTGTTGTTGTGCTTCACTATCTGAAATATCTACAGATACCGGCAACATGCCGTATTGTCCTAAATGAGAGGCTTTCGCCATTAAAACTTCGTATTCTTTTATCGCTGCGACTAAGCTATCTACACTGTCTAGCTTTCCATCATACTGATTTGCAAAAGCTTGAACATCTTTTGGAAGTTGTTCGGCTGCTGCTTCAAAATCTTCTTGCGTTTTAAAAATTGCGGATAAATCCCATGTTAATTCTTCAGGTATTTCTGTACGTGGTTTTAATTGTTCAGCCATTCTGTTCTCCCCTTTTAATCTTATAAGTATATGGCAAATCGTTTCAGTTATAATAATATAACTTTTTACAGGATCCAAAATATATCCTAGATTCCTTTGCGTTTCTTGGAAGTTCTTTGTGTATCCTCATCAAACTATTCGCTATTTCTGACTATTATAGCATTCTTTTTAATAGTTGTGTGAGAAAATTTAAGATTTTTCAAATTAAACACTTAGAAACAAAATGTCATAATATTACTTCTGGTTATAATCTTTATCACGACAAAAGCACTATCCATTACTTCTCATCTTGGAGAAACAACGGATAGCGATTCAGATATGGAGTTGTTTTTTTAATCTATTGATTTGCTTTTTGACCGCTTCTGGCGCTGGTCCACCTTCAAGATTTCTTTTATTGACACATTCATCTAGATCGATGGCTTTATATAAGTCTTTTTCAAAAACTGGATGCAGGACTTGATACTGTTCCAGCGAAATTTCTTCTAATGTCTGTTTGTTGTCGATACAAGTCTGGACTAGTGAACCAATCACTTCATAAGCTTCTCTAAATGGAACACCTTTTTTAGTTAAATAGTCAGCGCAATCTGTCGCATTGATAAAGCCTTTTGAAGCGGCTACTCTCATACGATCCTTATGGACTGTCATCGTCTCTACCATGGGAATCATAGCTGATAAGGCGATCTTGATTGTACTGATGCTATCAAACAAGGCTTCTTTATCTTCTTGCATATCCTTGTTATAAGCTAGTGGCATTCCTTTCATCATCGTTAGTAGGGTTTGAAGATTCCCATACGTTCTACCTGTTTTACCCCGAACAAGCTCAGCTACATCCGGATTCTTTTTCTGTGGCATAATAGATGACCCTGTCGCAAAAGCATCATCCAATTCAACAAATCGAAATTCCTGCGTGCACCAAAGAATAATCTCTTCTGACAAACGAGAGAGATGCATCATAATCATGCTCAATGCATAAGCCGTATCCAGTACAAAATCTCGATCCGAAACCCCGTCCAGACTATTAGCCGTAACTTCTTTGAAGCCTAACTGTTTTGCAACAAACTGACGGTCTAGTGGATACGTTGTTCCAGCTAAAGCACCATTCCCTAACGGCATTGAATCTGTATGTTCCATCGTTTCGTCCAGTCTCTGAATATCTCTGGCAACCATTTGACCGTATGCCAAAATATGATGCGCAAAGGTGATCGGTTGAGCAATTTGAAGATGCGTATAACCTGGCATGATCGTTTCGATATGCTGTTCAGCTTGTTGAATGATGACTTGCTCGAACTGAATCAATTGTGATTTGATTTCAGTGATCTGTTTCTTGACATATAGTCTCAGATCTAAAGCTACTTGGTCATTACGACTTCTTCCTGTATGAAGTCGTTTCCCAGCGTCACCGATACGTTTTGTCAACTCTGCTTCAATAAACATATGAATATCTTCAGCTTGCTCATCAAATGCTAGCTGACCACTTTTTAAATCATTTAAGATAGTTTGCAGACCTTCGATGATTTGTTGTGTGTCTTCACTGGAAATGATTTTTTGCTGTCCCAGCATCTTGGCATGGGCAATACTTCCAGCGATATCTTCTTCAAATAAAACATAGTCAAAGCTGATAGAAGAATTGAATACATCTACTTCATGAGCACTTTTACCGCTGAAACGCCCTTTCCATACTTTGTTGGAATTAGCTGACATGGGCAGGCACTCCCATCAAATGAAGCAGTACGGCTTTTTGAATATGGAGACGATTCTCTGCTTCTTCAAAGATGACCTTTGCATGCTCTTCAAAGACATCTGTAGAAATTTCTTCGTCTTTATGTGCTGGCAGACAGTGCTGGACCATAACCTCTGAATCAGCAACCGCTAAAAGGTCGTGATTGACTTGATAAATACTTTGAAAGACTTTTTTCCTGATTTCCGCTTCTGCTTCATCTCCCATACTTGCCCATACATCTGTAAAAACGACATCCGCATCTTGTACAGCTTCATATGGATCTTCTGTTAATAGAAAATCGGGATGATCAATGTACTGATCTAAAATAGCTTCATTAGGCTGATACCCTCTTGGTGACGCCACAGCAATTGATGCGCCGGCAAGTAGGGCACCAACAATCAGTGAATTTGCCATGTTATTACCGTCTCCAACAAAAGCGAATTTTAAGCCTTCTAGAGTCCCTTTCACTTCTTGGATTGTCATTAAATCTGCGAGAATCTGACAAGGATGATATAAATCAGTCAGTCCGTTAATAATTGGTATAGACCCGAATTCTGCAAGTGTTTCGACATCTTCCTGATCGAATGTACGAATCATGATCGCATCCAAATATCTAGACAAGACTCGAGCTGTATCTTCAATCGATTCTCCGCGCCCCATTTGAAGATCATTTACACTCAAGTATAGTGGATGTCCGCCTAACTGATTCATGCCAACTTCAAAAGATACACGTGTACGCGTAGAGGCTTTTTGAAAAATCATCCCCAGCGTTTTCCCTTTCAAATAGGGTGTTTCAATCCCTGCCTTGAGTTTCTTTTTCAAGTCATGTCCTGTTTCAAGAAGTATGAGCAGTTCATCTTTTGTCAAATCTGATAGTTTAAGTAAATGTTCCATTAACTGACCCCCACTTGTACTGTTAAAATCTTTTTCAAACAATTCACAGCTTCATCGATTGCTCGCTCGTCGATAATGAGCGGTGGCAATAATCGCAATTTTTCCTTGGCTGTCAGAAATAATACACCTTCTTCTTTAGCTTTGGCTACCACTTCCTTAGCAGAAATATCTTTAAAGGTCACTCCAATCATCAGTCCCATACCTGAAACGGATTGAACGCCTTCTAAGGCTAGCAGCTTTGCTTTTAAACATTCGCCATTAGCTGTGATATGTGCTAAAAAAGAATCCGTTAAGGTATCCATCACCACATTCGCACCAGCCGTTACCACGGGATTCCCTCCAAAAGTCGATCCATGATCTCCTGCTTCCAGTACATGTTGTACTTTTTCTCCCAGTAACGCTGCTCCAATGGGTAAGCCATTTCCAAGTCCTTTTGCGCTCGTAACCATATCTGGTTCTAATTCAAAGTGTTCATAGGCAAATAATTTCCCAGTACGCCCCATCCCTGTCTGTACTTCATCAATCATTAACAAACAGTCATTTTGTGCGCAAAGTATTTTAATTTCTTCAACAAACGTTTGATCTAAAGGAATGACGCCTCCTTCACCTTGAACCAGCTCAATCATGATTCCACAGACCGTTTCATCAAATTTTTCATGTAGATCTTCAAGGTTATTGGTTTCCACAAAGTCAAAACCTTCCGTAAATGGATCAAAGTATTGATGAAAAACATCTTGTCCAGTTGCCGATAAAGTTGTTACAGTACGACCATGAAAAGAATTACTGAGTGTCAGTATCTTATGCTTATTCAAATTTTTAAGATGACCATATTTTCTGGCCACTTTGATGGCTACTTCGTTTGATTCTGCACCAGAGTTCACAAATAGTACATGCTTCATCCCAGTTTTTTCGCACAATTTTTTAGCAAGCTCTGCCGCGGGAGTCGTATAGTAAAGATTTGAGGTATGTTGAAGTTGGCTGAGTTGATTTTGTGTAGCCGTCACCCATTCTTTATGTTGATAACCTAAGGAGTTGACGCCAATACCAGCCGTAAAATCCAAATACTGCTTTCCATCTTCATCGTATACATAATAACCGTCTCCTTTTTCCAAGGCGACATTTACGCGCTCATAAGTTGGTGTTATATAGTCATCCGTCCAAGTCATACTATCCATTTGTGTGCACACTTCCTTTCATTTCCATTTCTTGATTTATTTATAAAACAAGGTTCCAATCCCACTATCCGTTAAAAATTCTACGATCAGAGAATGCGGTATGCGTCCGTCTAAAATAACCGCTTGTCTAACAGATTCTCTAACCGCCTCCACGCAGCACTGAACTTTAGGTATCATTCCGCCACTTATGATCTGATTTTCATAAAGGGAAGACACTGCATCGATATCGATTTGTTTGATCAACGTTTCTGAGTCATTAGGGTCTTCAAGTACGCCGGCAACGTCTGACATCAGGACAAAGTTATCTGCACCCAGTGCTTTTGCGATACCGCTAGCCATTTCATCTCCATTAATGTTACAGCTTTCCCCGTTTTCATCTGTTCCAATACAAGCAATGACCGGTATATACCCATTTTGGACGAGGTCCTTGATCACTTGTGTATGGACTCCTGTGATTTCTCCGACCGCTCCTAAGTGTTCTGGATCTTTTAAAGTTGCTGAAATCATTCCGCCATCGATCCCACTGATGCCCATGGCTTTTCCACCTAAATTGTGTATTGTACGAGTCAAATCTTTATTGATTTTCCCAGCCAAGACCATTTGAGCAATTTCCATTGTAGCTGCATCTGTTTTTCTGAGTCCATTTACAAAAGTACTTTGCACGTCGGCCTTATCAAGCCAATGATTGATCGCTGGACCGCCCCCATGTACAATCACCACATTGATACCTACCTTGGCTAGCAACAAGATATCAGAAAGAACCGCTCGTTTCAGCATTTCATCTTGCATAGCTGAACCGCCATATTTGATAACGACCATCTTTTGATCATAACGCTGAATATAAGGGAGCGCATTGGTAAGGATTTCTGCTACTTTAAATGAATCTAATGCCTGATCATGTTCTGTAAGCACTGTTGATTTTGACGTAGTCATAGGTCAGGTCGCACCCCCAAGCTGTTGCTTTTTCTTGTCCTCTATACAAATAAATATCAATACTCAGCTGATCTGTTCCTAAGATTTCAAAAGCTTTCTCTTCATCAAATGACAAAATGGATCCTGCTTCACATACGCAGATGCTTTGATAGTTTTCTGCGCGTAAGTATATATCCATGCTCTGTTGATCAAACTCTGCTCCACTGTATCCGATCGCGCACAGCAAACGACCGACATTTGCATCTCTTCCGTGTACAGCCGTTTTGACCAAACTACTGCTGATCACTTCTTTTGCGATCAACTTTGCATCATGTTCCGTACTTGCTTCTAGTACATTGCATGTGATCAATGTACTTGCCCCTTCTCCGTCTTCAGCAATGGCAATAGCCAGTTCTTTGCAGACTTGGTGTAATGCTTCTTTGAAAATAGCGTAACCAGAGTGTTCCACGGAATCAATAATTGCGTTTCCGGCTTCTGCATTCGCTAGTACAGTGACTATATCATTTGTAGACGTATCTCCATCTACACTGATCATATTAAAGGTATCTTTTACGACAGACTTAAGTGCCATTGATAAAATCTCCGGTTCAATCGCCGCATCTGTTGTTACAAAGCCAAGCATTGTCGCCATATTGGGATGAATCATGCCACTGCCTTTTGACATCCCCCCGATTTTGACAACTGTATCTTCTATTTCAAAGGCAACAGCACTTTCTTTGATATCTGTGTCTGTGGTTAAAATGGCTTCTGCAGCCTCTTGATCACCTGCTTCATCTAGTTTATCCACTAGTTCCGGAATCCCGTATTTAAAAGGTTCAATATCCAACGGTTGTCCGATAACGCCTGTTGACGCTACAATCACATCTTCTTTGGATACATCAAGTGACTCTCCAAGTAATTCACAGACTTGATGTGCAATTTCGATCCCATTCGCATTGCAAGTGTTCGCATTTCCACTATTACAGATAATGGCCTGCGCATAACCATTTGCACTATGCTCTTGCGTTACGATAAGCGGCGCACCTTTTACTTTGTTTTGGGTGTACACACTGGCCGTTGAACACAGCTGCTCGCTGTAAATCAGTGCCAAATCTTTTCTTCTCCGTTTAAATCCGGCATGTATTCCAGAAGCTAAAAATCCTTTAGGTGCACAGACATTTCCTTCGATCCACTCTAATTGCTGCTCTGGTTTTTGTTTCGTATTGGCTTGCATCCGTTCACCTCTCCCCTCAAAACGATGGTGCTACCATCGAAAGTCCTTTTGTCTCATCTATTCCTGTCATCAAATTAAAGTTCTGCACGGCTTGTCCTGCAGCGCCCTTTTGCATATTATCGATCACACTGACGATAATCAGTCGATTGGTCCTTGAATCCACCGTTAAGCCAATATGACACTGATTGGAGTGACTCACATGACTGATATCCGGTAACTTTCCTTCTTCAAGTACGGTTACAAAAGGTTCTTTCTCATAGAATGTTCTATAAGCGGTATAAATTTCTTCAGCAGTCACGCCTTCCTTGATATCCACATAGAGTGTGGATAAAATCCCCCGATTGACTGGAAGAAGATGTGGCACAAAAGAACATTGAATCTTTCCGCCACCCATAACTTGAATCGTTTCTTCGATTTCTGACGTATGTCTGTGACTGCCTACTTTATAAGCATTGAATCCCTCATTTTTAAAAGCAAAATGTGTTGCTTCAGATAAGGATTTCCCAGCTCCAGTTACACCTGACTTGGAATCAATAATCAAACGGCTTGGATCAATTAATTGCTTGGCGATTGCTGGATAAAGGCCTAGTAAAATGCTTGTCGGATAACAACCAGGATTGGCAACCAGCTGAGTTTTTTTAATGTCCTCACGGTTTAGCTCCGGCAAGCCATAAACGGCTGCTTCTCGTAACTCGGGATAGTCCACTGTAACGTCATACCAATCCTCGTAAGCAGTCAGATTCTTTAATCTGAAATCCGCTCCAATATCAATCACTTTTTTGCTTTTATCCAAACATTGTTTAACCAATGCTTCACTTTTTCCATGTGGTAAGCAAAGGAACAACATGTCAGACTGTTCGATGACCGTTTCATTGTCTGAAAAAATTGAATCATAAACGCCTGTAAAAGCTGGAAAAATCGATGAAAGTGGCTCTCCTATATGATTCATTGAAGATAGACCAGTCAGCTGCACGTTTGGATGAGTCAGTAAGATTCCGATTAGTTCCGCTCCAACAAAGCCGCTTGCTCCAATCACCCCAACTTTTACTTTTTTCATACTTTAAGACCTTCTTGTTTTGTAGTGAATTGATTTTGTGCTTCTTTTGCAAATTGTGTTTTCTGTTTCATTTCAGCTTGGATCACACTGGATAAGCCGTAAAGATTTATGAAACCAGCTGCATCTTCTTGGTTGTATACATCATCTTCATCAAAGGTCGCAAAAGCTTCTGAGTAAAGACTGAATGGTGATTCCACACTTGAAATGACCATATTCCCTTTATACAATTTCAATTGAACAGTGCCTGTAACGGTCTGTTGTGTTTCATCAATAAAAGCATCCATCGCTTGTTTTAAAGGTGTGAAAAACTGTCCATTGTAAATCAGGTTCGCATATTTTTGAGCGAGATCTTGCTTGTACTGTAAGGTTTCTTTGTCTAGCGTAATCATCTCTAGTTGTTCATGGGCAAAGTAAAGGAGTGTGCCACCTGGTGTTTCATATACCCCACGGCTCTTCATCCCAACAAGACGATTCTCAATCATATCGAGTATCCCAATCGCATTGACGCCTCCTACTTTGTTTAATTGTTTGATTAACTGAACGCCGTCTGTTTCTTTTCCATCTATCGCTACTGGAATGCCTTGTTCAAATGTGATACTGACATAAGTTGCTTTGTCTGGTGCCTGTTCTGGTGTAACGCTCATTTCTAGAATCGCATCGTATTTTGGCTCATTCATTGGATCTTCAAGATCTAATCCTTCGTGAGACAAGTGCCAAAGGTTTTTATCTTTGGAATAATTGGTTTCACGAGAAATTTTCAAAGGAATTTCATTTTTCTCTGCATATTCAATTGCTTCTTCACGAGAAGTGATGTCCCAAGTTCTCCACGGGGCGATAATTTCGATTTCCGGCGCGAGTGCCTTGATCCCCATTTCAAAACGAACTTGGTCATTGCCTTTTCCAGTACAACCATGACAGATCGCATCTGCTCCTTCTTGTTTGGCAATATCCACTAATGCTTTTGCAATAACGGGACGAGCCGTTGCTGTTCCGAGAAGGTATTTGTTTTCGTAAACCGCTCCTGCTTTCAGTGTAGGAAAGATGGAATCATAAACAAACGCTTCTTCAATTTCTGCTAGATAGAACTTTGAAGCGCCCGTTTTCAAAGCCTTTTCTTCTAATCCTTCTAGTTCATCTTCTTGTCCAACATTAGCGGTAACGGCTATAATTTCACAGTTATACTGCTCTTTTAACCAGTGTATGATGACCGAAGTATCGAGCCCTCCCGAATAAGCTAATACGATTTTGTTGTATGTTTTTTCTGTCATGATGTCTGCTCCTCTTCTCATTTTAGTCTTTGGGTATAAAAAAAATCGCCTCTGTTTTTACACAGAGACGATTGTTCATCGCGGTACCACTCTACTTGCAGACCACTATTATTAACTATTTTCGGGTGTCTGCCACCTCAGTGCGCTAACGCTGCAAAGCGGCTATCTCTCCTGAATTCTTTAACAAAAAATCAGTTGAAACAGCATCTTCCAAGTGCGGTTCAGTGAAAACTTCATGCCGACCTTCCACTCTGTGTCGACTCGCTGACTGCTTTAAGCATTTATGAAATCATTCACTTACTCTCTTGTTCATTGATGTTATGACGTAGTCTACAATAGCTAAAAATAGAAGTCAACACTTTTATACTTATTTTTGCATATTTTAATACATATTATTAATTAAATTCGTTAAATATAAATTTTTATACAAATTTATAATTCATATACACTTAAATGATTCTAGAAATATTACATAAAAAAAGACGAGAAAAAGCTACAAAGTAGCTTTCTCTCGCTTTTCAATCAAATCATTATATAACTCTGAGATTAATATCCTTTTGAATAATCAACCACATTGACTGGTAATGATTCACCATCTACAAATGCCTTAAGATTTTTTTCAAAAATAGGGAAAAGGTGACGGTCATAATTCTCTAAATGACCTGAAATATGTGGCGTAATTAATACGTCATCTCTTTTCCACAAAGGATGATCTTCTGGAAGTGGCTCTTCGTGTAGTACATCTAATCCTGCATAAGCCAGTTTTCCATTTTCTAGTGCATCAATTAGATCGTCCGTGACAACGGATCCACCCCTACCAACATTGATGAAAATTGACTGTTCTTTCATCTCGCTGAATCGTTTTTTATCGAAAAAGTCTTCGGTTTCATCTGTAAGAGGTAAGATATTGACCACAACGTCCGCCTGACCGATCGCTTTTGAAAGATCGTCTTGCGTATGTTGTTCGTCCATATGCTCTGCATGATCGCCACTTCGGTTAATTCCGATTGTTTTCATATCAAAAGCTTTCGCTAGTTTTCCAATTTGCTTACCTATTTCTCCTGTTCCAACGATCATAATCGTTTTTTCTTCAAGTTCAATCAAAGTCTCCAGTTCAGACCATTCAGCGTTAAGCTGCGCTTTTAAAGAGTGGCCAATTCCTCTAGTATAATTCAAAATCATGGCCATAGTGGATTCTGCAATACCTTTTGCATGAATTCCACTTGAATTGGTTAAGACAATCTCTTGTTTCTCGAGTTCTTCAAGGTCCAGATAATCTATTCCTGCAGAGGCTGTTTGAATCCATTTGATCTGATTTTTATCGTTATTAAGTAGTGTTGTTCCTTGATCTTTTTTCCAACTATACAGAATTTCAATATCTTCAATGGCATCCGCTTCTTCTATTGAACGAACAACCTTATGATCTGGTGCTATTTCTTCCACCCGTTTTTGATGTTCTGGCTGAAGCTCTCTTAATGCTAAAATATATTTTGACATAGATTCTTCCACTCCTTTTTTCTATTATGACATAGGGAGCTTCAAATTTCTATTATCCGCTTCTTAAGAAAATACGATAAAAAAAAGACATTGACCTTTTAGAGCGTCAATGTCTTTAAGAGACCAATTTTAATTTAGAGTTTAAATACCTTTATTTACATTTTCGTAGTTTCCAGAAACAGAATTCAGTTTTTCAATGGAGTCATTTTCAAGGTTATAACGGTACATCCCAATCATGTTCGACCATTCTACGCCGTCTTGTTCCATTGACTCTCTTGCTTCAATTGTTACCCACTGATCATCTGTTTTATTCACAAAGTAAGAGTAGGTTTCATTCGATAATCCTAGTCTTCCAATTAGTTGATTAAATGCATAATCTTCCGCTTCTTCGTCAGTAGCAAATTTATTTTCTGGTTCAGCTTCTGTTTCTGTCGTTTCTTCTGAGTCTGTTTCTGAATTCGAACTTGTTTCTTCTGCTTTCTTATCCTGAGCAGATAACCAGCTTCCCAATTCTTCATCTGTTGCAGCTTCGATAGACTGACCTGTTTCAGCTAAGTATTTTTCTGCAAGCACGGAAGAACTACGCTCTGTCTGATACTCAGTTTTGTCAGAAGAGGTTCCCGCTACTTGTCTTGCTTGTTCCGCTTGAGCGAGCGTGACTTTTTCTAAAAGTCCTTCAGCTTCAACCTTAATTGCTTGATATTCTGTTAAATCTTCTTTAAGTAAAACAGATAACGTTCCAGCTGATTCATCCAGCTGCTCATTATCAAATTGTGCTTGCGCCTGATCTAATTCAGCTTGATACGCGACTGCTAGATCATCCGTTTCATCTACTAATTCTGTTGTTTCAGTAGTCGTTTCTTGTTCTGTTTCAGGTGCCACTACGGCTTCATCATTATCGTTACTACATGCAGCTAGCGCAGCCCCAACAGTTAAAAGTGTGATTAGTTTCGTCCAGTTTTTCATAAAGACTACCTCCTTCATTTGACTATAGTATACTGTATCTTTTTTAAGAATACTATAATTGTCTTAAATCTCGTGGTACTCAGAATAAATATCCCTTTTAGGCTGTCCTCTTAAAATAGACACTTCTTTTATTGCCTGCTTGCTATTTAACCCATCTAATTCCATTAATTTTTCGACATGTTCTTTTACAGACCAATTCTGCCATTCCACTATTTCTTGGTCTAAAATCGGATCAGCATTCCCCTCAAGAATCACACAGAACTCTCCTCGAATTTGTTCTGCTTGTGCCCAGTCAGACACTTCAGAAACCGTTCCTCTAATAAATTCTTCATATCTTTTCGTTAACTCTCTAGCTAGAACAATCTTTCGATCTGAACCCATGACTTTTTCAATTTGTTCCAGTAACGCTTTTAATCGATGTGGCGATTCATAAAAAATGATGGTCTCTTGGCGCTTATTTAGTGTTTCCAACTCAGTATGCAAATCTTTTTTCTTCCGCGGTAAAAACCCATGAAAGTAAAACGGTTGGGGTAAAATGCCAGAAGCAATGAGTGCTGGCAGTGCAGCATTTGCTCCCGGTAATGGGACGACTGCAATCCCCACTTCAATAGCTGCCTTGACCAAGTCAACACCTGGATCGCTGATAGAAGGCATACCCGCATCGCTCACCTGAGCAATCGTTTCTCCAGCAATCATTCTTTCAACCAGTTTTGGTGTACGCTCCTGTGAATTGTGTTCGTGAAAACTAATCTGACTTGTCTGAATTTCAAAATGATTCAATAATTTCTGTGTATTTCTTGTATCTTCAGCAGCAATTAGATCTGCTTCTTTTAGCATTCTGATGGCTCTAAACGTCATATCTTCTAAGTTACCAATCGGTGTCGGTACTAGATATAGCATACCTGTTTCTGTTTTCTCATAACTCTTTTGCGTCTGCATCAACTGCATCCTCTCTTCTTACAATCTTACATCGGTCTTGTTGACTAAACGGCAAACTCACTCCGTTCTGTTTTAAATACCGTTCTTTGCTGATCCTTGTTCGTTTTTTAAAGGCTGCTTCGGCTTTTGTCGCTGCACTTCTTGTTGGATGAATCTCAGCATAAATCATTTTAAGAGGGCGTCTGTAGGCTGGTTTTGTATATTTCGCACCCGTACCAGAATTATGTTCATCCAGTCTTCGTTCTAAATCTGTAGTATACCCACCATAAAATGAACCGTCTTTGCAATGTAGTACATAAAAATAGCTATTCTTCACTTCTTTCGGCTCCATAAATCATCCTTCTCACTTCAGGTAAATATTGGTCATTTTGATCAAACACAAATAAAGGCGGGAGCACAGTGAAGCCTGTTTCTTTTCCATTTTTAATGCCTTCAATCAATATCATGTTTGCTTCTTTATGTTCTTTAGGATAGACAAATCGCACTCTTTTAGGTGCAAGATTAACGGCACGCATAGCGTCTAGAATTTCTAGAAACCGATCCGGTCTGTGTACAAAATAAGCTTTTCCTTTTGTCTTAAGTAAAAATGCCGTTGCTTTCATCATTTCACCTAAAGACAAGTGAATCTCATGTCTGGCAATCGCAAGGTTTGTGTTTGGATTCTGAAGGCTTTCTTCTGTCACTTTAAAATAAGGCGGGTTACACGTCACGACATCCACTGAATCATGTCGAATCAGTTCTCTGACTTCTTTAACATCCGCATGTTTCATCATTACTTGTTCCTGTAATTGATTCAATTCAATACTTCTATTTGCCATATCCACAAGTCTTTCTTGAATTTCAACCCCAGTCACCGGACTAGCCGTCTTTTGACTAAGCATGAGTGCAACTGCACCGTTTCCAGAACAGAGATCAACAATTTTAGCACGATTATGCTTGGGTACTTGAGCAAATTCTCCTAATAATACGGCATCTAGTGAAAAAGAGAAGACTGAAGGGCTTTGTATAATTTCTATATCGTATTGCATCAACTGATCAATACGTTCGTCATCTTTAAGTAAGTCTTTCAATAGCTTAGCTTCCTTATCTATCAGTTTCTTATAGTATACCAAAATTTTCTAGTGAACATTACCCCGAACAAGTAAAAAGCTACACCCACTAAGGCGCAGCTTTTTACTTCTCATCAATAAAATGATCAAACACTTTCTACACATTATTTATTTCTTAATTCATTGTTAATCCGCTGTCTACAACAATATTCTGTCCCGTGACACCTCTGGAAGCCTCAGACCCTAGGAAAACAACGACTTCCGCTACATCTGCTGGTTCTGTCACGCGATTTAGTGCAGAACTTGCTGCAATCAAATCAAAGACTTCTGGCGTAGTAACTGCACTAGCATCTGTTCGTTCTAACAAGCCACCAGACACCATATTAACTGTGATTTGATCTTTTCCGAGTTCTTTCGCCATATTCCTAGTAAATCCTACGAGTGCCGCTTTGGCCGTTGTGTATTGGTGATAGGGGACTACGGGATTTTGAAATAAGTTTGTACCTATGTTGATTATCCGACCGTATTGCTGTTTTTTCATTTCAGGAAGGACAGCTTGAATCGTGTTTAAGGCAGACTGGACTGTTCCTTGAAGCTGTTCATTATAATTCTCCCAAGTCAATTCTTCCACTGTTCCTTGGGTGACTGGATTAAATTCAAAATTGATTAAAGCATTGTTGATGACGATATCAATTGTTCCAAAATGTTCTGTGGCTTTTTTTACCATAGCTTCTACTTGCTGTTCATCTCTAACATCTGCCTGAATGGCGATTGCGTTGTCTTTTCCAATTTCCTCAATAACTTTAAGCGCCTTTTCTTTGTTTTTAAAGTAATTGACTACTACTTTATATCCTTTTTCACCAAACTGTTTCGCAATCATAGCTCCTAGTCCTCGACTTGATCCTGTAACTAAAACGGTTTTCTGTTCACTCATTCCTTGCCCTCTTTTCGCTTTTTTGAATAAACAAAAAACACCCCTTCTCTGTCTTAAGCAGACAGAAAAAGGGTGTGGGTTCATTTACAATCTTAATAAAGCCTTCTCAAAAGAGAGTGCTAGAGTCAAATCATCATTCCACTTTTCCTACGCTGGCTTTATCCAGATCAGGTCCTAAGGGTCAGGTTTCTACCTATCTCAGCCTCAGCTTTTCAACAAGAAGCTCCCCTAGTGGTCTATTGTGTATTCAATTACATAAATCATATCATATGCTTTTAAAATAATATACTGTATTATAAAAAATTGCTCATCCCGATGCGCATCTAAAGTACCTGGATTAAATTGCCTTAGAATTGACAAAAGCCCCTCCCAATTAAGGGAGCGGCTCTCTGATTAAAAATAAATGACTTATACAGTTAATTCGTGCTAAATTACTATTCAAATTATATGACTGAGTTTCTCATTTAAACAACACAGTCCCTACCTCTACTGTGTCCTTACAACTCTATAGTTGCGCCAGATCGATTAAACTTCGTTAAAACGATTTTATATAATACTTCATATTTATTCTTAATGTAGTTACATTATACCATACATTTAAAAATAATCAATTCGGACGGTTCGGGACGAATAATAAAAAAGGTTTATCTTAAAGGTTATTTCATCCAAAACTATTCTTATATTAAAATTAAGAATTTGTCACAGAAAAAAGCCAGGCTATAGAGCCCTGGCTTTTTCGGTCGTTAATTGATTATTTTACTTTTTTTCTATTTGATAAGAAGATACCTGTACCCATCAATGTTAGGACCCCTCCCAGAAGCGCGATTCCACCATATTGTTGGAATCCGGTTTGCGGAAGCTTAGACTGAGACTGATTCGTTTTTACTGGTTTAATGACTTCTGGATCAGTCGTCAGTTTTGTGATCACATTTGAGTTCAGCCCTCTATTCGACTCTTGGTTCAGAACTGGTTTTGGTGTTTTAATGATCAATTCTGAATCTTCTGTCGGTTCAGTAATAATGAGCTTACTATTTGTTGCTGTCGCTAAAACCATTTCTGGTTTATCTACTGTCTCAGGTTCGATTTCAAATTCAATCGGGATATAAGAAATGTCATATCCTGGTGGCGCCTGAGTTTCAATAAAGTGGTATTCCCCTGGTGCTAGGCCATCAACTTCTACTTGACCATCTGCATTCGTGACTATATCGGCCATCAGCTCTGTACCTGACTGATCAAATAAGGTGAAAGCTGTCTCTGCTAATGTAATTGTCGCATCTGCTGAATCACGTTTAGTCAATAAGACTGCACCTTGGTAATTTGTAAATTCTCCTAAATCTGTAACAACAGGTTGTCCACTTGACGAATCTTCAATAATGACTTCTACTTCTCTAGTATTTCGAATATATCCTATGACTGGTTGTGTTTCTCTAATAATATAATTTCCTGGTGCAAGTTGTGCGAAGCGAACGATCCCCTGTTCGTCTGAAACGACCTCTTGCTCAACATCTAAACTATCTGCATCGAATAAGGCAAATGTTGCGCCCGGTAAGGCTTCGCCTGTTTCTGTTACTTTACTTAATTGTACTGTACCTTGATAGTTTATAGCTGCTACCTCAACAATAACGGGTTCTGATTTTGCTACAGATTCGATTTCGAATTCAACTGGTTCTGTATTGAGTACATAACCAGTTGGCGCTTTTGTTTCTACGAATTGGTATGCGCCTGGAGCAAGAGTGTTTACACTCAACACACCATTTTTATCCGTTATTAATCCTGTTTCCAGAACAAATCCAGCTACTGTTTCCAAGCGGAATTCTGCTCCTTCAAGTACCGTTTCTTCCGAAGAATATTTCGTTAACCTAGCCGTTCCTTGATAATTCGGGAAGTCTCCTAAAGTCATCACACCTGGGTTTCCTGCATGATCGGCTTCTACTGTGAAGGCAATTTGCTCCGTATTTAAAACATACCCGTTTGGTGCTTTTGTTTCTTTCAGGTAATAGGTTCCCGGTGCGAGCCCTTCTGCACGGACGATCCCATTTTCATCAGAGATCAGGTCTGTTTGAACCACTAAATCCGACTCATCCACGATCTGGAATATCGCCCCTGGAATCCCCGTTTCTTGATCTACTTTTGCAAACTGAATACTTCCTTGATAATTCTCAAAGCTAGCGTCAGCAATAACTTCAACCGGCTCTTTTAAGCTTGATGCTTCTATTGTGAAGTCCACTGGCATTGTATTTAAAATGTAGCCATCTGGTGCTTTTGTTTCAATGAAACGATAGTCTCCCGGTGCTAAATCACTAACTGTGATCAGACCATTAACGTCTGAAATAAGAGACTCACGGATCACATTTCCTGCCTGATCTAATAAATCAAATGTCGCTTCACTTAAAATTTCTCCGGCTGCATCCGTTTTAACTAGACGCGCTTGTCCTTTGTAATTGATAGCTTCAACACTTTGGACATTTGGTGTTCCTTCTGCTAGTGCATCAATCGTAAAAGTGACTTCTTCTTCATTTAAGATATAACCTACTGGTGCTTTGATTTCTTTGAACGTGTACGTTCCTGGAGCTAAACCATCGACTCGAATTTTTCCTTCAGAGTTGGTCGTTAAAGTTTCATGAATCATTTTACTGTCTTGATTCATCAAACTGAACACGGCTTGTTCCAGTGGTTCGTCGTTTTTGCTAACCTTCGTTAATTCGACAGAACCTTGATAGTTGACGGCGTTTACTGATTTATTTAGTGGTATAGCATAAGCCGTTGGATCAATCGTAAATTCAATCGGTTCCGTATTCAGGACATGTCCTGCTGGTGCTTTCGTTTCAATGAATCGGTATGAACCCGGTGCTAAATTAGCTACGGTTAGTTCTCCATTTGCCCCAGTGACTAATCCTGATTGAAGGGCTTGTCCATCAATTGTTTCTAAGCGGAATTCTGCTCCTTCAAGGACTGTCTGATTTGCAGACTGTTTCGTCAAAGTGACTGATCCTTTGTAATTATGGAAGTCTCCTAACGCCTGAACCCCAGGGTCTCCTGCGTTTTCAGCAGCGATGGTGAATTGAATGCGTTCTGTGTTACGAACGTATCCTACTGGTGCAGCTGTTTCTTCCAGGTAATAAGTGCCTGGTGCAAGTTCGTCTGCACGCACGACTCCATTTGCATCAGAAATCAGAGTTGATAAAATCACTTCATCTCTATCATTGACGATCTGGAAAATCGCTCCTGATATACCTATGTTGTTATCGACTTTAATGAACTGAATGCTCCCTTGATAGTTCATAAAACCTGCATCAGCCGTTACTTCAACGGGCTCCCCAAGTGCTGAATCCACAATCGTGAAACCTACTGGTGATGTATTTATGATATATCCTTCTGGTGCTTGTGTTTCGATAAAATGATACTCTCCCGGAGCTAAGCCATCTACTAAAATTTCACCAGTAGTTGTTGATTCTAAGTTATTTTCAATCACTTGATCTTCACTATCTACTAGATCAAACACTGCGCCGCTTAGTACTCTACCTGTCTGGTCTGTTTTTACTAAACGAACGGATCCTTGATAATTGATTGCTTCAACTTCTTGTAAAACCGGTATTCCTTTACTTTCAGGATCAATTGTAAATTTCACCAATTCGTTATTCACAACGTACCCCTCTGGTGCTTTGGTTTCTCTGAAGAAGTAGTTATCCGGTACTAAACCATCAACTCTTATTTTGCCTTCAGAATCAGTTGATAAGTTCTCTTGGATTACGCCATTTTCTTCGCTTTCCAAAACAAACTCTGCATTTTCTAGTAACGTATCATCTGCACTTATTTTAGTTAATTCAACAGATCCTAGATAATTGATTGCTTCAACCTCTACTGTGCTAGGTTCTGATAACGCCGATGAATCGATATCAAATGTAATTGGATTCGTGTTTAAAACATAGCCTGCTGGTGCATTTATCTCAACAAAGCGATAAGAACCTGGCGCTAATCCATCGACTTGTAGTTCTCCATTTTCGTTTGTTCGTAAATCTGTGTATAAGACAAATCCACTGGTCGTTTCTAAACGGAACTCTGCATTTTGTAGTAAGGTTGAATCTGCTGCTCGTTTTGTTAAACGAACGGATCCTTGGTAATTTTGGAAATCACCTAGCGACTGAATACCAGGATCACCTTCATACTCAGATTCCACTACAAACGTAATGGCTCTAGAATTCACTAGATAACCATTTGGTGCCTCTATTTCTTGTAAAGAATAGCTACCCGGAATTAGTCCTGTAGCTCTAACGACACCTTCGCTATCAGAAGTTACCGTTTGAACAACATCTTCTTGATCATTGAGAATCTGGAAAACCGCTCCTGGTAAACCAACATTGTCATTTCCGATTTTTACAAATTGAATATTACCTTGATAATTAATAAAGTTGTTATCAGCGACAACCATTTCTGGTGCTCCACCTGCTGAGTTTAATATTTTAAAATCTATCGGTTTTGTGTTTCTAATGTATCCTTCTCGTGCTGATGTTTCGATAAATTGATAATCCCCTGGTGCTAAGTCATCGACTTCAACTAGACCATCATCGTTTGATATAAGGTTACCTTCTTGAAGTTCACCATTACTGTTAATAACCTCAAATACTGCTCCAGATAAAGTTGTTCCAGAATTAGAAGTCTTGATCAGTTGGGCACTACCTTGATAGTTGACCGCTTCTACTTTAATTAGAGCTGGCGTTTTATCTGCTTCAGCTCCGACAATTACCTTAATAAGATCTTCGTTAATAAGATATCCTGTTGGTGCTGTTGTTTCTCTGAAGTAATAAGTTCCTGGTGCTAGGTTACTTACTGTAAGTTTACCATCTGGCTCAGTTATCAAATCTTCTCGGATAACAGATTGATCTTCTGTTTCCAGATTAAATACAGCTCCTGCAAGTTTGTTCCCTGAGGCATCTACCTTTTCTAGTTCCACAACACCTTGATAATTGATTGCTTCTACATTAAGAACTGATGGTTCGCCTTTAGCTTCTTCTTTTATATTAAAGGTAATGGGTTCAGTATTTAAAATATAGCCTTCCGGTGCTGCCTTTTCAACAAATCTGTAAGCTCCTGGAGCCAAGTTTTCTACGATAATGATTCCTTCATCATTTGTTCGCAAATCACTTTGTAATAGGTTTCCTTCAGAATCTTCTAAATTGAATACCGCACCCGTTGTGATTGGTACTTCTTCAACGGATCGTTTAGTTAATTGGACCGTTCTTTGATAATTATTGAAATCAGATAGTGACTGAACTTCTGGTTCGCCTTCTGCTGTTTCATCAATTATGAATTCTACTCGTTCCGTATTGATCAAGTAACCTGCTGGCGCCTGAGTTTCTTCAAAATAATATCTTCCCGGTGCAAGATCTGTTACTTCTACTTTTCCATCTTCTTGAGAGATGATGACTTCTTGTACGACATAGTTTTCATCATCTGGATTCAATTCTGCATTCACTACTCGGAATTCTGCTCCAGATAAGGTTTGAGTTTCTTCGTTTGAACCACTGACCTTATTGAATTCAATAGAACCCTGATAATTAACGGCTATTAACGTTTTTAATTCAGGCACTCCGTCAGAAATTGGATTAATCGTAAAGTCTATAGATTCTGTGTTTCTGATATAGCCTTCTGGCGCTGTTTTCTCCACAAATTTATATTCACCAGGTACCAAGTTTTTTACACGGATTTGTCCTTGATCGTTCGATGTGAATGCCCCTATTAGAACGTTATCCCCAGTGTACAATTCAAAGACAGCATTCTCTAAGTCTATTGTACCCGTTGAGTCTGTTTTCGTTAACAGAACTTCTCCTTGGTAGTTTCTAATATCTCCTAAAGATTTAATACCTATAGCTCCGGCATATTTTTCTGGAATGTCAAAATCAATCGTCTTCGTATCCAAGATATATCCTTCTGGTGCTTCTGTCTCTCTTAAGGTGTATGCTCCTGGTGCTAGACCAGTTGCTGTAACCACACCTTCACTATTTGAAACAAGATTTCCTTGAATCACATTTTGATTAGCATCCATAATTTCAAAAATAGCATTTTCTAAGCCAGTTGCTCCATCTGTTTTAACAAATTGAATAGACCCTTGGTAGTTTACGAATGGTTCTTCTACTTCTACTACAGATGGTGCGCCATCTGCTGTTTCTGCAATCGTAAACGGTGCACTAGAATCTGTGTTTCTAATATAACCAGTAGGTGCTGTGACTTCTCTAAACTGGTAAGTTCCTGGCGCTAGACCAGTTGCTGTAACCACACCCTCTACACTTGTCAGATCACTTGCAACCACTTCTTTAGTTTCTGCGTCGATTACTTCAAAAGTTCCACCACTCACATTCCCTCTAGCTGCATCTGTTTTTTTCAGCTGTGCTGAACCTTGATAATTTCTAAATTCAACAGTAGGGATCTCTTGTGTCCCGTTGTCTTCCAGTCGAATAACAAATTCCGATCGTCTAGTATTTAAAATATATCCTTCTGGTGCTTCAGCTTCTTCTATAAAGTAATTATCTGGTGCTAAATCTTCAACGGTAATCGTTCCGTCTTCAGCAACAACGTTATCCCTTACCAGTGTTTGTTCAGAATCAAAGATTCTATAGATTACATTGTCATTAATTCTTTGACCGCGATCGTCCACTTTATTGATTGTTACTTTAGTGAGCGCATTTACATAAGTTACATTCATCATTGGATTATCGTCAGTATGAGCAAGCTGAACTCTGATGCCTTCTGCTAGTTCATCACTGATTACATATCCTTCTGGTACTTGGACTTCTCTTAATAGGTAATTCCCTCTTCTAAGATTTCCAAATTCTAATTCACCGTCAGCATTCGTTTCTCCAGTACGCAATAATTGTTGGCCATTACTAGTATATAGATTGAAGACCGCTCCAGCTAATTGTTCTCCTGATTCATTTTCTTTTTGAATCACAAAGCTTCCTCGAACAGCTGAACCAGACCCGCCTCCGGCATTGCTTTTGACTATATTAATCTCTTCTTCTGTATTAGTAGCAAAACTTACGTTTAACCCCTCAATTTTAAACTGGTTGGTGATATTTTCACCTCTTCCAACTAAAGGATCAATAAACGAACTATATTCTAAAATGTAAGCTTTATTAATTTCATCGTTAAAAGATAATATAAATTCTTGGTAGCCTGTCTCACTATCAGTATCAATTGTTAAATTGTATTCTTTGCCTTCTTCAAGAATGACTTCTGTTTTAGAAAGTTCTCCTGAAGCATTAACAGATGCCTCGTAAACTCTAAACGTTTCTTCTAGTAAAATTGAATTCAAGTCTGGATTATCTGTTAACTTAAATTGGGAAATCGTTGATTGATTTGGATTCATTTCTATTGTCCAGTCAATTCTCTCATTAGATTCCCCGGCTTGATTCCCAAATTTCTTCCCATATAAACCACCATTTGGAATACTAACTAAAGCCGGCAATGTAAACGTTTCTCCATTTGTAACGACCGCTGTATTTTCAACTCTACTGTCTTGTGCCAGATTATTCTTGAATCGAGTTTTAAACTCAACTCCAATCGCTGTATGCTCACCTATCATAGAATCAGATAAGCTAACATCCAGTGTTTCATCGTTATCTTGGTTTGGAAAAGTCATAGTATAATTTTCAACGTTCAGGTCTGTTTTACTGATAATTGCTCCAGATTCATTGATTCTATATTCATATACAGTTAAAGATTCTTCAACCATTTCTTGATTTGCGGGTATTTTATCTGAAATTTTATAATTTTCCTGAATCGGTAGACGTGCATAGTTTGTGTTCACTGCCCATGTAATTTCTTGAGTTACAGCGTTGTAGGATCCTGATTTCACTCCGTTACTTGCTGTATAACGGGTATTCCCACCATCAACCTGTCCACTTTCTATAGTATACTTTCTATCGGCTAATTCCCAATCTATAGAAGCATGGTTTCTGTAGACTCCTGATCCATCTGAGTTTCTTTCAAAATGAGTTGTATATTGCAAATTAAGTGGCTGGTTAATTGGTTGGGTGAATTCTATAACGAATCCTCCAGCTCTGCCTTCGGATTGGTCAGGTTCATTATAAACTAATGTATAGTCTGTAAATTCTTCTTCTCCATTCATAATTCTCAATTCAAATTTCGAATGATTTGTTTCATTTTTTATTAAAGTCAAACCATCACCAGTAAAGGTATCTGTAAGCACTAAGTTATCCATCCGATAACTATTTCCGTTAATAGCTATATTCCAAGAAATCGTTTTTTGATCAATATTGGTATTTGTTCGACGTTTGATTAAGCCCTGTTGTGTCCAAGTCCCTCTACTACCGTCGTTTTTTTCAGTTCCCGTCTCAATATTATTTGAAATTGCTCCACTATTATCTACTATACCTGTGCCTTTTGAGCCTCTAAGGTTAGTTGTATATCGGATTTGGTAAGCTTGCTGGTCAATATCTTCTAAGAACTCAAGGTTAAATCCTGAAAAGTCTGATTGAATTTCTAGTTTATAATTGTTGTTATCAATCGGTGTTTCACTTACCGTAGCTGCACCATTTTCATCAATCATAACTGGATATACACTCAGATTATCTTCACTTAGTCCCATTGATCCGACTGGTGACCAGTTATCTTGAATGGTCGCTTTATCAGCATCAATATACTTTTCATTGTAGTTGTAATTGATTGTCCATTCAAAAGTTTGACTAGTAGCATCATATTTTGGATCAAGTTTCTCAATCGCTTTACCATACCCGCTACTTACAGTGGCTCTTGCATTATGATTTTGATTGTTATTACTAAGAACGGCATTATTAGTAAAGGTTTGATTTCCATCAAAACCTTCACTTGGTTCTACGATCTCAGTGACATATTTTATACGGTATGCTTGTTGAGATTCTGTTTCGTTAAGTCCATCAAAGGTTATGAGAGGATTGCCTTCTTCATCTATATTCAATGAGTATTTACTTGGATCCAATACCTCTACTTCTGTCTTATTCCCAGATGACGTCATTTGTAGGCGGACGATTTCTAGAGATTCTTCTTTATAAATCATATTACGAGGTAACTCATCTGTTACTGAAGCATTTATCAATGTAGCTAACGTTGTATTGATATCTACCGTCCAAGACGCTTCACTAGAATTGAATCCTTCTTTGTTGATTGTTCCACTTTTATCAACTAGACTTCCACCTTTTGGAATAACAGGGAAATTAATCGTAAATTCAGGAAGATCTTCAAAAATAATTTCTTGTTCTATTGCGTCACTTAGTGCAGATTCATCCAAAATAATCTCAAACCAGAAATCACCACTTGCATCATCTCCATCAATATTATCATTGAATGTAAAAGTCACTACTCCAGCGTTATTCACCGCCCATGTTCCTACGTCACCTAATGTACCATTCGTTCCAGAAACCGGTCTAAACTGTGCTGGTAAGTTGAAACTAAATACATCTCCGCCGGATACTGTATGACCTTCTGATAATAACCAGTCAAAAGAAAGTCTCCCAACTGGCTTTGCATTCAAGTCATACGGGTAATCTGCTCCAAAGACTTTATCTTGACTATCTGTGAATCTCACATTCCTCAGCATCATTTGGGAGTCTGTCGCTTGTATATTCATTGCACTCATCATCTGTGATTCTTCAAGTTCATTAAACTCTTCACTAATGACTGATTCTTCCTCAGTCGTAGTCGCTTCTGTTGTTTCCTCTTCGATAGTTACTACTTCAACTTCTTGGATACTTTCAGTAGCCTCGTTGTCACTTTCTTCTGCATTTTGTTCGGAAATTTCTGTAACGCTTTCATTTAACGTATATTGAATTGTCTTTTCAAAGTTTTTCCCTAAGAGGGATACTCCAAGTATGTCTGTTGTTTTCCCTGGTGTAGTAATGTACAGACCTTTTACTGTAATTGAAGTCGTTCCACTATATTCTTTATCGTTGAAAGATAAGTAGACATTCTGTCCTTCAACTCTATACGTACCAATTTCTTCTGCTTCCGAAATAATAACTTGTTCTTGCATCATAGCAAGTTCGAAGTTTTCTGATACGCTTATGACAACTTCTTTCGTCTCTTGCGCTGCTTTTGATTCAATTTCAAGTTCGAGTTGTAGTTCTTGTTCACTTTCATCGAAGCTTAATACCGATGAATCATCGCTTCCTTCTTGTGTGACGTCTATTATACTGACTAGTGCCTTTGACTCAATCATTTCCGCAATAGCCGTCATCGATGGCCAGAGCGTCTGTAATAACAGAACCATTAGCATACTGATGTGTATTTTCTTTTTCATCTTTTTCTCCTTTTTCTTATAGATGATACTGTTCTTTTTTCTTTAAGTATTGGTTCTTTATATCACCCGTTACTCCTTTCTTTTTCTTCCTCCACGTGATAGACCTTCCGTATTAATATACTATTCATTTCACCACTTGCTCTCAAATCATTAAAGGTCCGTAACTAGATCCTTTTTGACATTGAGTATTTTTACACAAAAAAATAAGCTGAAAGTAAGGCACTCTCAGCTTATTTGGTAATATTATGTTCAACTTTGTATTAAAAGCTCATCGAGCTTATTAGTTGATTTATTTAGTTTGATTGTATCAATTTTTTCTTGAATTCGTCTTAAATCTTTTTTGGTAGGGTAACTGTTAATCACAACGGATGGTTTATCTGAATATGTTCCTAATGAAAAAGTAGTAATGATTAGATCTTGTTCTATCCCCTCTAGAAGATGTGGCGTCAACTGCATTTTGTCATATAACTCCACAGAAACTGTTCCATGAAAATGTTGATTCATGACATCTTGGATCATCTCTGCATGTTCTTGATCATATCTACTGATAACCATAACCGTCGTTTTTTCTTCTTGATCGATTAAAGCTGGAATCAAGCCTTTCCAACCAATAGTTAGGATGTAAAAGACTTCATTTTTTCCTTTTCGATTCAAATAAGTATTTGTTCTATCTAATGTCTCATCAATCATATCAAAAGTAGCGCTCGTATATTCTGGAAATTCTTGTTTCATTTGCTGAACAAATAATTTTTTCTGACTAAATAAAATGCTTGAAGCGGAGTTCAATTTCCCTTTATTCAATAAACCCAATAAATTTACAATATTGTACAAATCTAAAATAATATCCTCTTTATTTAAAAGTGGAATGTTCATTATTTCTGATAATTCTGCAAGTGACTGATCTAATATGGTTATACTATTACGGATCTTTTGGTCTTCCAAACTTGATTCTTCTAGTGATTCATAGTTTGGAATAAAATTAGAATTAATAAATCCAGCCAGCAACTGTTCAACAATATCTTTAGTCACTTTTATTTTGAGTGTCTTTTCCATGATTAATTTGATCGGTTGTTTGGATACGATGGAGTATATTTTGTCCGCAAAAGCGGTTTGTCTCACCGTTACATGATGCAGATTTTTCGCTCTAAAATAGGCGACTATGATCCAATGCTTGACTCTAGTATAATCAGCGTAATCCAAATTCATATGTAATAATCTCACTACTGTTGTGAGTAATTTTTCAACCAATGTCTGATTAATGGAATCAAACGGCCACTCCAAAAGGAGAATAACATTCATAAAAGTAATGACCATAAAAATTACGTATCGTTCCTTCGTTACCAACGACCCTACAAGGATTTATTTCTATTTGAATCGCTGTATCTACTAGTAGTCCATTCATTCTTTTGATTAATCTAGTTAGAGTAGATGAACTCGTAAACAAAGATTCAGCCAACTCAGGAATTTGCGCTTCGTTTTCGTAGAGTAAAAGCTCTAATAGTTGAAAAGCCATACTATTTTTTAAAAAAGAGCGATAAATAGTGTCTATACTGTCGTTTTCCGATAATTTGAAATAGATTCCTTTATGAGATGTCTCCCAAGTGCCCTCAACGTAGTCTTGTTTCATCAGACTAATATCTTTCTTCAAAACATTTTCTGAATAGCCCGTTTGTTCTGATAATTCTTTTAAAGTGACCCAATTTTCTTTCGAATCGAGATATTCAATAATTTCTAGCTTTCTTAATTCATTTGAATCTAGCAACTTTCTTAACATCTTTTCACCTTCTCAGTATACTGTTTAGAACATTATACAATTTAATTCTTTTTTTCTACTAGTTAATCTTGTCCGATTTCCAACATTCTTATAAATTCATCAGTTGCAATTTATGAATATCTCTTATATAATCTAAATCGTAACGTTTACGTTTTATAAATATTCTGAAGATGACTAGAAAGGACGATATCAAATATGGCCGTACCAAAACGTAGAAGGTCGACTTCTAAGAAAAAGAAACAACGTACACATAAGCAATTGAAAGCTCCAAATATCTCTTATGATGAAAAATTGGGAGAATACCGTATGAGTCATCGCGTGTCTAAAAGTGGTTACTATAACGGAAAGAAAGTGATCGATTAATCAAAACGATTGAAAAAGACAACCATAGCTTACTGGTTGTCTTTTTTCGTATCGAAATTTATATAAGGTTCTTTGCTTCTTTCCAGTCTATCAATGATTTGTTTCCCACTATGATTCCACTGCACCATCCTGTAAAAAGCATCATGGTAAAAGATAAATTTTGCACCGAGCTTGCGTGCTTCTTCCATCCAATACTGTTTAGCTGTAATAGAATTCATCGGGTAATCATCGAATCCAAGTACCCAAAGCGGATTCTGATGAGCGTGTGTCGGCATAATATCGGCTAGATGAAGGACCGTTTCTCCGTCTTGTGTCAGCTTTACAATAGAATGTCCTTTGCTATGCCCACCTGTATGAAATAGTTCGATACCAGGTACAATCTCAAGACTCTTTTCAAAGGTTCTGACTTGTTCCTCTACCGCTTCCCAATTTTCTTTCCAATATGTACTCTTTGAGCGAATATTGGGATGGCGTATTTCGTCCCATTCAATAGCATTTACATAGATCACTGCGTTTTTAAAAGTAGATACATACTGCCCTTCTTTTAATTGGGTTAACCCTCCCGCATGATCGAAATGCATATGGGTCATAATCACCCCATCAATATCTTGAACGGTCAATCCAACTTGATTCAGACTCTCTTCAATCTTTGTTTCTTCTCGCACACCGTAATTTCGAATCTGTTTATCTGTAAGCTTGCCAGTACCTACCCCTGCATCGATCAAGTAATTTTTATCTTTGTATTGTATTAAAATTGCATCTGTTGGTAATTCTATTTGGTTCTTTTCATTTGCGGGATATTTTTTTGACCAGAGTGGTTTCGGAACAGGACCAAACATGGCACCCCCATCCATTGAAGTAATGCCTCCGTCTATCCATGTCAACTTTATATCGTGAAATATTAATGTATCTAATCGGTCAGTCATTCAATTTCCCCTTTTCTCTGAAGTCTTTTTCTGTTTTCCAATCATCAATAAATCCAATATTGATTGTAAGTTCTTTGAATTCAGGATCTTTGTGTCGATTCAACCATACCTTGTACCTTTTCTGAAGCACTTTTAGCATCTGTTCTTGATTGAATAATGTACAAATTTCAAGAGCTTGTTCGCAATACTGTCTCCCTTTTGCTTCATTTTGTTTTTTAAATTCCAGTATGCCTTTATTAAAGATGAAATCAATATGTGGACTAAGTAAGTCGACATTTTTGGAATAATGCCGGTCAAAAGCTTTGATCGTTTCTTCTGCATAGTCAATTTTACCGTGATAGATAAACGTTGAAAAGTTGTTCGTTAAAATCGTATGTAGTAATTTGCTGTCTCTTGGAATCGATTGGTATACTTTACTTCTTTTCAGGGCTGTCCGCATTAAAACCTAAGTCGTTTCGACATCAAGATTGAAACCAAATATAGCGTATAGTCTTAATTCCATCTCTCCCCAGTCTTCAACTTGCATCAAGTAATCTAATACCAGTAGATTACTATTATGTTTTTCTTCATTTATATCTTCTACGCCTTCGATAAAATAGAGTAAAAATTGTTGCCAGCTATAAGGGGCTGGACGAGCAGCCTTGATTTCCTCTTTTAGTTTCTTGAGTTGCTGATAATGATTATTATTTACGTAGTCTTCTATACGAATAAAATAATAGCGGATATCGGTTTCCAAATCTGATCCTCTTAAGTACAAAAATTCTTCTGCTGTCGTATTGATTTGATCTAATAACTGAAAAAATAAGTCTACTGGAATCATAGATTTCTCGTTTTCAAACCTGGATAACTGTGAAACGGAAAGAACTGATCCACAAGCTTCTTTCAATGTAATCCCTTTGCCCTTTCTGATTTTTTTAAATAATTGACCGTACATAGCGACCTCCTTTTTTGCACATCTGCAACTTTATACTTGCGATTAGTTTACCTCACTTACACTAAAGGTACAAATAAAAAAGGACGTGAGATAATGTTTTCGATTGTTAAACGATTTTGGAAAGAAAATGTATGGATTGGCATGTTGTTACTTATAACCGCATCTTGTCAAACCGTTGTGAGCGTTTTGAATGCACGAGCATTCAATGCACTGATTGACTTAGATTTTGAACTATTTTTCTGGACAACTCTACAGATGTTTATGATTTTTATGTTATTCCTATTTTTTACATTTTTGCAGATCAACACTATGAGTCGAGTCAAACAGCGAATGCTAACGTCCATTCGCCGGTCCATTACTGAAAGGCTTGAAAAAGTCAGCTACAAGACTTTTCACGAAAAGCAAGTGGGTACATATGCATCTTGGTTAAGCAACGATATGAATACAATCGAAGTGGATGCTTTTGATGAGTTCTATGCTGTTCTCTCAGGTATTATCGCTACTGCAACTTCAGTATTTGCACTCTTCTTTTTCCATTGGAGTATCGTGATTTTAAGTTTTGTTATCGGGGCTCTGACCCTTTGGTTGCCCAAATTATTTGAGAAGAAACTGGCTACTGCGTCGCTTGAAACTACTCGGCAAAATGAAGTCTTTCTGAGCAAGTCTTCTGACGCACTATCTGGTTTTGATACTCTGTTTTCTTTTAATTTATTGAGTCGAATCACTTCATCTGTACGTCTTGCCTCATTAGAGCTAGCCGAGGCAAAAAATCGCCAGGCACGAGTCATGAGCTTTGTGGTGAGTCTAGGTGCTTTCGGGAACATCCTTGGACAGTTATCGGTACTGGCCTTAACTGGATTCTTAGCCTTTCAGTCTTTACTGAGTCTTGGCTCGATTGCCTCTACCGGTAATTTAGCAAGCACCATTTTTAATACGGTGGGCAACCTTAGTCAACGTATCGCTGGTATTCGAGCAACGCGCCCTATTTTTGAAAAGTTTGAAAAAATAGATTCTCTTGATGAGCACGTTAATGAGCATATTTCTTGTCGTAGTGGTTTCGAACTATCCAATGTTTCTTACTCGTACGGTGGTCCCCCCCTATTTGATCAACTCTCTTATTCTTTCTCTCTTGGCGGAAAGTATGCAATTACTGGCGCCAGCGGTAGCGGTAAATCTACCTTATTTAATGTTTTAAGCGGTAAACTAACAGACTATTCAGGTTCGGTCTCTTTCGCTGGGCACGAGCTAGAAACTTTAACTGGCCAACAGTTGCGGCAACATGTGCTCTACGTTGAGCAAGTCCCTTATCTATTTGATGGTACAATCAGAGATAATATCACACTGGGTGAGACTTTCGGAGACGATATTTTGAAAACAGCTTTGGCACAAAGTGCACTAGATGAATTCATTCTACAACTTCCTGAAGGTCTGGATACGCCTGTTGGAGAGGGCGGCCGCTCTTTATCTGGTGGGCGACGTCAACGCATTGCTTTAGCTCGCGGATTGGTTCGCGGTAAATCCATTATTTTAATCGATGAGGGAACTTCCAGCTTAGATGAAGCCAGTGCAATCAAAATTGAACAGCATCTTATGAGCAATCCCAAATTAACTGTTTTGATGATTACGCATCATCTAAGAGATTCTATAAGGTCTCAATTAGATGGCTTACTATCTTTAAGTTGATTCTATTGTAGGATTACCCACTAAAAGAATAAACCATCCTCTTCGCTTTCAGCTGAGCCGTAAGTTAGAGGATGGTTTATTTAAATGATTATACGCTTTAATTTTTCTTTTGGTAATAGACGAATCCTGCGATACAGACAAGTAAAGAAAAAATTAGGAAGAATGGTACAAATGTTGGATTAGAGAAGATACCTCCTACTAAAATCACAAGTGAGCCAAGTGTTCCGAGCACTGGTGCAACGTAACCTAAGAAGACATTTTTGATGACGCCTTCTCGTTTCAATTGGATAACTTTCAAATAAAGAACAGCGTATGCCAAGTAACTGAATACAATCGCAATCTCACTGATATCTCCGCCCGATAACAAGGACGTTTTTTGTGAGATGTAATGTAATCCCATCCACACCAAGCTGACTACAAAAGCAAAAATAGTAGAAGCGGGTGATAATTCTCTTTTTGCATCCATTACTTTGATCCTGTCGCTCATCGGAATCATATTTTTTGTTGCCAGTGCTTGAGGCAGCCGGATATACCCTAAAGTCAATCCGTTCACTACACCTAAAACAGCAATTAAAACAAATGTAAGCATGATCGATTCACCATTCGCACCGAGTATAGCTGTACCAATCTGACTGATTGCAGCATCTCCTGTGGACAAGATATATTCTTCTCCAACAATCGATACTGTTCCCAAAAAGTACGCTAGGTAAACAACGAGTACAATCAAAGGTCCAATGGTCAACGCGATTGGCATATTGCGTTTAGCATTTTTAACTTCTGGTGTGATGGTTGTCGAGATGACCCATCCTTCAAAAGAAAAGGCCATTGGTGCTAAGGCTGCAAGCCAGCCGAGCCCAACAGAGCTTGTTCCAATTACAGCCACTTCGTTTGGAATTTCAGGGTTTGGTGCGCTCCAGAACAATCCCACAAGTCCAATCCCAATTAAGGGAATCAGTTTAATGAACGTCGTAAGATTCTGGAAACGTCCACCTGCTTTAAGTGAAACATAATTCATCCCAAACAAGAATGTTAAATAAATAAGGCCAATACCCACTTGTGTTTCAAGAGTCGATGGTAAATCAAATAACATGGTGGTATAAATTCCCGCTACCCATGCAACCACTACGGTGATTGTCGGAAAATAAACCCATACTTGGAACCAGCCGAATGCACTAGCTGCCGCAGGTGATATAAAATCTTCAAAATATCCAACTACGCCACCTGTTTTTTCTGTTCTACTAGCTAATTCAGTTAATGTGATACTCCCAAAAATCACACATAAAGCACCAATACAGAATACAAGCACGCCTAGTAAAGCATCGCCACCCGTATAAGCTAAAATATCATCTGACTTGAAAAAGATACCTGAACCTACACAAATACCGACAATCATAGACAGTGCTGTCAGTAATCCATAATGCTGTTTTATTTCAATCTTCTTATCTCCCACTGTTTCTCTCCTTTTTACTGTTGAAAAGTATTTTTTATTATACTTTATTCATATTATCAATAATTATACTGAATACAGTATAATAGAGAATATAACAGAAATCACAGCTTAAGAAAAGAATGTTTTGCTTTAAATCATAAGTAGTGTCCATCTTGCCACAATACACACTTTCCAGTCTTTAATGACTTTTGAACGTCGATGATTTGCTGATTCGAACTCCCTCTAAATGCCAGACCCAAATCCTTCTTTTCCAACTCAAATCGTCCGTCTACGACTACATCCAGATAAGACAACAACATCTGCTTATCCTCTGTTCCGGACATTAATTCTTCCCACGTATAACCCGTCCATGACCAAATATCTTTTTGGTTTCCAAACTCTTCCCTAATGCGTTTGCTCAACCGGATTGTAACCCCGGTATTCAAGAATGGCTCTCCACCTAATAAGGTCATCCCTTGACAGTAATCTGCACGTAGATCTTCGATGATTCGATCTTCCAGTTCATTGGAATAAGGCTTGCCATATGCAAAATTTTGTGCGACTTTGTTATAGCATCCTTTACAGGCAAATGGGCAGCCACTGACATAAATACTGCACCTTACGCCTTCTCCGTCTACAAAGTTATAAGGTTTGTAATCTGCGATATAGTGTTTACTAAATTGTTCAGATGTCCACGCTATTGGATCAGTTCTCATCGTTCTCACAACTTTCCATATGCTTTATTCTAGAAGAAATTTCTTTGTGTCTACCCTCTACCATTGGGCGTTTTTGTGGGTTACCGAGATATCCACATGTTCTTTTCACTACGTCACAGGTCTTGGGATCTGAGTTTCCACATTGTGGACATTTAAAACCATATTCTGTAGGTCTAAAGTCTCCCTCAAAGTCGCATTGATAACAATGATCAATCGGTGTGTTTGTTCCTAAGTAACCGACTCTGTCATATGCAAAGTCCCAAACAGCTTCCAAAGCTTTAAGATTGGTCTGTAGTTTAGGATATTCACAATAATGGATGAACCCTCCGCTCGTAAAAGGTGCATAGTCTTTTTCAAATTCAATCTTCTCAAATGGTGTTGGATTTTTTCTAACATCGTAGTGGAAGCTATTAGTGTAATACCCTTTATCTGTAATCTCTTTGATTACGCCAAACTTCTCTGTATCTAGTCGGCAGAATCGGTCCGTCAGACTCTCACTCGGTGTTGCATAAACACTGACATGAAGATTTATTTCTTCGCTCCACTTATCCGCTGCTTGTTTCAGTATTTTTAATATGCTTAAAGTAAAGATTTTTGCCGCTTTGTTCTGCTCCCAGTCACTACCAAAGAAAGAAGCTGCGGCTTCGTATAAACCAATATACCCTATTGATGCAGTCGCTCTTCTATTTAAAAATAGACTTTCAACAGCTTCTTCTCTACTTAGCCTATTGCCAAAGGCACCATGCATATAAAGGATGGGTGCGTTCTCAGGCTTGGCTTCCATGACCCTTCTTGCTTTAAAGATTAGACCGTCACGCAAGACCTCTAGACGTTCTTTCAAAATAAACCAAAATTTATCTTGATCGCCCTCTGCTTCCAGAGCTATTCTTGGAACATTTAAAGTCACAACACCTAAGTTCATCCTCCCCGCGTTGATTTCTTTGTTTTCTTCGTTTTTCCATCCTTGTAGAAAAGATCTACATCCCATCGGCGCTTTAAAGCTACCTGTCAGCTCCACAATTTTGTCGTATGATAAGACATCTGGATACATCCTTTTAGCGGAGCACGCTAGCGCAAGCTGTTTAATTGCATAATTCTGGTCCTCTTTATTTAAGTTAATACCTCTTTTCAGTGTGAAAATCAGTTTAGGAAAAATGGCCGTTCTTTTCTCTTTTCCAAGCCCATTTAGTCGTACCTTCAAGATTGCTTTTTGAATCTCTTGCTCAACCCAAGAGGTACCGAGTCCGAAACCGATGCTCGTAAAAGGTGTCTGTCCCTGGGATGTGTATAAGGTATTAATTTCGTACTCCAAACTCTGCATAGCATCGTAGATGTCTTTTTTTGTTTGATCTGTGGCAAATGCTTGTTGTTCTATAGAATTTTTCATCCACTTTACAGCTATTTTCTGATGCTTTTTGTAATTCAACTCTGCATAAGGTGCCAGCACTTCATCGATTCGGTCAAAACTACATCCCCCATATTGACTAGAAGCTACATTTGCAATGATCTGAGCTGTCTGAGCCGCTGCAGTTTGAATGGATTTAGGAGACTCTACATCTGCGTTCCCGATTTGAAATCCTTTTTCAAACATCTCTTTGAAATCAATCAAACAACAATTACTCATAGGTGCATAGGGAGTGTAATCTAGATCATGGTAATGGATTTCTCCTTTTTCATGAGCATTCGCTACGTGTTCTGGAAGCCACTTCAGTCCTATTGCTTTTCCAATCACTCCTGCTGTTAGGTCTCGTTGTGTATTAAATACCTTACTGTCTTTATTCGCATTTTCATTTACAATACTTTTATCTTTATCCAAAAGATGCCGAATCATTTGATTCACATCTCTTCGCTTCTCTTTGTCGCTTTTTTTTTGTTCTTTTTGAGCATTTAGTTGAAAAATCAGCTTTGGTTGACCTATTTCATTTAGCACGCTTTTAAAAATGTGTTCTATTTCACAAACATGTATAATAGAATAGGTTCGTTTATTGATTCTTTCTTCAAGTCTATTTTTCAAAAGCATTTGTTGGTCTTTTTTAATATCTACATTATCTTTATTGATATTTATGTATACTTTTAGCAGTTTATCGATTGAAAAATCTTGTATTCTTCCATCACGCTTTTTTACCTTCAATTCTTTTAGAGTTCTTTTCCTCATTGTTCTAGCTTTATCTATTGTTTTCATAATAATTCTCCTTTCGAGCTTTATAACTTTGATGGTTTTTTCACAATTAATATTAAAAGCAAATCCCACTTTTCAGCAGGAAAGCTTGTTTATTGATTTAAGAATACCATTTCACGTAGTCTTCATCTTCCATTGATTCTACCATACCTAATAAATAACCATTTCCAACTTGCGAGAAGAAATCATGGTTACTTGTGCCTGTAGAAATTCCGTTCATAATAATTGGATCGACATCATTTGCCTGATCCGGGAATAATGGATCAAATCCAAGATTCTGTAACGCTTTATTGGCATTATAACGTAAGAATACACCCACTCTATCCGTCCAACCAATTTCTCCATAAAGATACTCTGTGTATTCCATTTCGTTCTCATAAAGTTTGAATAACAAATCATAGGTCCAGTTTTTGAGTTCTTCCTGTTCTGTTTCAGAAAGTTGATTGTATCCAATTTGGAATTTATATCCAATATATGTGCCGTGAACCGATTCGTCTCTTAGAATGAGCTTGATGATTTCTGCGATATTCGTCATCTTACTGTTTCCAAGATAATGTAGCGGTGCAAAGAACCCTGAATAAAATAAGAAAGACTCAAGAAACACGCTTGCTACTTTTTTCTGTAAATCTGTACCTTCTTGATAGATGGCATTAACGATTTGCGCTTTCTTTTGAAGCATTTCATTTGAATGTGTCCATTCAAAAATCTGATCGATTTCTGATTTTGTATTCAACGTACTGAAAATCGCGCTATAACTTTTAGCATGCATCGATTCCATGAATTCGATGTTGTTATAAACAGCTTCTTCGTGCTGTGTACGAATATCTTTTTTCAGTGCTTCAATACCATCTTGAGATTGAAGTGTATCTAGTAGTGTCAGTCCACCGAACACTTTCGCAACCATATCTTTTTCTGCAAGAGGCAATTTTTGCCAGTCACTTAAGTCATTAGATAGTGGAATTCGTGTATCTGTCCAGAACTGTTCAACCAGTTTTTCCCAAGTCAGTTTGTCGACCATATCTTCTATCTGGTTCCAGTTAATTGCTTTATAGGTTTCAACCATTCTTTATTCTCCTTGTCCCATCGTTTAATCTGCTCTTTAGTCTCTGCACAAACAACCTGTAGGTAGAAGGGATACCACTTTCTAGCTATACCCCTTTACCTAATCAAGTGGATTAGATTGTACAGCTTTCGCAAGCATTTGATCCGATTTCTTCTGCATCATCTGTAAACGTACGAACATAATAAATCGATTTAATCCCTTTTTTATGGGCATAATGTCTTAAAATATTTAAGTCACGAGTCGTTTGTTTTGTTGTCTTGCCCTCTTTCCATTCGTATATTCCCTCTGGGATATCTGAACGCATAAAGAGTGTAAGACTCATACCTTGATCGACGTGCTTTTGAGCTGCTGCATAGATATCGATTACTTTACGCATATCCATATCATAGGCACTCTTATAGTATGGCATTGTTTCGTTTGAAAGATATGGTGCAGGATAGTATGTTTTACCAGTCAGTTTTTCTTGACGTTCTTCTACCAGACGTGTAATCGGATGAATACTTGCAGACGTTTCATTTACATAACTGATAGATCCAGTCGGTGCAACGGCCATTCTGTACTGGTGATATAGTCCATTTTCTTGAACATCTTTTTTCAAAGCATCCCAGTCCGCTGCTGAAGGAATATGAATACCATTATCCGCAAAGATAGCTGCAACTTTATCATATTCAAATGTATGATCTGCCGATGTGTACTTGTCAAAATAAGAACCATTTGCATAATCTGACTTTTCAAAATTAAAGAACACTTGATTTCTTTCTGCTGCCAGTTTGTTACTTGCTTTAAGCGTATAGTAATTTAAAAGCATAAAGTAAGCATCTGTGAATTCTACTGATTCAGGTGAGCCATAGTGCATTTGATTCAACGCAAAGAAAGTGTGTAGTCCCATAGCGCCAAGACCAATTGTGTGGTATTTGTCGTTACCATTTTTTACAGAAGGTACAGCTTCAATATTTGATTGATCTGTAACGAATGTTAATGCTCGAACCATTGCATCTACTGACTTTTCAAAGTCAGGTGTTTTCATCAAGTTTACTACGTTAGTAGAACCCAAATTACAGCTGATATCTGTTCCAAGCGTTTCATACTCTTGATTATCTTTAATCAGTGAAGGCTCTTGTACTTGGAGGACCTCACTACACAAATTGCTCATTGTGATTGTTCCGTATACAGGATTCGCTTTGTTTGCTGTATCGATGTTGATCACATAAGGATAGCCTGATTCTTGTTGAAGTTTAGAAATTTCATTTTCAAGGTCACGTGCTTTCACCTTTGTTTTAGTGATTTCAGGATTCGCTACCATATTGTCGTATTCTTTAGTAATATCGATATATGCAAATGGCTCGCCATAAATTCTTTCAACATCATAAGGACTAAACAAGTACATGTCTTCATTATGTGCTGCTAATTCATAGAATTTATCTGGAACGGTAACACCTAAAGAAAGTGTCTTCACACGAACTTTCTCATCTGCGTTTTCCTTTTTAGTAGAAAGGAAACTCATGATATCCGGATGGAAAATATTCAAATAAACCGCGCCAGCACCATTTCTTTGTCCTAACTGGTTGGAATAACTAAAGCTATCTTCTAATAACTTCATAACAGGTAAAACACCACTAGAAGCATTTTCAATTTTCTTGATAGGATCTCCAGCTGCTCTAAGGTTTGTAAGATTTACTCCAACGCCTCCACCAATACGAGACAATTGAAGCGCTGAGTTGATTGCGCGTCCAATACTGTTCATATCATCTGTTGTTTGAATCAAGAAGCAAGAAACCAATTCCCCACGACGTTTTCTACCTGCATTCAGAAATGTTGGTGTCGCTGGTTGATAACGCTGATTGATGATTTCTTCAGCAATATTCGTTGCCAGAGTTTCGTCCCCATGTGCTAAATACAGTGCGTTGAAAGCGATACGGTCTTCGAATCTTTCCAAGAAACGTTTACCATCATCTGTTTTCAAAGCATACTGAGTATAGAATTTATACGCAGACATAAATGAGCGGAAACGGAATTTCTGGTTATAGAGTCCTTCGATCAATTCTGTAATGAATGTTCTTGAGTACTTTCCAATAAACGCTTCTTCAATAAAATCGTGCTTGATCAGATAATCGATTTTTTCATTAATACTGTCAAACGAAACTGTATTCGGATTTACATGCTCGATAAAATAAGCTTTTACAGCTTCGCGATCTTTATGAAGGGGAATCTGATTATTTACCGGGCGATTGATTTCATTGTTTAATTGAAAATACGTCACTTCTTTAGATTGTTCTTTTACTGGACTATTTGTAGCCAAGATCATCCACCACTTTCTTTATTTTTGATACGTCTTCTTCGTTTCCTTGAAATTCAAAACTATGAATTAACGGAACGTTATACTCTTTTGCCAAATCTTTCGCAGTAAAAACAAATAGCTGTGCAAAATTAAGATTTCCTCCGCCAGCTACTCCTTTTAAAAAAGATTGATTGTTTTCTGTCTCAATAAAATCGTTTAAGATTTCGGTCATTTCTTTATCATACGTGGGAGTTATAACGATGTAAGGTTCGTTTACAGGAATAAATGGATTGGTTGGCGTTAATTCCAACGAATCCATCTCAAGTTTGTTTACGAATTTTCTGGTCTGTCCTGTCAGAGAAAAATACACTACCTTCATAATGATTACGCTAATTGATTCAGCATATCTGGGCGAAAGCCGTTAAATGCTTCTAGTCCTTCAGCAAGAACAACTGGCAAAGAGCTGAATCCTAAACTTTTAACTTCTTCGATTGCTGCTTCGTTTTCAGCAATATCTTTAATTTCAAATGGGATACCTTTATCCTCTAAAAATTTCTTTGTAAAGTTACACTGCATACAATTTGGTTTTGAATATACGATGACTGTTTTGTTTGACATGATGTTTTCCTCCTATTAAGTAACCTGCTGGTTGTTGAGCTCAATGTGATAAGCGACTGAATCTCTTGTCTTAAAACACAAATTCTGTTCGCTTCAATGCAGAAGAGCTAATCTATATATGGTACCACTTCGTTATCGAACATGTGTACTTTTCAGCGCTCAGCTCTTCTTCTATCGTATCTATTATTCTACATGACTATAGAAAAATTTCAAGTCTAAAACACTGTATATGGGAAAGATTTTTAAACCGAACACTACATGTTGTGTCAAGGCACAAAAATACACTCTCGCTATTTTGCTCAATAATTCGAGCAGAACGAGAGTGTACAAGGATTTGCACTTGAAAAATGCTTTTTTGTTTTTTTGCCTCATAACTATATATAGTGGTAATTTTTTTTGAAGCAGATAGACTTTATTTCCGTTCACCATAAATAACTTCCAAACAAAATGCGCAAGGCTCATCGCCATCTCTTCTAGAACCATAAAACAGGTTACATACATGAAAACCATCTTCATATATTTTTTCAAGATTCATCCGAGATTTTGTCATACCTGTATCACTTAATTGTTTTTCAATCGACTGCTGTTTGATAACTTCAGCTAATCTGTCTCTCAGATGCTGATTCTCCATACTTAATGCATGGTTTTCTTCAGTTAACTGAGACAGCTCTACTTTCACTTGCTTGAGCGTCTTCAGAGTGGCTTCTGCTTGGGTTTCCAAATCAGAAAATGTGTCATGTAATTCTTTCTTATTCATTGTTCACCACTTTTTCATTTCTCTACAGAGTGTTTATCGGTTTCAACTTTAACTTTGATTGTCAGTAGGCAGTCTATTTTTCAATCTACTGCCTTGTAATAGCATAACATGATTAGAATTGAAATGGCAAACACTCAATGCATAAAGTTTGCTGATTTTTGTAAAGGGACAGTTTTCGTGACCATTTATCGAATAAGTTTACCCAGCTATCATTTGAAGTGAAATATCTTCAAAAACACCTTGGGCAGCTACATTGCTGTTCAATTTCTTTTTCGCTTCCAGCAATTGTTCTAGGATATAGATAATTTGTCTACTAGAATACTGTTCCGCTATTTGTTTAAGTTGTGCTTCATAATTTAAAAACGCTACGATAACCGAATCAGAATAGGTTAGATTCAATAGATCTCGGTATAAAATAATGAGTAGATCAACTACGAGCTGGTTTGATTCTCTGTCATTGACCGTTCCCATTAAATCTGTCTGAACATATACGAAAGCCTGGTCATCTTTTTTCGATAAAAACTTGAACCAGTTCCAAGTCGCTTTCACCAAATTCTGAAAGGATTCATCTCCAGCTAGTTCAATCGCTTTCTCTGCGTCATGGGTCACTCTTGCAGTCAGCGCTGCTTGCGAATCCGTCAGTCCACGCTCTTTCAATTCATCTATTCGATCTCCAAGTGGTTGAACTGGGAAATGGACGATCTGGCAACGCGAAAGGATAGTAGGCAGTAACCGCTGTTTTGCTGTCGTGAGCAATAATGCCGTCGTTTCTCCATCTGGCTCTTCCAAAAATTTAAGCAAGCTATTCGCGGCGTTCTGAGTCATTTTCTCGACATCTTCTATAATGAACAGTTTACGTTTGCTTTCTACTCCACTTTTAGAGAATTCTTCTTTCAGTTCTCTTACTTGAGCAACTTTAATGGATAATCCATCTGGTTTGATTTCAATAATATCAGGATGCTGATGCGTTTGAATCCTTTGACACTGGCTACATTCTCCACATGGACGCTGCTCTTTCTCAAAGTTCTGACAGAAAAGAGCTTGAGCGATCCAAAGAGCCATTTCTTTTTTTCCTGTACCTGCAACCCCCTCAAAAACATAGGCATGCTGCATGGTCTGATTACTGATTAATTTAGAAAACAGTCGACTGATACTCGACTGTTTTTCAACGATGGTCGACATTGAACGTCTCCCTTACCTTTAATATTGTTGGAATTGCTCGATTGGAAGAACAAACAGTGTTGCACCACCAACTTCTACATCTACAGGATAGGTTAAGTCTGATTCCAAAGTGAAATCATAAGAAGGTGGACTCATCATTGTCTGACTTCTTGTAGAACAATTTTCTTTGATCAAGGCTAGTACGCTATCAACTTTGCGGTCTTCAACCCCCATTAAGAAAGTCGTATTCCCAGCTCTTAAAAATCCTCCAGTAGAAGATAGTTTTGTTGCCCGTACACCTTTTTCTACGAATTCGTCTGCTAACCTCTTACTGTCTTGGTTCTGAACGATCGCTACGATTAATTTCATTTTGATTCATCCTTTCTCATTCGTTTTTCTTGAAGTCTTGAATAGCACTCTCCAATGCTTTCTTAGCTGCATCAAATACACTATCTTGACTCTTAGCGGCGTCGATAACGACAAACCGTTCTGGTTCTTTTTCTATCATCATCTGATACGCATTTCGAACTTCTTCATGAAACGTTATAGCTTCCATTTCCAGACGATCCTGCGTTCGATTGGAGTTTTTATCTTTAATTCTTTCAAGTCCTACTTCAGCTTCTACATCTAAATAAAGCGTTATATCCGGTGTCAATCCTTCAATTGCAAATTCGTTTATGGAAAGGACTTTTTCCATGCCTATCCCTCTAGCCTGTCCTTGATAGGCCACTGAGCTATCAACAAATCGGTCGCAAAGTACAATTTCACCTCTAGATAAAGCGGGTAAAATCTTTTCAACGACATGCTGTCTACGACTTGCTGCAAGTAGCAAGGCTTCTGTTCTAGGATCCATGGCTGTATGTGCTGGATTTAGTAAAATTTCTCGAATTTCTTCCGCAATCTCACTCCCTCCAGGTTCTCTTGTAACCACTAGTGGACAATCAATCATGGATTCAATTGCTGGAATCAGTTTTTGGACTAGACTCGATTTCCCTGCTCCATCGGGACCTTCTATTGTAATAAACAACCCTGTCACGTTCATTTCCTCAATTCTAATAATTGCTATTTCTTTCATTATACGGTAGAACTTACTGGAATGTCTACGGATTTTGCAAAAGGATTTGTTTATGTAGTGAACTGTCTCTTTTGAAAATAAAAAAAGCAGCGCACTACGGACTGATCAGAAAAGTCTTATCTCTAAGCTTTTACTGATCTATCTGTACTGTCTGCTTTTAACATTCTTTATTTTCCTTTGATTTGTCTTACTTTAGCTTCTTTGAAAAGGTAGAAGTATTTTGCTTGAGCCAATTTCCTCTCGGCTTTCAATCTTGGGTGCTCTTCCACGATGATTTCTTCCATAACTTTGGAATCTTCCCAAGCTTCTTTTTGTCTATTCATGAGAGACAATAGCCGATCATCGTACTGTTTTTTTAATTTGGATTTTCTTTTAAATAGTCCCATTGATTCTTCTCCTACATCTCTCTACGGCCTTCGACTGCTTTCAGCAAGGTCACTTCATCAGCGTACTCTATATCGCTTCCTACAGAAAGACCATGTGCAAGACGTGTCACACTAATACCTGAAGGTTTGATCAATCTTGAAAGATACATCGCTGTTGCTTCACCTTCTGCTGTCGCATTGGTAGCGATGATGACTTCTTTAACTTCTTCATTTTGAAGTCTTTTGATTAAATCAGGTATATTGATGTCTTCTGGACCGGTTCCTTCTATAGGAGACAAGACACCTTGTAAAACATGGTACAGCCCTTTGAATTCTTGCATTTTTTCCATAGAGATCACATCTTTAGGATGTTCAACCACCAAAATTAGTGATCGGTCTCTGGTTTTGTCCTGACAGATTTCGCAAGGGTCTTGTTCTGTCATATTGCCACAGATTGAGCAGTAATGTAGATCACGTTTCACACTGATTAGTGATCTAGCAAATTTTGTTACATCATCTTCATTCATGTTAACTGTATAAAAAGCCAGGCGGGCAGCTGTTTTCTCCCCAATTCCTGGCAATTTCATATAGCTTTCCATTAATTTTGAGATCGGTTCTGGATAATGCATGACCGGTTCCTTTCTAGAAAGTTCTCTTAATAAAAGCTCACAATTTCAAAGGTCAATTAGGCTGTCCAGTCAGACTATAGTCCTGGCATACCCATTCCTTTTGTGTATTTGCTCATAACGCGTTCTGTTTCAGCATCCACTTTTTCTAATGCATCATTTACAGCAAGTAATACAAGATCTTCGATAATTTCAACATCTTCTGGATCTACGATTTCTTCTTTGATAGAAACGTTTGTCAGTTTCTTATCTCCTGTAAACGTAACCGTTACTAAATCATCATTCGCTGTTCCTGTAAAAGTTGTTTCATTTAATGATTCTTGAGCAGATGCCATTTCTTTTTGCATCTTCTGCATTTTTTTCATCATACCTTGCATATTTCCCATTCCACCGCGCATATTATTTCTCCCTCTCTTTTATCCATTCATTTTTATGACTCTTCAATTCTGACTAAATCTTCTCCAAAAAATTTGACCGCCTCGGAAACAATGTCTTCCGGTTCTTCTTTGACGTCTTTTGGAGTATCTCCGGATGGTTCTGGTTCTTCTGACACTTCCTCAGCTTTCATTTGCTTGATGAAATCTTGACGAACCGTTGGCCACTGCTCAGCAGGTACGCTGACCATTTCAGCTCTATGGCCGATCACTTTCTCCAGATAATCTCCAACTGTTTGGATCAGAAGTTTGTCATTTGTCGCTCTCTCACATAGAATATCATAATCAAAGGTCACGACCAACCCTCGAGCACTAGCAGCAACTGGAGTAGATGTATTCATGATAGCCTTCTGGCTCGTTTCCAAGAAATTCATCAAATCCGGCCAAACATCTTTCAACTGAACCAAATCCTGTTTTGTTGCTTTTTCCAAAATATTATAAACGGATGGTCTGTTCACTTTGAAGACCGCTCCGTTTTTGGCAGGACGCTTAGCTTTAGGTGCTGCTTGTTTGACTGCTCCTTCACCTGAGCTCATCGTCTGCATCATTTTTTGCATTTCAGCGACTTGCTTCATAAGCGAAGCAACTTCTTCTGCTTGCCCGGCTGATGGTTGACTTTGAACGGGCATAGATTCCGCTTGTACATTTTTTTTAACTTGAGTCAGGCGAACAGTGGCGACTTCCAAGTAAACTTCTGCATGATTAGATAACCGCATTTCTTGTTGCGTTCCATTAAAGACTTGGATGACGTCATATAGTAATTCCGGAGATAATTCGGACACCAATGTTTCGAAAGGATCATCCACTTTTGCCATTTTAAGTAACGTGTCTGACTGAGCCGTATGATACAGAAGGATATCCCTACTAAATAAAATCATATCCTCCACAAACCGCGAAGGATCTTTTCCTTCCGCAATCAGTTCATGCAAAATATTTAATCCTTTTTCGGTCTCACGATTGTGCAGAGCTCGAATGTAGTCTATAAGAAGTTCTTGTGTGATGCTTCCAGTGATGCGCATGGCATCTTCTGTTTTCAACTCGCCATCTGAAAATGATAATGCCTGGTCAAGAATACTAAGTGCATCCCGCATCCCACCTTCAGCCGCTTTTGAGATTGTGATCAAAGCATCTTCTTCATAGCCGACACCTTTCTCAGTCAAGATATACCGCATCCGTTCCACGATATCTTGAGGAGAAATTCTTCGAAAATCAAAGCGTTGCGTTCTTGAAATAATCGTCAATGGAATTTTATGCGGTTCCGTCGTTGCCAAAATAAAAATCACATTTGAAGGTGGTTCCTCTAAAGTCTTCAGTAAAGCGTTAAAGGCACCCATAGACAGCATATGGACCTCATCGATGATATACACTTTATATTCTGCTTGTGTCGGTGCATAATTCGCTTTGTCTCTAATATCTCTGATTTCTTCTACGCCATTATTACTCGCTGCATCAATTTCGATAACGTCGCCGAGTTTTCCTTTCGTAATCGACTCACAAATTTCACATGTATTACAAGGCTCACCATCTTGCGCGTGCGGGCAGTTGATTGCTTTGGAGAAAATCTTAGCAGCACTCGTTTTACCTGTTCCACGAGGACCGGTAAATAGATAGGCATGGCTCGTCTTATCTTGAACTAAGGCATTTCTCAGCGTTCTTGTGATGGCCTGCTGTCCGGCTATATCTTCAAAGCGCTGGGGTCTCCAGACACGATATAGTGCTTGATAACTCATATTTCGCCTCTTTTCTTTATCCTAAATCTACTTACTTCTGAACGTATTTATAGTTGCACCGTATAACTTTCCTCTTTTATTATAAGCGAAATACAAGTGAATGAAACCTAAATTTTTGATTTATTTTGAAATCATTGCTTCTACTTAATGCTTCAGAAACAGAAAAAAGATGCCCTAATAAAAGGGACATCTCTTTTCTCATATGCACAACTATCCATTGTTCATAACTATGTATCACATAACACATGGAGGACTGCACTTAGTGCTGCTTCCTTCCGGACCTGACACGGTTCATACACCCGCCATTGTCATGTGGCCTCTCGGCACTTATAAGTATACTATAGAAAGAACAAGATATCCAGTGTAATTTTAAAAATTCTTAACCTTTGAGCTGGATATTCTCAAAGATCATGCCGCTTTTAGGAGTGGTCGGCATATTCACTAGACTGAATCCACTGTCTTGTTCTGGCAAAGTATAGTCGATTTTGTTGACTAGAAAATCCGTCACGATCTCCATTGCGCGAACGGTGTTCCATTCCCCGGGACATCGGTGTCCCGCTGTATAGCTACCGCCACCTTGTGCCAGCAGTTTGAACTGAATTTGATCTGTTGGACTCTGGTGCCAGTCACTAAATCGCTCCGGTTTGAACTGATTGGGATTTTCCCATATTCTCGGATCATGATTTGTTCCATAGAAGTCAAATATTGCTAACGTATCTTTTTCAAACTGATATCCATTCCATACGAAATCTTTACGCGTAATTGCACCGTTGAAAGGAAAGAACGGATAATAACGTCTAATTTCTTGAATAAACATGTGCAGATAGTAGGGATTGTCTCCATTGAGCTTCGCTTTTTCTTCTGGAAATTGCTGTAGTGTCAAGGCTGTAAAGGCAAAATAAAGGGCTATAGCAACTGAAGGTCTAATGACATTCAGTAATTCTACTGAAGCGGTCTTAAGATCCATCTTTTCGCCATTTAATTCTTCATGCCATGAAATCTGATAAAGTGCTGTTTCTTCAGCAGGATGTAGTTCGCCTTTTCTGACTTGATCAATCAAATCTGCTATCCATTTTTCTGCTTTCTTTCTTCCAATACGACCTTCAATATGTCTTTTACTGACCGCAACTGGTGATTCGATCATACTGATTAGTTGTTTTGTACGTTTATCTACTTCCTTGTCTTTTAGTGGTACGCCACACCATTCACAAGCTGCTTTTGTTAAAACTTTTTGACTTTCTTCGTAGAAGTTGATGGAGTCTTTAACAATCCACTCTTTAGTAGCTATATATAACTGTTTTTCAACAAGCTTAGCCCATATTTCAATCCGCTCCTTGGACATCAAGTCGAGAAACAATTTTTTACGGTGACGATGTGCTTCATCATCCAGTTGCTGCACACCACCTTTACCCAGTAAAGTAGCTACTGCCGGTTCCGGTGCTGCCCCTTCTCTTTTAAACTTGTCCTCATCGTAAAATAGTTCAGCTGCTTCTTCTCCACCTAATAAAATTGCTTCTTGTCCAAGTAGACGTGTTCTGACTGCATCAGACTGGTAGATTTTCAACCGGTTTGGTACATAAAGGTACCCTTCGCGCAGCACACTCAACCCGTTCTCAAGTCCTTCTTCTTTTGGAAATGGTTTAATCTCTTGCATGCATACTTCCCCCTTGGAATCATTCGGATCTATTCGATTTTCTTGCATCTCCTTTAAGTATAATCTTAATGAAAACAGAGTTTCAAATGATATTCCTTATAATTCCAATTTAAAAGACTATGTACGCCCGCTCATATGCTCAAAATCATCATTGTATTTACCTTTATTTTATTCCATCAACATGCATACTCTTGTCAGTCCTCTTCTTTTAAATATCTTGATTTGCTCTATACTCTTTTTTCAAAATAGAATAATAAACGTCATTTACATAAGTTCCTTCGTGATCTTTGCTCGCATGTCTCAAGGTGCCTTCTTTTATCATGCCTAATCGCTGCATCACCTTACCAGAAGCTGCATTTCGCTCATCATGCAGTGCGTATATTCTTTCGAGACCTAATGTCTCAAAGCCCAATTTAATTAGAGCCTGACCTGCTTCCGTCATATAACCTTTACCCTGATAAGCCTTGTTCATGATATAGCCTATTTCTGCCTGAAACTGTTTTTCTTTCACTCTCAAATCAATCGTTCCAATCATTTTCCTTGTTTCTTTTACTTCCATTGCGTATTTTCCAATTGGATCTTTTAAGAAATAGGCCACAATATTATCTTCAGTATCTTCAACAGACTGATGAATTTGTTTGAATACATAAAACACAGTTTGTTCGTCTGAAGCATACTCATACATATCTTCTGCATCGTTTAAGGTTACTGGACGTAATAAAAGACGGTCCGTTTCAATTGTATGATGTTTTATGTATATCGTATCTAGATTCGCCAAATTTTTTCACTCCTTAAAATTTTAATCATTTTATCATAAAAAAGAAAAATAGTTCTACTATATTTTTAAATTTCCACTTTCAATATAGGATATACACTGTTTATCATCATTAGAATATGGTAAGCTAAAATTAACGATACATACATTAAACCACCCTGAGGAGGGAAAAAGATGAATCTTAAAAAGGCACAATTCGAACAATTTTTTCATACGAATCGTATCGGTACTTTCACTATTGCAAGCGATGAAACAAAACTCATTTATATGACAGATATTTCCGGGGATCCGAACCTTTGGGCAATCGATTTAAAAGAAAGTACGTCTCCTTACTTGTTCTCCAAGTATGATGAATCCATTTCCTTTGTTCAGATCAGTCCAGATCACTCTTATGTTCTGGCTGGGTTTGATAAAGACGGGGACGAAAATACTCAAATTTACGTACTTCCTAGTCAGGGCGGCTATCCAGAACCACTTGTTACAGGCGATCCCTCTGATAAATTCTATTTTGCTGAACTCTCCGAAGATGGTACTCGACTGTATTATACAACTTCAAAAGAAAACCCCAATTTCCTTTCTACCTATGTTAGAGATTTAGAGACGGGGCAAGACACGTTGATTGAAAAAGGCGAAGCAGCACCGACTTACCTGACAGCCGTTTCGAAAGATGAAAAATTGTTTGTCTTTACCAAAATGTATTCAAATACAAGCCAGTTTGCTTATCTTAAAGCAGGTGAAGAGATTATTCCTTTACTCCCTGAAAATACTGAAACACCCTATACCATTAGTAACACAACCATCACAGATGATCACAAGGTATACTTTACTACAGACTATATGAATGAACAATGTCATCTCGTTCGCTATGATATCGAAACAAAACAAAGCGAGACTGTTCTCTCTTTTAAAAACGAAAGTATCTCGGAAGCTATTTGGCATAAAGAATCGGAAACTTTTGTGTTGATGACGACTTCAGGTTCAACAGATAATCTCTATCGGTTTGATCCATTCACCCAAGATTTAGAAGAGTTGGTTGCGCCTATTCATGTCATTAATGAAATCAAAGTCGCTAAGAATGGTACGATTTATCTTTCAGGATCTAGTCCTGTCATGCCGGTTAACCTATTTCGTTCAGTTGATGGTACTCACTGGGAGTCCTTAACTGAAAACCGTGTATTAGGAATTGAATCAACTGAAATGATCCAACCAGAGACCGTTACTTTCCCGTCATTTGATGGGCTGAAAATAGAAGCTTTACTCTTTAAAGCTGATGAGGAAAAAGCAAATGGTTATACAATTTTTTGGCCTCACGGTGGCCCTCAAGCTGCAGAAAGACAAAGTTTCCGATCTATCTTTCAAGCATTACTTTATAATGGCTATTCCCTTTTCGCACCGAATTTTCGTGGAAGTACGGGTTATGGGAAGACTTTTGCAACACTTGTTGAACAAGATTGGGGCAACGCTCCCCGTCTAGATAACGTTGCAGCCATTGAATGGCTATTTGACCAAAAAATCGCCACCAGAAATTCTCTGTTTTTAGTTGGTGGCAGTTATGGTGGCTATATGAGTTTGCTACTCCACGGACGCCATCCAGAATACTTCCAAGCAGTGGTTGATTTGTTCGGCCCTTCTAATTTGTTTTCTTTTTATGAGTCTGTTCCAGCTCACTGGAAGCCCATTATGACCTTATGGCTTGGAGATCCAGTAAAAGACAGAGCGAAATTTATAGAAGATTCCCCTATTACTTACTTGGAGACCATGACCAAACCTATGTTAGTGGTCCAAGGTGCAAAAGATCCTAGAGTGGTAAAAGAAGAATCGGATCAAATCGTAGAAAAACTTAAAGAAAAGCAACGAGATGTTACGTACCTTGTTTTAGAAAATGAAGGACATGGATTTGCAAAAAAAGAAAACGAAATTGCGGTATACAAAAAAGTCATGAACTTTTTAGAACAGCATCAAAAATCTTCTGAATCTACTACTGTATAAATACATTTCAAAAAAAAGAAGCGACTCGCTACGTGACGGCGAGTCGCTTCTTTTTCGTTTAAGCTTTATTCATTTTTTTAGCTTTTCGGTTACTCTTCATCACGGCGTAAGAACGTTTCATTGTTCCAATAATGCCTGAATCCGAGTAAATCAGTACATTTGCTCGGTAGAATGCTAAAGATACAGCTGTTAATACTACAGTAAAGGCTACTGTTCCGATAATTGAAATCCAAATTTCTAGTGTTCCAACCGTTTCAGAAGCAATTCTAAAAGGCATTACAAAAGGTGTAAACAGCGGAATATAGGAGAATACCACTGGTAAAATATTTTCTGGAGAGATAAACGCAAACAGTCCTACGTAAAATCCAGCTAACGCAATCATAACGATTGGTGTTACAGCTTTATTTACATCTTCCATTTTAGATGCCAGAGACCCAAAGAAAGCGGCCAGAATGACATACATCAATACACCTGTGATGAAGAAGATGATCGTGTAACCTAACAATTGCTGAATAACGTCCCAAATATCAATTGAACGGATAATCTCTTGTACGAATGCGATATCTTTTGCAAAGAAATATCCAATGACTCCAACCACAACATATACAGCAATTTGAGTCAGAATGACTAGAATAACGCCTGCTAACTTACCGAAGAAATGGTTACCTGCTGTCGCACTCGATAAGATGACTTCCATAATCCGTGTACCTTTTTCATTGGCAACCTCTTCAGCAATGATAGAAGCATAGGTCATAATAAAAATAAAGATTCCGATACAGACAAAGTAAGCGCCAAATTCTTGCACGAATGTGTCATTGTTTTCTTCAGTCGTCAGCATACCATCTTCGACTGTAATGATAGATTCTTCTACTTCTACCGGCTCAGATAAGGACATCACTTCTTCTTGCGACAACCCCAACTCACTCGCTCTTAACATCGCTTGATAAGTTGCTAGTTGTTCATTCAATAAGGGAACGTAATCGGTTAATGAATCTGTATGAGAAAGTCTGGCTTGAATTGAACCTGCGCTCTCATCTACAGTTAAGTAACCATCTAGTGATTCGTCTACCAATGCCTCTTCAGCCGCTTCTTGAGTGGTAATGTCGACTTGAACATCAAATGGGCTACCTTCCTGATTCAGCACCTCTTGGATGCCTGGACTTTCGGATATCACCGCAATAGTTGGTGCTTCAGCATTTTCTGCTTCTTGTGATGTGAAATACCCAATTGCAATGGCAATTCCAGCAACAATTAGGGGAGACAAGACCATGATTAAAAATCCAAAAGATTTGACATTTTTCTTGTATACTTCTTTTGTGATAATCCAGAATTTACTCATGTTTTTCACCTGCCATCTGTTTAAAGATTTCTTCTAATGTTGGTGGTTGCTGGCTAAATGTTGTAATATAACCGTTCTTTGTTGCTGCATCAAAGATGGCTTTTCCATCTTCTGCATAACTTAATTTCACTTCTGTGATTTCATCTTTATTGATACGTGCACTTTCTACACCTGGAAATTGGTGCAATTCTTCAAGTGTAAGTGGTGATTCAAGGAATAATTTCGTTCTTCCGAAGGTTTCTCTGATTTCTTTAATAGAGCCTTCTAGTATCTGCTTACCATCTTTGAGCATAATCAGACTATCACATAATTCCTCAACGTTATTCATATTATGACTAGAGAAAATAATACTTGCACCATTTTTTTGTGCTTCTTTGATTCCTTCTTCAAGTAAATCGGCATTGACAGGATCTAAACCACTGAACGGCTCATCTAAAATGATTAGTTCCGGCTGGTGAATCAATGTTGTAATCAATTGAACTTTTTGTTGATTCCCTTTGGATAGTGTTTTGACTTTATCGCCTTTTTTACCCTTCACTTCGAATTTCTTCAGCCAGACATCAATCAATGGCTTGATTTCTTTTTTAGACTTTCCTCTTAGTTGTGCAAAGTATAAAATCTGATTTTCTATTGATACTTTGGAATATAAACCTCTCTCTTCTGGTAAATATCCGATCTGATTGAAAACGCGGTTCGTTAGGGCTTGACCTTTCCATAGAACTTCCCCTTGATCTGGAGTAAGTAGATCTAGTATCATACGAAACGTTGTTGTTTTTCCCGCTCCGTTTTGACCAATTAACCCCATGATTTCGCCTTTATCGATTTTGAATCCGATATTATCAACGGCTGTTACGTCTCCGAAAGTCTTTCGAAGATTATGAACTTCTAGCATTTTATCCTTCCTTTCCTATTTTTTTATGTATGATTATCCAGCATTGTTCCCCGGACTCTGAATTCATTGTACTATTGTTTCTTTCTTAATGCATCCGTCTAAAGGACGAAATTTCATAAAAAATTCATACTTTCTTGATAATACTATTTCTGATCCGGTTAAGAACTTCAACATTCATCATCGATATTTCCAGTCGTTATGAAAAAAGACTTGATCCCGATGGACCAAGTCTTTTTAATCTTTACTATGATACTTTTTCTATCCAGCCTTCAGGTGCTTCTATATCTCCAGTTTGAATTCCAACGAGTTCATTGTACAAACGTTTTGTTACTGGTCCTACTTCTGTTTCAGAATAAAACACATGGAAATCATCTTTAATTTGAAGACCACCGATTGGTGCAATGACTGCAGCTGTTCCACAAGCTCCGGCTTCTTTGAACTGATCAAGTTGATCAACGTAAACGTCTCCTTCAGAAACTTTCATGTTCAGACGATTCTCCGCTAACCAAAGCAAAGAATATTTTGTAATACTCGGTAAAATAGAAGAAGACTTCGGTGTAATAAACAAATCATCATTTGTAACTCCGAAAAAGTTTGCTGCGCCTACTTCTTCTATTTTAGTATGCGTCTCAGGATCTAGATATACAGCATCACTGAAGCTACGTTCTTTGGCTTCTTTTCCTGGCAGTAAGCTGCCTGCGTAGTTCCCTCCAACTTTGGCTGCTCCTGTTCCTTTTGGTGCAGCACGATCGTAATCGGTTACCAAGAAATTCGTTGGTTTCAATCCACCTTTAAAATAAGGGCCAACCGGCATAACAAATGCAGAAAAGATATATTCATCTGCAGGTTTAACACCAATATTATCTCCTGTACCTATGATGTAAGGACGAATGTAAAGAGAACTTCCTGTACCATATGGAGGAACCCAAGCTTCATTAGCTTTAACGACTTTTTTAACAGCTTCTACAAATTTATCTTCTGGAAAAACAGGCATGAGTAGTCGCTCGCAACTCATCTTCATCCGCTTAGCATTTTCATATGGGCGAAATAACTGAATGGATCCATCAGCTGTTCGATATGCTTTTAACCCCTCAAAGCATTGTTGTCCATAATGGAGTGCTGTCGATCCTTCTGAGATGTGAAGTTGATTGTCTTTTGTTAATGCCCCCTCATCCCATGCACCTTCTTTGTAGTGAGAGATAAATCGGTAATCTGTTTTGATGTATGAGAATCCTAACTCTTCCCATTTAATCGTTTCTGGTCTTAATGCTTCTGTCATGAACTTGTTTCCCCTATTCTTTAATAAATTAATAATCCTTAACTGACTTCTAGCGCCATATCTCCAACTTTTATAGCTGATGCAGAATACAATAGTTTATTCACGAACAGCGTAATCACGATAGGCAAAATGGCTCCACATAATAAGTATACACCAAATACTTGTAGACCTGAATTGTTGATTACCCATAGTGGTGCTACGCCGGCCGCAAAGCCAACACCACCCATTTCAGGAATAGTTTCAAATCCAAAAAGTACTGTTGCAATGGGGCCACATATAGCCGAAGCAATCGTGGGTCCAATGAGTATTTTAGGATTCTTGATGATATTGGGTAATTGTACCTTTGGTGTACACAATCCTTGAGCGATATAACCACCTAAGTTATTCTCTTTCATTGAAAGAATCGAGAATACGAAGTATTGTGCAGTTGTTCCAATCAGCATCGCTCCACTCGCCATTGGGCTAAGTGCCAGTGCTATAGACAAGGCTGCTGAAGATAGTGGTGACATCAGGAATAGACCGAATAAGACAGCCATTACAGACGAACCAATCACCGGACTTCCAGCTACTGCCCCTGATACAGTTTCACTAACGGCCAGTAATATGGGTTGGATGACCTGAGCGAGACCTATTCCCGCTATACCACCACCCAGTAAAGACAATGTCGGGATTGACATCATATCTAGCGGGGAGGTGCCTGTTAGTTTTTTACCGATCCAAGTTGCAATGACCCCGGCAATCAACGCACCGATTGGATCTCCCCCTACAATTGTGAACCCGGCATCTGTAGCTGTCAGCGCTCCACCACCGATGGTTGAAGCAGCCATTGCCGAAAATAGTGTTAAACTATTCGCTTGCATATTGAAGGCGATCCCTGCACCCAAAGCCGGTGCAAGAAGTACGCGTGTAAAACTTCCTATAGTCACTAGAATAGGTAAATTAAACATATCTCCTAACGTTCCAAATAAAAAGCCGATTCCTATTGTTACAAAAATGGCATTCGCAACTCCCGATGATACCTTCAATACGTTATTCTTTATATACTGTTTCATTTGACCTATCCCCTTTCTTTTTTTACAGATCTTTAATTTTATATAAAAAAGCCAGCCTATATTTTAAATAGGCCGGCGATTGTGCACTTTACCGCGAGCCCATTCAAAATACGAAATAGGACTCTATTATGACAATAGAATCCTGTTTATGGGCTGACTAATAAGAGAATAGATGAACCAGAAAAAGCTTTAAGTGATTTTACTTTTTTAAAATTCATTCCTGTCCATCTCCTCTCTTTTTTATATTATGACAATCATAAAGGGTACTATCAGATAAGTCAACCATAATCATTAAATTAATTTAATCTATATATTTTCTTTTGTTTTCACCTCTACTTTCCGTGATATCTGATATGCTATACTTTAACTACTATGTAAGAAAGAAGGCTTAATTATGAAAATAGGATTTATTGGATTTGGAAATATGGCACAAGCTATCGCTACCGGACTACTCAAAAATCACCTAGCAAAACCAGAAGACCTTTTATTTTCAAATAAAACAGAGTCCAAAAGAAAACAACTGGAAGACCGTTTTAATATAAAAGGTTATTCTAACAACCAAAACGTCTGGGATCAGTCAGAAGTGATTATCTTAGCTGTGAAACCTTATCAAGTAGAAACCGTGTTGAATGAAATCGATCAGCAGAATAAACCATTCATTATTTCAGTGGTTGCTGGTATCACGAATGCTCAATTAAATCACCTTTTGAGTGGATCAGCATTTGTTCGAACAATGCCGAATTTAAATGCTCAAGTAGGCGAAGGCATAACCGCAATCATTGAACAAAATGATTTAACTGTTGATCAACTGGAGCAATCAAAGAAAATATTTTCAGCAGTAGGAGAAACTGTTGTTTTACCTGAGTCTCAGTTAGGTGCTTTTATTGCAATTGCTGGAAGCTCTCCCGCACTAGTTTTTATGTTTATAGATACTTTGGCTCGCGCTGCTGTAAAATATGGGCTTCCAAAAGACAAGGCTACGATGATTGCTGCTCAGGCTGTATTAGGTAGTGGAAAAACTGTTTTAGAATCTGAGGATACACCTTGGACACTGATTGATCAGGTTTCTTCCCCAGGTGGCATCACAATAGATGGTATATTATCCCTTTTACAATCAGACTTTTCTTCTTCCATAATCACCTCTGTTGATCAAATGGTTGAAAAGAACGATCAAATGTCTAAATAAAAAAAAGACTTTCCTTTCTAAGGAGAGTCTTTTTCTGAATCAACGGATTCGATTTTTTGTGCCTCTATCTCGATACGTGCTTGTTTCAACCTTTTTTTCTTTTCTCTTAAAGATCTGAAAAAATCAGTCAGTAGCGCCTTACATTCTTCTTCAAGGATACCACTTTCAACAGTTGCTCTATGATTCATTTTGGAGTCATCCAGCAAATTCATTAAAGTACCTGCCGTCCCACCTTTAAGATCTCCCGGTCCGTAATACACTTCCCCAATTCTAGAAAGTAAAACCGCTCCACTGCACATAGCACATGGTTCAAGCGTTACAAACAGCTGACAATTTTCAAGTCTCCAGTTGTCTAAGTGCTGATTAGCTTCTTGTATCGCAATCATTTCAGCATGGGTTGTAGCATTCCGTGAGGTTTCTCTCAAATTATGACCTCTACCAATAATTTTTCCCTTATGAACCACTACTGCGCCAATTGGGACTTCTCCTATAGCTTCAGCTTTCCTTGCTTCAGCAATTGCTTCTTGCATCCATCGTTCTTTTTCATATTGATCCATCGACTATCTCCTATGCCTTTTCTACATTATACCGTAGTTTCTTATTCTCCTGAACAGTGTTAAAATGAATTTAATCACATCATCATCTGGAGGACCAATTGTGAAGTTTTCAAATTTAAAAATGCTTTATCCTGAAGCCACTTTAGTGGATACCGCAACGATTAAACAAAATTTACTATCTTTACCTTATAAAAACAAATGGATTCAAATACCTAAATCTGGGCTTTCGAAAAATGAAATCGATTTATTGACGATGTTTTATCAGAATCAGGAGTCTTCCTTTACTCAACATCAAACTTCTCATTGGTATGAGTATTTGATTGGTAAGCGAAAAGGCATTCCTAAAACTACCGGTAAAATTAGAATGATTCAACTTAAACTTGAAAAAAAAGATAGTCAATTTGATCCTACTTTGTGGTCCGAATCTGCCAAGACTCTATTTGAACCGCTTATTGACAGTTTCTTCTGGTCAGACGACTTATACACCATCATACAACCTGTTGAAGCAGCTATTTTAGATAATGATGAGATCGAAGGTACTTTACAGACTCTTGAAGACGATTTCTCATTAAAAACAATCTGTTATGTAGGCCAATATTGGGACCCTATATTGGAACTTCGTCAGCTTTTTCAAGAAGAACGTATGATTTTTCAACAAGAAGCCCCTCATTTTAATGGACGTATGGGTTCGTTGACCGATGTATCGCTTCATTACTTTACGGAGAGTGCACTTAGTAAAAGTCATCTCATCCAAGCCTTAAAAGAAAAAATTGATCTTATAGAAGATGCTAAAGAATTGATTCGTGCCTTATGGGAAAATCAAGGTAATGTCAGTATGGCCGCTAAATCACTTTTCGTTCATAGGAATACACTTCAATATAGAATCGAACGATTCCACGAGTTAACTGGTCTAGCTTTAAAACAAATCGATGAGTTAGCGCTTTGTTATCTGCTGACCCTTTAAGTATTTATTCCATATAAAAGACCGTACAGCAGAAACAACTGTACGGTCTTTTATTTTATTTTATGGCTTTTTTTGCATCTTTCACTTTATCATTGAAAAAATCTTTGAAGTCAGATGACACGTCAGATAAGCTATTTTCAATATCTTTAACTTTACTGACTGTTCCCATCAAGCTATTGATTTCTTTATCTGATAATTTATCAACAACTTTAGAAGATTTTTTCCCACCATGCATTTTGTTTTTGAATAAATGTTTTGCTTTCTGGCGGTTTACAGCAGATTGTGTTTTTTCCATTGCATCTTCAGAAGAAAATACAAATGCTGCGACACCCACTAAAACGGCAAGACCGATTCCTAAGAAAATACCCTTGTTTGAATTGTCCATATTTTTCATAAAATGTGTCATCCTTCCTCGAACTGTTATATACAGGATAACAGAAAACTTGTTATTTAACTAAAGATATGCTTTTTAACTCATTAAAGTAAGTCACTTGGTGGTGTATTGTACACGTCTTTGCTTACAGGTTTCAGCATTGGTTTTTCTCCCATTGCTTCTGGTTTTTCGCCGTACTTAAATTCTTTTCCATCTAAAGCTTTTTTACCGTCTACGACTTTCTTGCTATCTTCACCTTCTGAGAAGTTGTAAAGAATATGCGAAACATCACTGACTTCATAACTTTCAGGAACTTGTCCAGGTACTACAATACCTTCTTTTCCTTCAAGTTCTTTGATCGCTTCAATCCACTGAAGTTGGTGTTGTGTATCACGAGCAAGTAGGAAACCTAGCATATCTTTGATTCCTTTGTCATCTGTCATTTCATAAAGTCTCGCAACTTGTAGTCTACCTTGTGATTCAGCTGTTACGTTCATTCTCATATCTGCTAACAGGTTACCACTGGAAACGATATAATTAGAAGTCCATGGATTACCGTTGGAATCTCTTGGAGCTGCTCCAAGTCCAGATACAATAGCGTGTTGTGGATTCATTCCACCCATAATTGCAGCAGTTGCAGGATCCTTAACAGCTTCTTCTTGTGCAGAAAGTGGTGCGCCTTCAAGAAGGTGTGAAATCATTGTTGCAATCATTTCAACGTGTCCGATTTCTTCTGTTGCTGTGTCTAATAATAAGTCTTTATATTTTTCATTTCCACGTGCATTCCAACCTTGGAACAAGTACATATTCATAACGGACATTTCGCCCCATTGCCCACCGAGAATCTCTTGGAGTCTTCTTGCCATAATTGGATCCGGACGATCTGGTTTTGCAGGATATTGTAATTTTTTACTGTGCATGAACATAAAAATAAACATCTCCTTTTATGATAGTGTTGTACACAAAGAACTATATCATCATCAATTAAAGCAGACAAATAATAGGGCTTGCTACTTTTGATTATAAAAAAAGATCAGCTTATTTTTCAGCTGATCTTTTTCTTATTAACGATTTTTAACTGTAATCGCTTCTTTTGTGTCTTTATCACTAGATTGATTTTTTATCTTCAGTGTAATTTCACCTTTAGAAGCACCAATCGTCAGTTTATCTCCTAAAACAATATTACCTGATAGTAATTCTTCACTTAGTTTGTCTTCAATTTTAGATTGAATAGCTCTTCGTAAAGGTCTAGCACCATACTCAGGATCAAATCCTTCTTTAGCAATAACATCCATTGCTGATGAAGTAATTTTAAGAGTGATACCCAGTTCATCCATTCTTTTAACAATGTTTTGAGTAAGCAATTTAACAATTTCACGTAGTTCTTCTTTTTTAAGTGATTCGAATACGATGGTATCATCTACTCGGTTCAAGAATTCTGGGCGGAAAGCATTTTTTAACTCTTCGCGAATTTTCTTTTCCATCGCTGTATGATCGAATCTTTTGTCAACAGCTCCGAAGCCTACTGATTTTTCATCTCTCAACGCAGTTGCACCAAGGTTGGATGTCATGATAATAATGGTATTTTTAAAATCGACCTGACGACCTTTTCCGTCAGTTAATAAACCATCATCCAGTACTTGTAGTAAAATATTAAATACATCTGGGTGCGCTTTTTCCACTTCGTCTAGTAAAATGACAGAATATGGTTTCTGACGAATTTTCTCTGTCAGTTGTCCACCTTCATCATATCCTACATAGCCAGGAGGAGATCCTACTAGTCTGCTTGTACTGTATTTTTCCATATATTCTGACATATCTACTCGAATCAGAGAATCCTCACTACCAAACATAGCTTCAGCTAAAGATTTTGCCAGTTCAGTCTTACCGACTCCAGTAGGTCCTAAGAACACAAACGAACCAATTGGTCTATTTGGATCTTTCAATCCACTTCTAGCGCGTCTGATTGCTTTGGAGACCGCTACAACAGCCTTCTCTTGTCCTACAACGCGTTCATGTAGTACTTTTTCCAGATTGAGTAATCGATCAGATTCTTTTTGCTCCATTTGCTGGATAGGAATACCTGTCCATTGAGAAACAACTTCGGCGATATCTTTAGCTGTTACTTCAAGTTGATCTTCATCCGAAGTCTGTTCATTTTGAACAAGTGTCTCAATACGCTTACGTTGTTTCATCTCTTTTTCTCGAATTTGTGCTGCTCTTTCAAAGTTCTGATCTTGTATAGCTTCTTCTTTCATTCTAGTCAGATCTTCCAATTTTTGATTTGCTTTAGACATCGTTGTTGGTTGATCACTAGCATCTATACGGACTTTGGAAGCTGACTCATCCATCAAGTCAATCGCTTTATCAGGTAATTGTCTTGAAGTAATATACCGTGTTGAGAAGTGTACAGCTGCATGCACAGCATCATCTTTTATCGATACACCATGATGTTCCTCATAACGTTCTCTCAATCCCATTAGGATCGCTTCCGCTTCAATCTCTGATGGCGGATCTACTTGCACAGATGCAAAACGGCGTTCAAGTGCAGCATCTTTTTCAATATGCTTTTGGTACTCATCAAGCGTCGTTGCACCAATTGTTTGCAACTCACCTCTAGCTAATGCCGGTTTTAAGATATTAGATGCATCTATCGCGCCTTCAGCTCCACCGGCGCCTATTAACGTATGCAATTCATCGATAAACAAGATAACTTCTCCATCTTCATAAATCTCATCAATGATTTTTTTCATACGCTCTTCAAATTCTCCACGGTATTTAGTTCCTGCAACAAGAGAACCCATATCTAATGTCATCAATCGTTTGTTTCTCAATACAGGAGGTACTTCTCCCGCAACGATTTTTTGCGCAAGCCCTTCAGCAATTGCCGTTTTACCGACACCAGGATCCCCTACTAGTACAGGGTTATTTTTTGTACGTCTACTCAAAATTTGAATAATTCTACGAACTTCTTTGTTTCTTCCGATAATTGGATCCAGACGGTCTTCTCTTGCTGCCTGCGTCAAATTACGAGCTAAAGAATCTAGCGTAGGTGTTCCTTCTACAGATTTCGGGCCTTTTGCTGCTCTACGACCTTTGAATCCATTTCTTCCTTTATTCTCTTGAACACCTAGTTTTTTCAATACCATTTGTCTTGTTTTAGATAAGTTGATATCTAGATTATTCATAATTTTAGAAGAAAGAATATCATCATCTCTTAAAAGTCCTAAAAGTAGATGTTCTGTTCCAACTTGCGGACGTTGCATTCTTCTCGCTTCATCAGTAGCATACTTAATGACTTGACGCGCTCTAGGAGAGTACGGTAGTACCGCACTAGAAGGTAGTGCCTTACCCGGTCCATAACTTGTAAAATGTTCGATTTCTTCTTTTACTTCTTCTTCTGAAAGGGACAATTGTCTTAAAGTTTTTCCAGCGATTCCTTCAGTTTCCATTACCAAGCCTAATAGGATGTGTTCAGTTCCTACAGTACGGTGGCGGAATCCCTTCGCTTCTTCTTGTGCAATTAACAAGGCTTTTTTGGCCTTATCCGTAAATAACTCATTCATAAAATTTAATCCGCCCTTCTATTCTCTTGGCTCTTCATACTTCAAATTTGCGATCATACTTTTCAACAAATTAGCTCTAATCTGATTATCAATTATTCGGTCTCCAGTATACAATGTTTTGTCAACAGCTACTAGCATTAACTTCGCTTCTCTTTTGGATATGATATCATCCTCGTACAACGTTTGTACAATGGATTGTGCATCTCTTTCAGAGATACTCTTCCCAATTATTTCAATCATCGTATCCATTAAATCAGACTCATCAAGCAAACGAACTTTGATAATCCGAATGTATCCGCCACCTCCGCGTTTACTTTCAACGAGATAGCCTTGCTGGATTGTGAATCTTGTATTGATTACATAATTTATCTGAGAAGGAACGCAATCAAACAATTGTGCGATCTCACTACGTCTGATTTCAACTTTTTCTTGCTGCTTCAAAACTTTTTTCAAATAAGCTTCTATAATATCTGACATGTTTTGATTTTCCATGTTGAATCATTATCAAAACGATTGTTACCTTTCACTAATAGCTATAGTGATCAATAAACTACGTTTCAATATCCTCCTTTTCAAACCAATTTCTTTCTTTGACTAACTTTGACTAAACACATTATACCAGTGTTACATGAATTTTAAAAGAGCAAGAACTCTTGTCACCATTGCTATTTTTCTTGAACAGAATAATTAAATATCCACTCTTTTCTCAGTAAAGTTACAGCAAATAGAGTAAACAAAAAAAGCCATTGCATCATAATTATACATTGGCTTTAACTAATCTATTTGTATCATATCTATTGAGATGAGCCGTGCAGGGTTCGAACCTGCGACCCTCTGATTAAAAGTCAGATGCTCTACCGACTGAGCTAACGGCTCAAAAAAATGGAGGTTAACGGGCTCGAACCGCTGACCCTCTGCTTGTAAGGCAGATGCTCTCCCAACTGAGCTAAACCTCCTTTAAAGAAAAAAAAGCCTTGCACGGCAACGTCCTGCTTTCACAAGGGGAAACCCCTCACTATCCTCGGCGCTGGGAAGCTTAACGGCTGTGTTCGGAATGGGAACAGGTGGATCCTTCCCGCCATCATTACCGCACAATGACTCTTTTCTTTTTATAAGAGAACTCCGTTCTCTGAAAACTAGATAGTTGACTGTTCACGCACATGTTTTGATCCAACACCTTCATACTCTTAACCCCGTTTTGTGGT
>NZ_JBHSUL010000028.1:0-722 GCF_042660675.1 Marinilactibacillus sp. GCM10026970
CTTTGTTCTTTGAAAACTGGATAGTTGAATTAATAACAAACATGTTAAGAAACAACACCGAGATTAACAAATTGAGAAAGTTTTGTTCCTTGAATAGAACTCTCATCGCTAATTTATATCATACTCTTAACCGCAAGGTTAAGTGAACAAGGGCGCACGGTGGATGCCTTGGCACTAGGAGCCGATGAAGGACGGGACGAACACCGATATGCTTTGGGGAGCTGTAAGTGAGCTTTGATCCAAAGATTTCCGAATGGGGGAACCCATCACCAGTCATAGGGTGATATCTTTTCAGTGAATACATAGCTGAGAAGAAGGTAGACGTGGGGAACTGAAACATCTAAGTACCTGCAGGAAGAGAAAGCAAATGCGATTCCCTGAGTAGCGGCGAGCGAAACGGGAAGAGGCCAAACCAAAGAGCTTGCTCTTTGGGGTTGTAGGACCGGCGATATGGACGAGTAAAGATAGTAGAAGAACCTGGAATGGTTCGCGAGACAGGGTGAAAGCCCCGTATACGACATCTGATCTTACCTAGCTGGTATCCTGAGTACGGCGGAACACGAGAAATTCCGTCGGAATCCGGGAGGACCATCTCCCAAGCCTAAATACTTCCTAGTGACCGATAGTGAACCAGTACCGTGAGGGAAAGGTGAAAAGAACCCCGGAAGGGGAGTGAAACAGCACCTGAAACCGTGTGCTTACAAGTAGTCAAAGCCCTTTTA
>NZ_JBHSUL010000030.1:0-757 GCF_042660675.1 Marinilactibacillus sp. GCM10026970
GGCAGCCTACTTCTAACTAGAAGCTTTTCTTGACAGTGTGACATCAGATACTTCGGTACTATAATTTCCCTCCCCATCACAACTTGTCCGTATAGATATAAGCATTTGACTCATATCAAGACTTATTGCTTGGGCGCGCATATCCAACAGCGCGCTTATCTTAGCCTTCTGCGTCCCTCCATTGTTCAAACAAAGCAGACTGGTACAGGAATCTCTACCTGTTGTCCATCGCCTACGCCTATCGGCCTCGGCTTAGGTCCCGACTAACCCTGGGAGGACGAGCCTTCCCCAGGAAACCTTAGTCATTCGGTGCACGGGATTCTCACCCGTGTTTCGCTACTCATACCGGCATTCTCACTTCTAAGCGCTCCACAAGTCCTCACGATCTTGCTTCAATGCCCTTAGAACGCTCTCCTACCATAGAACCATAAGGTTCTATCCGTGGTTTCGGTATCTTGTTTAGCCCCGGTAAATTTTCGGCGCAGGACCACTCGACTAGTGAGCTATTACGCACTCTTTAAATGATGGCTGCTTCTAAGCCAACATCCTAGTTGTCTGAGCAGTCCCACATCCTTTTCCACTTAACAAGAATTTTGGGACCTTAACCGACGGTCTGGGCTGTTTCCCTTTCCACTACGGATCTTATCACTCGCAGTGTGACTCCCGGATCTACATACAGTGGCATTCGGAGTTTATCAGGATTCGGTAACCCGATAAGGGCCCCTAGTCCAAACAGTCGCTCTACCTCCACGATGCA